>DAONEO010000009.1:13855-85270 GCA_035403145.1 Candidatus Omnitrophota bacterium | reverse complement strand
CTTTTCAAACGAATCAAGAGGATCGAGAACATGACTTTATACATATAATAAACAGATTTGCCGGGCGTAATAGATGAAACACCCGCTCTCCGTGGCGCTATGGATATAGGGATCTCTTTAATTCTAAAATCCCGGTGGTAAATTAAAATCTCCGGCTCAGGATAATCATCTGCGCAGTTATCAGCAAAAAACAGAAATGCCTTTTTGCTCATTGCGCAAAACCCGCTTGTCGGATCGGTTATTGCTACCCCCGTAATTAATCGTAAGAATGCAGCTATTAACCGGATACCGCATGTTCTTAAAAACGAGGTCTTAAACTCGGATTTTCCAAGAAACCTCGAACCGATCGCAATATCAATTTCACCGGTCTTTACAGGGCCGATTAAATCCTGTATACAATACGCGCGGTGCTGGCCATCCGCGTCCATCCGTACGATATACTCATATCCATTTATACAGGCAAACCGGAACGCTGTTTCAAGGCTGGCTCCGATACCTAAATTAAAAACGTGCCTGACAAAAAATACTCCTTTTTCGACGGCAACCCCGGCGGTATTATCCTCAGAACCATCATCAACAACAAGGATATCCGCCATACAGAAGTATTTCCTTACATCATCTATGACACTCCCCACATTCTTTTCCTCATTATAGGCGAGGATAATAACAAGGACATCGTTACTACGACTATCAACCGGCATTGTTCATCCTATAGCTCAAAGCATACAAGGCAGATAACATGCGCGCCATCGGTTCAGGCCAAAGCCTTCTGAATATGCGCAGATCCTCATCTCGTCTGCCATTACTGTCTATCAGCTGTGATGTAAGAGACTGATGATGTATCCTGTGTAAAAGTAACTTCTTATTAACGAAGATAAAACTGCCATCTCTTTCGGAAAGACGCAACCACGCATCCCAATCCAGATCGCAATTAAATGTTTTTGAAAAATAAAACGGCCCGATCCTGCCCTTGTGATACATGACGCTCGGGCACGGGATCGGAGAGCCAAATAACAGCATTGCCTTCTTTAAAAACCTGCTTCGTATAGCGCTCTTAATTACAGCCGGAAAAAGAAGGAGCTTTTTTATCAAGAGTTTTATATTGCAAACGCTCTCTTTCCCGTTTATAAAATCATTATACCAGGTAAAAAGTATCAGGCTCTCCCCATTTTTAATTGCATTGAGGTATGAAAAGCATATTTCATTGTACCGGGGAAGATACACATCGTCTTCATGCACTAACGTAACATACTCACTTTCACAGTTGTTATACGCAAAATTCCAGACATCTATCATATTCCCGCCAACCGGATGAATTAATACCGGAATTTCATACTTTTTGGAGATAGCGGCAACATGATTCGACGCTGTTGCGGTATAAATTACTATCGGGCTCCTGACTGTCTGATTAACCAAAGACAATACACAGGCATCAAGATACGGGGATCCTTCACGAGCCATCACGACAAATGTATGGAAGCTGCGTTTTTCTGGCATACGCTCTTGTAGTACCATAGACAAAAACTGCTCTTTATATACGTACAGTCCCGGCCGTCAACAAACCCAGTCCCGTAATAAACGGTATCGCCTTTCAATTATACTTCTTCATGCATTCCAAGGTCAAACGTTTCTTTTAACCCGGTCTACTTGCACGATACTATACCGGTCCTTGCCCAACAAAAAAGCTGCCACAGAATTATCTGCGGCAGCTTTTTTGACACCCTCTAATCATTACCTCAATACTCTCTCTGATGAGCCAATGTCATATCAAGAAACGTACGTAACCTTCTCGATCGTGTCGGATGACGAAGTTTCTTAAGAGCCTTGGCCTCGATCTGACGGACTCGCTCACGCGTAACCTTAAACACATTCCCAACCTCTTCAAGGGTACGCGGCGCCCCATCATTAACGCCGAAACGTAAAATAAGGATTTTCTTTTCCCGATCTGAAAGCGTATCGAGAGCTGAATTCATCTCTTCCTTCAGCATGGTATGGACAGTCGCATTCGCCGGAGAAACCGCTTTTTTATCCTGGATAAAATCGCCGAAATGCGTATCCCCCTCATCGCCAATCGGCATTTGTAATGAGATCGGCTCCTGAGCTATTTTCAAGATCGACTTAACTTTTTCCTGGGGGAGCCGCATCTTTTGCGCAATCTCCTCAGGTGTCGGCTCACGTCCGTTTTCCTGCACGAAAATCCTCGAGTAACGAATTATTTTATTGATCGTTTCCGTCATATGCACAGGGATGCGAATAGTACGAGCCTGATCGGCAATAGAACGGGTAATCGCCTGTCTAATCCACCAGGTTGCATAGGTTGAAAATTTATATCCGCGTTTATACTCGAATTTTTCAACCGCGCGCATGAGCCCGATATTACCTTCCTGGATAAGATCAAGAAACGACAAACCACGATTAGTATATTTTTTAGCGATGCTGACAACCAGTCTTAAATTCGCTTCAACGAGCCGTTTTTTTGTACGATTGAATTTCAGATGTGTGGAACGGATAAATTTCATCTGTTCTTTTACCGTAACAAACGTTTCGTTCAATTGACGCGCGACCACCTTTTTACGATTGCGATCTGCGCGCCTGCCCTGGCGCAAAAGCTGTTCATGTTCTTTCATAACAGAATGCAGCTTTCTAACCGCCCCTTCAACAACTGATGTGGTAAAATTAAACTGCAGAATATACAGCAGTATCTTTGAATCACTGCGCGTATTCTTGATTTTACCAAGCAATTTTTTCAACTTCTTCAGCGAACTGTCATCTTTAGCCTTGAGATCATCTTTAACCACTTCCTCAGCGTTTGTAGCACCGGCAACAACCTCATTGGCAACAGCAATCATCTCATTGCGGCAAAAAACCGTACTGAGCGCGGCATGTTTAAACTTTTCCTCGGCTTCTTCAATATTTTTAGCCAGCTCAATTTCATGTTCGCGTGATAAAAGGGAAATAGACCCCATCTGTTTCAAATACATCTTAACCGGATCATCTAACGGCATAAAACGCTCTTCAATCTTCAAAAGATGTTCGCTGAAAGCATCCGGTTCTTCCTTCAGATCTTCCCGTAAAAGTTCTTCCTTGTATTCAGGGACTACCTGCTTATCAGCAGCCTCTTCTTTTTCTTTATCGGCATCCACAACGCGGATATCTTCGTTTCCCAAAAGATCAAATATCTGGTCAATATCTTCCGAAGAGCAAACTTCTTCGGGCAACAGATCATTCACTTCATCGTAGGTAACAAACCCTTTTTGTCTACCTAAAGCAATGATCTTCTCCACATCTTTTTTAGTATATTGTCTACTTTTCATAGGTACCGATTCTCCTCTATATAGAAATTACTGTAACCTGTATATCTTCAGCGATCCCTGGTCGATACGAGCGCCCTCATCACAAAAAAGCAGCATCAAAACCTTACCAATAGTTTCAGTTTTGAGATTTCAAAAGCTCGTCAAATTCCTGCATAAGGCGGGAAAGTTCGTCATCTTTTCCTTCGTCTTGCGCAGACTTAATTTTCTCCTGCAGCGAAATTTTCCGTTTCTGACGGTTTTTCGTTTTAAGCCGGCGGATGCAATCATCTACCACTTTTTCCTTATCAAGCATGGCAACATCAGAAGGTATCGCCGACTCACAAATGAATTTCATGGTACACTCATCATCAAAATAATGGATCAAACTGCTCGGTTCAATAAGTTTCCCCTGTTCGACGAAATCAAAAAGCTTGGAAACAATCTGCGAGATGCGTTCATCCTGGAACTCCTCAGGATCAAGCTGACGACGGATACGATCAATAAGATGCGTCTCCTCAAGCATCAACTTAAATAAAAGTTTTTCCGTGGGGTTATCCTGAAAACCCGCAGACACAGCGGTATTGCCGGACTGCGCGGATGAATCAGGCCGTTTCTTTTCTTTTTTTATTTCGCTCCAGAGCGCCTCTTCATTAACCGATAAAACATCCGCCAACTTCTTCACATATTCCGACTGCATAACCGCATGCTTAAACTTAGCAATGGTCGATAACATTTCCGAGGCAATACGAGCTTTCCCCTCAATGCTATCGGCATTATACTTGCCTTTCAAGAGACGCAGTTTAAAATCAAACAGGTTCTCTGCTTTTTCAACTAGCAGGCGGAACCCTTCAGCGCCGTATTTTCTCACAAACAAATCAGGATCAAACCCAGCCGGTAACGACGCAACGCGAACCTGCATTTCCTCTTCAATAAAGATATCGAGGCTGCGAAGTGCCGCCATCTGACCGGCCTGATCAGCGTCATAAATCATCACCGCGTTATGCGTATACCGTTTCACCATACGAACCTGATCAGAAGTCAGCGCCGTTCCCAGAGAAGCGACAATATTACCAATTCCTTGTTGGAACGGGACAAGAAAATCGAGATATCCCTCAACAACCAGCACGTGATCCAAATCACGCACAAAATCTTTCGCCAGATGAAATCCATACAAATTCTTGCCCTTTACATACACAGGGGTTTCGCATGAATTTATGTATTTGGGAAGACTGTCATCCAAAACACGGGCGCCAAAAGCAATAGGCCTGCCCTTTATATCAAAAATCGGGAAAATCAAACGCCCCCTGAAACGATCATAATAACCCCCGCCGCTATCTTTGGCGAGAATAAGCCCTGCTTTTTCAAGCACGCCAAGAGTAACCCCCTTCTGGCGCATATATGTAATTAATCCATCCCATTTATCAAGTGCAAGACCGAGTTTACAATGAGCAATTGAATCATCGGTTATTCCCCGTTTGCTTAAATACGCGCGCGCACCCACACCAGCTGAAGAAATAAGATTTGACGCATAATACTGCACCGCCAAATCATTCACCGTATACAGCTGTGTTAGAAGATTGGTAACTGTGGAATCCTGCGGCCTTGTTTCAGGCAAAACAACACCAGCTTTTTTTGCCAAATGCTCAACCGCCTCGGGAAACTCCAGGCGCTCATACTTCATCAAAAACTTAAACGCATTTCCGGATTCCCCACAGCCGAAACAATGGTAGATCTGCCGTTCGGGAGAAACCATGAACGAAGGCGTTTTTTCGTTATGAAACGGACACGGCGCCTTAAAATTCCTGCCAGATTTCTTTAAGGGGATATACCCGGAAATAAGCTCGACAATGTCAACCCGGCCTAAAATTTCATCCAACGCGCTTTGCGGAATAAGACCTGGCATGCGTAATCCTTTTTATGACCGGCGAAACCTTCTAAACCCGGAGCACTCGATTATTTGGAATTGTTCTTTAGCTACCCGTTCCAGACGATCAAACAGAAGATTTAAACCAAGCGTATCCGAAGACATGTGGCCGGCCAAAACAACGTTTAAATTCGCATTTTTAATATTGCGAAAATGATCTTCACTTATATGCATGGAAACCAGCGTCCTGATCCCCTTCTTATATAACGACTCATACACATCTTTCGGACCTTCGGTACCACCCGTCATTTCAACAAAGATCTTTCCAGCCGGTCTTTTTGGATTCCCGAGAATTATACGCGGCCCGGCAAGCACTGACGCCGCCTCTTTATACTCAGGAATACCCATAAGGAGATCAAAAATATCCTGGACGGTTTTCGGTTTTTCTTTCGAAAACAAACGGTCTAGAAAAACAGAAGCATGGTTATCGGCAGGTGTATGAATATTCATAAAAGGAATATCCAGAATACGGGCAACATCAACCGCACGCATGTAATTCCCCGTCGTTATCCGGCGGTCAACCTCCAGCCTTCGCTGCAGGATGAACTCATCGGCAACGTGGGCAGCAATCCCCACTTTTTTCAAAAGATCGGCCTGCAGTTTCATAACATCAACCAAACCAATCAGTGCGGCACCTTCAGGATGATGCGCGATAACGAGATCAAGCCCACGTTCGTTTCTGATCTTATCCGCTAAAAGAAGTTCGCCTACTTCGATATCAATCCCGACCAGAATCGACCGGACATGTATGGAAGGATCGCCATGGAACAGCGCGGAATCTTCAAAAGAACGAATAGCTGAACGCTTTCTGACATCACACGAAGCTCCCGCCTCAACAACAGCCTTATACAACGCTCCTAATTTCATTCTTTCTCTTTTTTCACTTTCGGCGGCGCAGAAAAATCGTCCCTTATTTCATCAACAGTCTTATTATATTTTTCAAAAACCATGAATTTGGAAATGAGGCCATTCCACATGCCGCTATAAATGACCGGGGTAACGTAAAAAAGCCTGCTGCCGAAATATGATTGATACGTGCTGTTTTTAAAATAAGAAATACTCGTAATAGACAGCATAAAAGCAACTAATGATGCCAAAAGGACACCCCGGATAAAACCAACCAAAAGGCCTCCCCATTTATTGAGCGTCGCAACAGCCTCGGTATGAATAAGCTTCCCCAAAGTCTCCCTCAAAAGCACAAAAAGCCCATACCCCACAAAAACAAGCAGCACAAAAACTATGAAATCAAGGAATTCAACCGGCATTAACGGAGGCAAATAACGCAACTTTACATTCGTGCTAATCAAATCGGAAATAAATGTAAAATAGTGGCAGGCCAAATACATAGAAAAAAGTAACCCGGCCAGCTTAAAAACCTCTGCTACGAAGCCGATTTTCAAAGAAATGTAACATATTCTGATTAAAATAATTAGGATAAAAACATCAACCCAATTGCATGATTTAACGATTGCCCAAAGCATGCGTCCATCCTTTCATAAGTTATTATAGGAAAATTATTTAAAGTATACCATACGGGTAGGGGGGTGTCAAGGAAAGCGCTTTCTTTTTTATTCAACTTCAAACGAGATAACAATGTTAAAAGAAAGCTCCGGATAATCTAAATCCTTGGGAAAAGACGGGAACGGAGCAGCGTCTCGAATACTGCGAAGTGCGGTATCACGAAGGTAACTATTACCGCTTGATTTATCATCAACCAGGCGGATATCGCGGATTACGCCGTCATTGGAAATTATAAAAGACAGGTAAACCTCCCCTTCTTCGGTTTTTCCATAATTCTGGTAGGCAGCACGCCTAATTTTTTCGCGGACAACCTGATAATAACTTACATAGGTCGGATTATTGATCTTATCGAGATTATTGAGGTTAATCGAGGGAAGCGTTACCTTCTTTTTGACAGACACAAAATCAGGTTTAGAAAATGCCGGTTTAGCAAACCCAACACCTTTCGGCATTTCTTTAACTGGACGCAAAATATTATCTTTAGCTTGCGCAACTTCCGGACTTTGCGCATATTGAGGCGGAGGCAAATGCTGCCCGGTAAGTTTTGTCGGAACATCAGGAAGCGTTATGTCGCCCTGAACAACCGTACGCGGGGTATTACGCAACACTTTTCTAACCTCTTGTTTGGCGCGTACATACGTTATCTCAACCTCTTTTGTTTTTTTTTGAATAGACAATAAACCAAAATCAGGAGCGGTCAGAAGAATCAACCCGTGAACTCCCAAAGAAAGTAGAATTGCCTGGCGGAAAAATCTATTTTCTGCGATCATATGCGTAGATTACCATAACTTCGGGATAAAAACAAGGCTTCATGGATAGCAAAAAGCTATTCACTCAGTTCATCGCTCATTGCTTATTGCCCATAGATTTCATTTCCGCCGCTGACGACCGTCGCTGCTCAACGCTATGCTATACTCAATACGAATTTGGCCGCGCCTAACGGCACACAACCCGGCAAACTTCATAACCAAACGGCTCTAAAACTCCGCCTTGATGCCGCCGTTAATAGCAAACCCCGGCATCGGATAATCACGAACAACCTGGTAATCCCGGTTCAGCAAATTATCAATTGAGGCAAAACAGGAAATCACCTTATTGATTTTTTTAGAACCGCTTAATCCAAATACGAAATACCGTTTCATATAAATAGCATTTGCCTCATCATGAAACCTGCGGTCAACATAGTGCCCATTCACCTCAACGATCAACCCTCTCCGGTCATTCGTATACCTCAAAGAAATATCAGCCTTGTTGTTCGGCTGATAAATAAGGTATTCCTTTGTTTTGCTGTCCTTTGCCCGGGTCCAGGTATAATTAAGAGCCGCTGAATAATTTTCGTTGAACGTGAGCCGGTTGGAGAATTCTATGCCGTTGATCTCGGCATTTCCAACGTTAACCGGCGACCAGACCCAGTTGGTTTCCGACCAGTTTATCATCTGCTTGTACTGCGAATGATAATACGTTAAACCAGAGTCAAGGAACATGCATATCTGGCGTTCAACACCAATTTCTCCGGTTATCCCCTTTTCAGGTTTTAAATTTGCATTCCCTTTTGTACTGCCATCATCAGGCCAGTATAGGTCGTTAAACGTCGGCGAGCGGAACGATCTGCTGATGGAAGAACGGAACTTCGTCTTATCATCAAGCCGATACATGATACTGGCACTCGGACTTGACTGAAAACCAAACGTCGAGTAATCTTCAAGGCGCGCGCCCAACGAACAAAACAATTGTTTTGTTATGTCAAACTGATTATCAAAATACCACGCCTTAATTGAATAGGCATGTTTTCCCGAGGAAGTACTATCGTTATAATTTGCCGCATAATTGAACCCGCCCACGATGCGATAGATATCAATGAACTTCTTGTCGAACTGCATATCGAACCCGCGAGCAATAGTTGCATGGATATCCTTAGCATACGCGCTCTCCCACGAAGCGCCCGCCGAATTCTCCATAAATTCAAGCCGTTCGTAGCTATTATACAACCTGGTTTTGACGCCAAACCCGTCATCAACCCGTATATCCCACCAGGTATCAAAGAAATTCTTTGACGTGCGCTGCTTATCATCGGTGTCAGAATAGCTCAGACTCCCGGGAGCACCGTTAAGGCTGTGAAAAAAACCGGAGTTAAAAACCAGATTATTGCCCTCATCAAATTCATACCCGAATTGAGCATGCAAGTCTTTTTGATTAAGTTTTGAATTGTCCCGAAACCCTGCGCTACTCTCATAGGCCCCGCTCAATTGATACCCGAGTTTCCCCAAACGCGCTCCGTGAACAATCTTGTCGAGGTATGTGCGGAAGGTGCCAAAACCAGATGTCACTTCAGTCTTGACGCCCTTCTCCGGAGGTCTTTTAGTAATAATATTGATAACCCCTCCCATAGCATTGCTTCCGTAGAGGCTGGATCCCGCACCGTGCATTACTTCCACACGGGCGACATTATCAAGCGGTATGGAACTTAGGTCAACTTCTCCGTCACGCGGACTGTTTATGGGCCTGCCATCAACCATGACCAGCGTTTCCGCCGAAGTCGAACCTCGCATACGCACTGTTTTTGCAGAACCGGCGCCGCCGTAATTGCTCACCATCAGCGATGTCACCCCCTCCAAAACCCCCGATAAATCCCGGGCTCCTGAAGCGGCAATATCCTTGGACGTGATAACATCGACATTGCGGGCGACAGAACCGTTATTCTGCGCAATGCGCGACGGCGTAACAACGATTTTTTCCAGATCAACATCTTGGGCAAAAACAGGATGGCACCAACAAACGGCGAGGCTGATACCTGCTGCGACTAACACTATGCGTTTCATGCGGAATCCTTTCTCTTCATGCGAGAGTACTTACCAGTAACAGGCGGTCGACCGGACTTACGAATGAATCGTATTACCGTTGCGCGACAGTGCCCGGAATCACACCGGGACTTCCTCCACCTATCCGGCTTTCTTCAATACGTCTATTGAAACTTTTTAATGTCAAGAAACCAGTGCGTCCAAAATCCTTCTTTAATAATTGTTTCAGCCTCAACAATTTCAAGAGGCTTTTTGAAACAAGGCCCATCAACCACCAAGGTATGGAACTCTCCTTTCTCCCCGCACGGACAAATCCCTTTCTTTTTCAATTCATCGATCAGGCCTGTATCGATTACTCTACCGATATATTCCTTTCCCATCACATCGGCCTTACAACTGACTATCACCGCTTTAAACCCCGCTCCGATAAATTCAAGAAGGAGTTCCTCTACCGGATTTTTCCAAAGCGGCTCAACGGCATTTATCCGCAATTCCCTGCAAACCCTGGCAATCCAATTCTCATGTTCCTCAAGATAAATATCGCCAAAGACCATTGAATATATACCTTTATCTTTAAACGTAGTAACTGCTTCTTTAAACTCTGTTTCGTATTGAAGCATATCAGGGCTCACCTCCCATTGCACCAAAGGAATCCCCATCAATTCCCCCTGGTACTTCAGGATATCGCCGGCAAGACCGTGAAAACACCCGCGTTTTGATTCGCGGGAAATAAAATTAAGCAAAAAACGTACGTCATATCCTGACTTTTGAGCTCGGTATACCGCAAGGCATCCGTCTTTACCGCCACTCCACGAAGCTACCGCAGGACCAGGCATGGATTCATCCTCCCCATAATAAAAATTACCAACAAAGTAACAACTTGAATAATCTCATTGGCCGCGCCAAGAGTATCACCGGTTATTCCACCGATCTTTTTTGAACAATACGCACCGAATATAACTACCGCAATAGCAACAACCGCCATCAGGCATATCCCCCAAAATCCCCACGTTAGATATGCTAAAAGTAGCGCAAGAGTCGATGACAATATACCGATATAGTTCTTCCTCCCCGCCATATACGCCATTGCCTTTCCTTCTTTCCTGGCATAGGGGAATAAAAACATAAGTAAAACCATTGCCCAGCGGCTTACCAAGCACATAAGCAGAACTGCAGCAGGCAGAAACACCCGGGGGACTTCCTTGAGCAGAAAAATTTCTGCCAAAATAACACACACAAGGCTTAAGACACCCATCGTACCGATACGGGAATCACGCATTATTACAAGCATATCACGGGAAGAAGTGCCGCTCAAAAACCCGTCTGCAGTATCAGCAAGCCCATCCAAATGCAAACCACCGGTAATAACAACAAGAAATATAACGAGAAAAAGACACAGTAAATACGATTGTATTCCCACCGATGTCAGCAGCCAACTAACTGCGACAAGCATAAGACCGACGCAAAACCCGACCACCGGGAAATACGTCATTGACCAGGCCAGCTCTTTTTCCGTAACGGATTTCAATTGTATCGGCAGTATCGTTAAAAATTGCAACGCAGCAAGAAATCCCTTCATATCAGTCCGCCTTTTTCGAAACATGGGCGCTTTCAAACGTCGCCATCTGGGTTAATATTTTAATTGCCGCATCCGCTATACTAATACCTAAACAGGCACCCGTCCCTTCACCGAGCCGCATATCAAAATCGAACATCGGTTTCAACCCAATATAATCAAGAATTACCCGGTGTCCGCGTTCAACGGAACTGTGACTGGCAATCATACACTCCTTCGTCGTAGGAGCAAGCTTATAGGCCACAAGCGCAGCAGCAGCGGAAATAAAACCATCGATAACAACGGGTACTTTTTTTGCCGCAGCAGCCAGGATAACTCCGCAGAGCGCTCCAATCTCGAAACCGCCAACCTTACATAATACATCGATTGGATCTCCCGGATCCGGATTATTCACCTGAAGCGCCTTTCTGACCACATCCCTTTTTCGCACCAAACCCGTATCATCTAGACCGGCACCGCGGCCCGTAATATCTTCGAGCGACTTCCCGGTAAATACAGCGGTAATTGCGCTGGAAGGTGTTGTATTGCCTATCCCCATCTCCCCTATGCCAATGATATCGATACCTTTTTTAAACTCTTCCTCAAAAAGTTCAATCCCCGCATCAATGGAACGTATAGCATCCTGCCGGGACATTGCCGGGCCTCGAGCGATATTGTTCGTCCCATATCCGATCTTCTTAACACGCAATTCCGGCGACGGGATTAGATCAACAGCAACCCCCACATCGGCAATAACCACACGCGCGCCAATATGGCGGGCAAGCACGTTAATACCGGCGCCGCCTTTCAAAAAATTATAAACCATCTGCTGCGTTACTTCTTTCGGGTAGGGACTCACCGCTTCTTCCGTAACACCATGATCACCCGCTATGGTAAATATTACTTTATTCTTTAAATCAGGATTCTCTTTCCCGCTCATCCCGACTACTAATTTCGCTATTTCCTCCAGCCTTCCCAGGCTTCCCAGTGGTTTCGTAAGGTTATCAAGCCGGATTTGCGTCTTATCAACTAATCCCTGGTCAATACCGGAAATGTCTTTTAAAACAGCATTCAGTGTATTCATCACATCCCCTTATTTCAGCCGTATTGATAAACCGGCGCACATCATATGCACTTCGTCGGCCTGCCGTGCCACACATTGATTGACACGGCCTGCAATATCGCGAAAGTCACGCGCAAGTTTATTATCAGGAACAATTCCTAATCCAACCTCATTGGAAACTATTATCGCAGAAGCTGACCCGCGTTTCAGCAAACGGCATATCTCGGTCATTTCATGAAGGATCTTGCGCTCATCAATCCCAATCAACACCATATTCGAAACCAATAATGTCAGGCAATCAAGCAGAATGACATCGGCTGCGCCATGCACAGACCGTATTATTTTTGCAACCCGAACAGGCTCTTCAAACGTTTTCCATGTACGCGGGCGTGATTGCTTATGCACTTTGATACGATGTTTCATCTCAGCATCAAGTGCTTGTGCCGTGGCAATATAAGCCACGCGGCCTCCTGCACGTTGAGCTAACTGCATAGCAAACGTGCTTTTACCGCTGCGCGCACCTCCAAGAACAAAAATAATTTTACTCATCAAGATGTCTCACATCATTAAAGGCCTCAATGATGGCCTTGCCGTTTATAAAATCAATCCTTGTAAGGGCGGTTGACTTCGGTAAGAACTCCCAGAAATTCTTTGTCTTCAAGAGATGCGTCAAGAATACACTGATAGCGCCTCCATGACAGACAACCGCTATTGTTTTATTAGGATTTTCTTTGATAAGCTTCCGTATCGCACGCACAACGCGGATCCTGAAATGTTTAAGATGTTCTCCCTTCGGAATAGAAGATGAAAACGGGTCATTGAGCCACTTTTGATACGGTCTAGGATATTTCTTAAGAATTTCATCGTGCGTTAATCCCTCGAAAATACCAAAATGCATCTCTCGCAATTCTGATACAGGACAAATATCAACGTTCTTAAAAGCGATGCGTGCTGTTTGTAAGGCGCGCTTTTTATCGCTTGAGAACACCTTGTAAACCTTTTCTTTCTTCAAATGCTGCGCAAGCATGCGAACCTGTCTTTTACCTTCGTTGTTCAGAGGGGCATCAATATCCCCGCAATAACGTTTTTGCAGATTGAATTTTGTCTGTCCGTGACGAATTAAGATCAGAGTGGTTTTTCTCATCTATTGAACTCCGGGAACAAGAATAACATACGGTTTCTTTGTAATAGGATTTTTTTGAACAACAACAACTGTTTGATATACTGCTTCTACATGCTGATAGGTCAAGACATCGTCCGGGACACCTTCTTTAAAAATTGAACCTTTATCCATCAGCACAATACGGTTGCAATATTCAGCCGCAAGGTTTAAATCATGCAGCACCATAAGAGTAGTAAGCCCCTTATCACGATTGAGTTTTTTCAGCAGATCAAGTATCTGGATCTGGTGACCGATATCAAGATGCGATGTCGGCTCATCCAGCAGCAAAAGCGAAGGCTCCTGCGCAAGGGCTTTGGCAACAAAAACCCGCTGCCGCTCCCCAGAACTTAATTCATCAATCATTGTATCTTTTAAATTCAACGTATCCGTTAATACAAGCGCCTCATTCGCAATCGCTCGGTCGCGCTTGGTTTCAAATTGGAGCCTTTTCATATGAGGGATTCTTCCCATCAGCACAAATTCAAAGACACTCATTGAAAAGTGCACAGTTATATCCTGGCTGACAAAAGCAAGACGCCGGCAGAAAGATTTCAAATCTTTCTGAAAAATATTCTCTCCTTCAAGCATTACTGTGCCCGCCTGCGGAATAAGGACACGGCTGGCGAGGCGCAAAAGAGTTGTTTTGCCTGAACCATTCGGGCCAATGAGCCCGATAAAATCACCTTTCTCAACCGTCAAAGATACATCCTTAACAACCGTATTCTTAAAATACCCGCCCGTTACCCCGGAGATACGCATCAACTCATTCATTGTCTTGATTTACATTTTAAAAGGATAATAAATGCCGGCGCTCCAAGTATTGCCGTGATCACTCCGATTGGGATTTCAACCGGAGGCATAATAACTCTCGAGAGCGTATCACAAAGCACCATGAAAACTGCGGATGCAATGCACGTTACCGGGATAAGCACCTTATGGTTGGAACCTACCAAAAGACGCATCGCATGCGGGACAATAAGCCCGACAAAACCGATTATTCCGCACATACAAACCACACTTGCCGTAATAAGCGCCACAATCGCGATAAGGATCTTTCTAACAAATTCAATATCAACCCCCAAATGCACTGCCTCCTCTTCACCAAGACTCAAGGCATTAAGGTCTTGCGCAAAAAAATACAGTGCCGCAGTTCCTAAAAGAACTATACTTGCGACTACAAAAAGCAAAACCGGATCATACACCTGAAAACTTCCCCACAACCACCAGGTAACCTCATGAAGCAAGACAGTGCCGGAGATAGAAATCAAAAAAACAATCACAGCTGAAAGAACAACCGAAACAACCACTCCCGAGAGGATTAGCGAATCCTGTTTTACCTTGTTATTCTGTTGCGCCAGATTATAGACGAGTAAAACGCTCGCAATCGCCCCCCCAAACGCCGCTGCCGGCATATATATCCGAGAAAGGCCGACCATCAAGGCGATAACCGCGCCAAGGCCGGCACCGCTGGAAGTACCCAACAAATACGGTTCTGCCAATGGATTTCGCAGGATTGCCTGCAAAACTATACCGGAAACCGATAACCCGATCCCGGCAACAACTGCAATCAGAATTCGCATTAAACGCAAATGCAGTATCGCGCTCTTATCGTGATCTAAAAGCTGCATAAACGGTATTGTAACGGAACCTTTTACGACAGCAATAAAAATTACCGCGCATAAAATAACGCTTAAAACCGCTACTATCCTACGAAGCCTTTGATCCATTGTCAGGGTATAAGTGTTTGTAAAGTTCCAAAACCGCCTGCCCAATCCTCGGACCGGGACGCAACAAGAGATCGGGGTTAATATCATTATAAACACGATTATTTTTGATCGCATTGATAGTGCCCCAGGCAAACCGATCAGTAACAGCTTTTACCGGCACTGTTTTATCCATATACGCCATAATAATACAGTCCGGATTGCGATTAATCACTTCTTCAGGGCTGAAAACGCTAAAAGGACGTTTGGTATCATTGGCAATATTAATGCCTCCTGCTATATTCAATAACTCATCAACATACGACCCAAGCCCCGCAGTCGTAAGCGGATCATGCCAAATCTCAATAAAAACTTTTACTTTCTTTTCCTGAGGGATGAATACAACTTTTTCCCTGACTGCGTCAATCATATCAATTATCTGTTTAACAACGATCTGCGCCTTGTATTCCTTATTGGTAATTTTCCCGATATCAACGATTGAAATGAGCAGGTCTTCAACGGTTGCCGGATCCGCAACATATACCTTAAGCCCCAGGCGTTTGAGTTCAGTAATCGTTTGAGCCTGCTCTAAACCGGTGCAAAAAACATAATCCGGCTTCAATGAGACTATTTTTTCAATGTTCGGATGGCTGAATTCCCCCATCTTTTCTTTCTTCAAAGCTTGCGATGGGTAATTGCAATACGTGCTTACCCCGACGATTTCATCATCAAGACCGATCGCAAAAAGTATTTCAGTTGTTGAAGGCGCCAAGGAAATATACCGCGGCTTCTGTTCTTGGGATGCGGCAACAGAACTCAGTAAGAAGAAAATAAATGCAGTAGCCAGTATTTTTTTCATGCTTTGATTGTGCGGGGCTCAAAACAAAAAACCCGCCTTGATTACGGCGGGTTGCATCCAGCTTATGCTCTTGGCCCTATCCACGGGGTTACTTTTGTACAGGGAGGTCTTCTGACTTTCCCGCACCTTAAACTAACCTTACCGCTCATTCAATAGCAGTGGTTATTTCCGCAAGAAATAATTCCCTGGCGTAAGTTTAAGGCACGTACCTTATATACAATAAGGTGCGGGATTACAGCGGCGGGACCGCGGCTGAATTACACAGCCTTCCCTTGATCCTGTACCCAATTATCTAGCTGTATTTTAAAAGATTCACAATGAAGAGTCAAGCACTATTTGCAGCACATTTCCACGTGTGCCCGTTTTTCAAACACCCGAGCAACAGTAACTAAGAGAAGCATTACCGGCACCTCGATCAGCGGGCCGATGACCGTGGCGAATGCTTGCGCAGAATTAATACCAAATATCGCGACTGCCACCGCAATAGCCAACTCGAAATCATTGCTTGCCGCGGTAAACGAAACAGCAGTCGCTTCCGCATGATTTGAGCGCGCCTTTCTTGAAAGCCAGTACGTCACAAACCACATCACGATGAAATAAATCGTAAGCGGAACAGCTATTCGAACAACATCCATAGGTAACCGAACGATATATCCGCCTTTCAGCGAAAACATAACAAAGACGGTAAACAACAATGCCACAAGCGTCAAAGGGCTCACTTTCGAAAGAAACACATGCTCAAACCAAACCTTCCCTTTCATTTTTATGAATGCGAAACGACTCAGAATCCCGGCAAAAAACGGGATCCCTAAATATATAAGCACTGTCTTTGCTGACTCGGCCATCGAAATGCTGACAGGTAATCCCTGCGCTAACCCTAAAGCGCTCAAAAGAACCGTGATGAAAAGGTATATGTAAACCGCATAGAATAAAACCTGGAATATCGCGTTAAAAGCCACTAACCCCGCGGCTAATTCCCTATCGCCGTCAGAAAGATCATTCCAGACAATGACCATGGCGATACAGCGAGCCAGCCCGACTAAAATAACGCCAACCATATACTCCGGATAGCCGCGCAAAAAAATAATCGCCAGCGCCGTCATAACAATCGGCCCGACAACCCAATTCTGAGCCAGAGAAAGTATTAAAAGTTTTTTATTCCTGAATATCTTCCCTATTTCTTCATAGTTTACCTTTGCCAACGGCGGATACATCATAAGGATAAGCCCTATCGCGATCGGAATATTTGTCGTGCCAACCTGGAATCTGTTCCAGTAATTGCCAATTTGAGGGTACCAATAACCAAAGAATACACCAAAACCCATGGCCAGGAATATCCAAAGAGTCAAAAACCTGTCTAAGAATGACAATCTCGTAGTTATATTCTCATTCATACTGTTTCCTTATCTGAGAATAGCATTAAAAAGATACCCCGTAAATATGATACCGATACCAACGACAGAAGCAAATATGATAAGAAGTTTTACCTTCATGGCTCTTCGAAGTATTATAAACTCGGGGAGTGAAAGCGCGGTTACCGCCATCATGAAAGAGAGCGCCGTCCCCATAGCCACTCCTTTTTCTGTCAATGCGCTGACCAAAGGAATAACACCGGCTGCATTCGAATAAAGCGGTATTCCGATAAGTGTCGCCAAAGGCACGGCAAACCAATTTCCTCTCCCTGCATACGTGGCAAGAAAATCAGCAGGTACAAACCCATGGATCCATGCCCCCAAGCCAATACCGATAAGCACAAAGAACCATATGCTCTTCAGAAGAAGCCACATATATCCTTTGGCGTAAACAATCCTGTCGCGGAACGACATGTTATTTACGGTACAACAAAATGCTTTTTGTTGACTCACGGTATGCTCAACCAAATCCTCAACGTTAAGCCTGCCCAACACTAATCCGGAAAGAATAGCTATACCAAGCCCGCTGACAATATACAGAACGGATATTTTCCAGCCAAAAAGCCCCCAGAGCATAACCAGTGCAACTTCATTGATCATCGGAGAGGCTACTAAAAATGAAAACGTCACTCCCAAAGGCACCCCCGCATCCAGAAACCCCAGGAATAACGGAACTGCGCTGCACGAACAAAAAGGGGTCACAACTCCTAAAAGCGCTGCAAGCACATTCCCCCAATACCCATGTTTGTGGCTTAAAATAGCCCGTGTTTTTTCTGCCGTAAAGAATGTTCTGATAACGGCAACAATGAAAATAATACCGGCCAGTAACATAAATATTTTGATCGTATCATAAAGAAAAAAATCGACAGCTTCCGAAAAAAGCGATCCCGGCCGCATCTTCAATAAGTCATATACCAGCCAATCAATCACAGGTTTAATCATACCGTGACGTATCCTCTCCGTGTATTAATAATCCGGCAGCAACCGCCCGCAATACGTATAGCTTTACTATTCACAAAGCCGTCCGCTATCTTTCTATGGGCTGACGTTATAATCCTTGAGAACGTCGGCCGGGAGATTTGCATCAATTTTGCCGCGTCAACTTGTTTTAAACCTTCAAAACAAGCAAGACGCATTGCTTCAAACTCATCAAGAGACAAAGAAACAACTTCCAGTTTGTTTAATGGTTTACAAAGCGGTTTAAAACACCGTTCTCCGGGAACGCATCGAACCAATCGGGATTTTTTAGGTCTCACGTCAATACTCCATTGTGAACATATGTTCATAATTATTCTAACAAGCCAATACTTTTTGTCAATACAAAAGTTTACTCTCCGGCAAAAACGGCGGGACTATTTTCGAAAACAGCAGATAAGAAACCAACCGTTTGCAGGCTATGCCTCGTTCCTCCCCGCACACAAGGATTAGGCAACTATCTTTTGTAAATCAGGCAACAGGGTTTTATACAATCGCATCAACCCATGCCTGCGGCAAACATAGTGCAGAAAATCAGGTAATTTTTTATTGAGAAACTCCACATAGGCTACCCCATGCCTCTTAAAAGAAGCTTCCCATCGTACCCAATCTTCCAAAACTTCAGATACGCGCACTTCTCCCGATGAAACAAGCCCATAGAGCGTTTTTTGAAAAACCGCGCTATCGTAAACGCGATCCATGGCAAAACGCAAGCGCTCAATTTTTACAAGATCGCCGCTTGTGATCATTTCACTTCTCTGAGCATAATAGGGGGCGTGCCCCTCATAATGAATCCCTAAATACGCTGCCCGTTCCCGCAAAACCGTACCCGGCAACACTGATAAATGAAAAATTATTACTTTTGCTGGGCGTAATGAATAAAGCCAGTTTAAAGAATCAAGAATATTTTTATACGATTGATACGGCAAAGCATCAATTAACTGAATCTCATAGTAAAGCTTATATGTATTAAGCAAGCCGATCCCGCGCGCAAACTGTTCTTTATTGAAGGAACGATTGATTGCCCGTAACGTCTTTTGATTCGTACTCTGGATCCCGATTTCAATGTTATATGCCCGTGCGCGAAATAACAGGCGAGCCATCTCTTCATCAAGCAATTCAGCCTTTAATTCAACATGCAAATTAGCCCCCCGATTGTACTTTATAAACATCCGCAATATTTTCTTTGCTCGGGCAGGATTAGCATTAAAGGTAGCATCCATAAGGTAAAGCTCATGGGGTTTTGCAGCTAAAATAAGCTTCAATTCCTTCTCAACCCGTGTCAGTGAGAAGTAACGGACATCGGGAAAATTCTTATGATAATAGCAATAATGGCAACGAAAAGCGCACCCGCGGGTAGTTTCCAGAGGGACATCGACAATTTCCTTGTCTTTGAGATCCACCAATCCGGAGAGATAGGGCGAAGGGATCACATCAAGACAGTGCAGATGCGGGCGGTCAGGGTTATGAATGATATCAACCCCTTGGCGGAACGAGATACCCGCAACAGAAAACAAATCAGGCGTTCCGGACAAAAACTCGTGCGCGAGCGAGGCAAAGGTAACCTCTCCTTCGCCTCGCACAATAATATCAATAGCCTTTTGACCGGCTAATAATTCTTTTGCCCGGGAACTTACCTCCGGCCCTCCCAGGACTGTCGTTATGCGCGGGTTGAGCTTTTTCAGCAGACTGCAAATACGCAGTATCGTACTGATATTCCACACATAGCAGGAAAAAGCCACCAGGTCAGGCGATAGTCTTTCAATTCGCGCGACAATATCGGAATCATTCCGATTTTCGTTAAAAACCTGTATGCGTACGCCAGAACTCGCAATTGACCTTTTTTCCTTTCGCAAAAGATATGCTTTCAAATAGTAAAGCGCCAGCTGAATATCGGTTCCGGTTTCCAGGCAGATCGATGAAAGAAGGATTCTCATAGGCCTTGTCCATCTAACAGGCTTATACAGGTTCCTTTCCCCGCATGCTTCGGATGCATGACTTCATACGCCTTGCGGACCCTGGCAATATCGCTGCGTTTCATATGCTCCGTCACAAAATCCGTGCCTGCCGATAAATACAAGGGCCTTCGTTTCTTTAAAAGACGAATTCCATATCGAGCGGGGGCATCGGTAATATCCGTACCAAAAAAAAGATGCAACTGCTGGCCTGCGGAATTCCATGCAACAGGTATTTCCAAGCGCTTTAAAAAATCCAATGTTTTAAAACAGGATTCCGGAGTCTGACCAGGTAAACCATACAGCGTAAAAACCTCCGGTTCTATCCCCTCTTCCTTCGTCATCCGTATAACATTTTCAAATTGCGCCAGATCAATAGGTTTGCGTAAAATCCTGTTCACGTTCAAATCAGCAGACTCAAGACCATACGCGATATATCGGACACCAGCCTTTGCCATAAGCCTCATAAGCGTTCGGTCAATAAGATCGGAACGGGTTTCACACCAGATCTCGACTTTCCAGCCTTTTTTCACAATCCCCCGCATGATCGAAGCAACTCTCTTTTTATCAAAAGTAAACGACGGATCAGCAAAGAAAAACCGTTTTACCCCTGCCTTGACACAGATCGACATGTCAGACAACACCCGGCGGGGAGAATGCATACGGATACGACGTCCAAACGCGCGCGGCGTATAACAAAAAGCGCACGTGTAACAACAACCCCGGGAAGTCAGCATCGCCGCCGCCTCATGCTGGCTAAAATCAAAAACATTATTCGCATATGGTGAAGGCAGCATATCGAGATCGCCAACCATAGAAGCAGGAGATGTTTCAAACACTACGTCACCCTGCATATAAACAATACCTTTAATATGCGACGCATCGGTATTATCAACAATGCAGCGGACTAACGCCGGCAAACGCAACTCCGCCTCTCCACGCATAATAACATCGACCTGGCGCATTGTACGCAATGCATCGTGCGGCATACACGTCGCCTGGGGACCGCCGAAAATCACGACGATTGACGGATCTATCATCTTCACAATCCGAGCTAATTGCAACGCAAGTTTAATATTAACCTGATAAACCGAAAAACCAACAACATGCGGTTTATACTCAATAATAAAATTTGCGACCTCTTCGCCAGTTCGTTTTGTTACTTCATCAACCTCTGCCACCACAGCATCAATATTGTGCGCTTCAAGACTAGCTGCAATATATCCTAAGGAAACAGGAAAAAAATCCCCCCCGGATGGCGGAAGGGTATATAACAATACTCGCGGCTTCATAGATACCTCAATTTGTACAATAGTAACCGCCTACCATATACACGTTGAATAAAAAAAAGCATGCCGGCTACAAGAACAGGCATGCCTTCATACATCAGCTAATACACGACTAGCATTCAATACCTTTGCGGGCTTTCAAGCCTACGTCATAATAATGTTTCCGGCACTTTATATCGCTGACCAAATCAGCTTCTTTCATGATCCGCGCAGTTGCTCCCCTTCCCGTTATAACCAACTCGGTAGAACGCGGAGTAATGCGCATCAACTCAAGTACCGCCGACTCATCGATAAGCTTACAGAATACCGCGCAATTCAATTCATCAAGAATGACAACATCGTACTTCCGGCTCGTGACGGCACATACAGCAGATGCAAACCCCGTTCTGGCAAGACGCTGTTCTTTTTCAGAGGGAGTACCGCACACAAATTTCCCTGAGCCATATTGCTCTACGGTGATTCCCTTAATTGTGCGGAGTGCTTTTATTTCAGAAAAAAAGGCACCTTTTAGAAACTGCCCGATATACACACGCAAACCCGCTCCCGCAGCACGAATTGCTAACCCAAACGCCGCAGTGCTCTTCCCTTTTCCGTCACCGGTATAAATTTGTATCATACGCTAACCTCGTATTCACATATAAATCAGTGCTCGATGCCTGCTCATCGATGGACAGTATTATCGGGACTTTTGATTCTAGCCAGAACCCGTTAACCGCGTACCCTGGTTAAACAAAGTTACGAATGCCTGCGACCATACGCCCCTATCAGCGGCACAAATACACACTCGAGCAATGCGCGTGTCGTAATACCGTCAGCGTTCTTTTCTATCAACGTCAAGGTTTGAACATCGCTCTCTCCCAAAGGAAGAAGCAGCTTCCCTCCTTTGGCAAGCTGTTCAACCAACGGTTCAGGAACCTGTGAAGTAGCTGCCGTTACAATAATCCTGTCAAACGGCGCACATTCTTTCCAACCAAGCGTGCCGTCACCGACTTTAAGCATGACATTAGAAAAACCGTTTTCCTCAAGTACCCAGCGGGCACTGACTGATAAATGCTCAAGACGTTCAACGCTATAAACAACCTTCGACAAACTTGCTAAAACCGCCGTTTGATATCCTGAGCCTGTCCCAATCTCTAAAACCGATTCGTGCCCGGTCAATGCCAGACACTGCGTCATGTACGCAGCCATATATGGCTGCGAAATGGTCTGCCCCTGGCCAATCGGCAAAGGATAATCATCGTATGAACGTTCACGCATGTCATGCGGAACAAACATGTGCCGTTCAATTTTTCCAAACACCTCAAGGACACGCGGGTCATGAATCCCGCGAACGATGAGCTGTTCTTCAACCATTATTTTTCTGAGTGTTTGGTAATCCATAGCTGACGCGTAATAAAACAAATAAAGCGCCAGGTGTCTAAACAAGGGTTGATTTTGCTCTTTTGGCTGCCGTAGAGTGTTCGGATAGGGATAGACTCACAGGTAAAACCCAAACGGCATGTTTGAATAATCATTTCAGACTCAATTTCAAAATTCTTTGTTTGGAGGGAAAGCTTTTTTAAAAGTTCTTTTTTTAATAAACGAAAACCGCATTGGCTGTCATTGATTTTTTGACCTGCAACCATTGAAATAAGTGCCGACATCAGGCGGTTCGTCATATAACGCTCAGGCGGCATACCTTTTGATTTTGTCATGCGATCACCTATATAAAGCCCGCTTTGAGAATTTTCAGCTGCCTGTATAAAAACCGGGACCTCAGCCACATCATGCTGTCCGTCGCCATCCATAGTAATAACAGCATCAAATCCATTCTGCACGGCATATTCAAAACCACGGCACAACGATGCGCCTTTCCCGAGATTACGGGCATTCTTCAATACAATCGCTCCCTGTTGTTCAGAAAGCAACGCCGAATCATCGCGCGAACCATCATCAACGACTACCACCGGAAGGCCTAAAGCCCGTAATTTTTTGGTAATATCAGCGATCTTTTTCGATTCGTTGTAAACTGGTATGACAACACAGGTATTCATCAAACCCAAAATCTCCTAAACATATACCACTGATCGGGGAACTGTCGTATGTACCGTTCAAAAACAGCCGTATAGGTACGAATTAACGCGGCACTGTCTTTTTCTTTATCTCCTGTCGGAGAGAATTCTATAGGTTTCTCAATGCGCAAGGTAAACGTATCGTCGGGATTACGGATAAGGAATCCCGGAATAATCGGAGTATGCAACGATAACGACAAAGCTGCGGGACCTTCAGGAAAAATCGAAGGTTTCCCGAAAAACTCGGAAACAGGCCCCTTTTGTGTAAAATCCCTGTCACCGACAAGAGCGACCATATTATTTTCCCGGATAAGATGTATGATTTGCCTGACAGCCCTGCCCAACGGTAAAACCCGAAGCCCTTTGCTCAAACGCTGCGAATCAAAAAAATCATTAACACGTTTATCTTTATGCGGTAAAGCAACAGCCCAGAACGGATACCCCAAAAGCGCTAAAACCACTCCTCCTAATTCCCAATTCCCTAAATGGGCGGTTAAAACAATGACCCCCGTGCCTTCTTTCAATGCATCATCAAAATAATGGAGGTTCTCAAGCTTGATATTTTTTTCTACATATGTTTTATCGATCGAAGAAAACCGGAAGAAATCGACAAGATACTTTGCAAAGTTATGCACCATATCCCGCCTTATACGGCGTAATTCTCTGCGCGATTTATCAGGAAAGATTACCCGGAGGTTCCCCATTACTGCAGCTCTATCGGCGCGGGCAAAAAGAAAGTTTATGTCGGATACCACATGCGCTATCAAATATCCTAATTTCAAGGGCACACGCAGCACTATCCATCGGCCTAAACGATACAAGAAGTAATTAACCATTTCCCAGGTTCAGAAGGAGTTTTGCAATATCCATGCTCGCATGTGGCTTACTGATAGAAGCTGCAGCTTCCCGCATGGATGCAAGCTTCTCCGGGTGGTCAATAAGATCCTGCAGAAGCAAAGCAATTTCTTTGGGGTTAGTTACTTTTGCCGCCGCACCTTTTGAAGTCAAAAAAGCGGTATTATTTGCTTCCTGTCCGGGGATAGGCTTGACAATAACCATCGGCAAGCGTTTCGAAAGCGCCTCCGCAGTAGTAATTCCTCCGGGTTTGGTTACAATCACATCAGAAACACTCATCAACTCGTTAACATTAGTTGCATATCCTAAAGGGAAATACCGGTGTTTAAACTTCTTCTTTTTACGAACCAGCGAATTATATAAACGCTTATTGGTCCCGCAGACAAAAATCGTTTGAAAGTCTCCGTGAAGCTCATCAAGGGATTTGGCAATAATTTTGACCGGACCAAGCCCTTGGCCTCCTCCCATAATAAGCAGCGTAAAAACACCGGGAACAAGCCCCATACTCTTCAAAACTTCATCCCTGATAACCGGAGCATTGAATTTATGATCAAACGGTATCCCAAACGTTCTGATTTTTAATTCCGGCACCCCTCGTTCCTGCAACCGCTTGCCGACCTCAAACGAAGGGGCAATAAAATAATTGACCTCGTCATAGATCCAATACGCATGAGGGATATAATCAGTTAACACTGCCACCAGGGGAAGCTTTGACCCGTAATTCTTTTTATAGTCCGCAACCATACCGCACGGAAAAGCCTGTGAACAGGCAACAACATCCGGCTTAAAAGAATTAAACAGTTTTTTAAGCTTCGGCGAATTAAATTTATGGATTTTTTGCTTAATCTTATCCAGTTTCTTAACGACCGATGGATTATCATAGAGAAAATCCCAAATCTGCGGAGTAGCCTTAATAACACCCATATAAAGCTTATTAATAATTTTTTCCGAAAGAGGATTTGTATAATTAAACGCGTTAATATTGAGAATCTCCGTATTCGGAGCTAGAGATTTAATCGCTTTTTCAATAGCAATAGTAGCGCTATGGTGTCCGGAAACTTCCGAAATATACATCAAGAGGATACGCTTAGCCTGCATACCTTAAACCTTTCCTTCGTTATACAATTCAACGAGAACATCAACAACCCGGGGATTATATTTTGTACCGCGTAGATTAACAATCTCGCTCATGGAATTTTCTTTAGATAAACTCTTGCGATACGGCCGGTCAGTTGCCATCGCATCAAAGGTATCTGCCACAGAAATAATTGCCGCTATAAGAGGGATCTCTTCCCCTTTCAAGCCATCAGGATATCCGGATCCGTCATAACGTTCATGGTGATACTTAACCCCCAAAGCAGGATACTCCAACTCTTTTATCGGCTGTAGAATTGTAGCGCCGACAGTGGGATGTTCCTGAATAACCTTGCGTTCGTGATCATCCAGCGGGCCGCACTTATTCAAGATTGTTTCAGGAATGCCTATTTTCCCGATATCATGCAATAAACTTGCAATATGTAAGTGCTCAAAAGTTTTCTTATCCAATACGCCTTTCTCTTTATGATTAAGACGTTTTGCGATATCCAGGCTTAAGTTTGTCACACGCGTTGTATGACCGTGCGTGTAGGCATCTTTGGCGTCAATAGCGGCGGTAAGAGCAATGGTAGTACAGGTAAAAAGACGGCGTTTTTCCTCTAACTCCTGCTCCAGCTCGGCAAAAAGGTGCGCATTGCGAATTGCCATAGCTACGTCCGAGGTGAGCGCTAAGAAAAACCCGATGTCCTCCCTGCTAAAGCCCTTCCCGTTCTTTTTGTTTCCCAATAAAAGTACACCTAATAAATCATCCTGGAAGTAACTTGGAACGCACACAACAGCATCAAACATCTTCATCTGGTCCAAAACTTCACGGAGAAGCTGTTTGACTTCAGCAGAAACCCTGCGTTTCAAATACTTTTCTAAATCCTGGGCAGATAAAGCACCATCCCACAAATAAGCGGTTGCCTTACGTTCACTGAAGAACCGGATTAATGAATTATCCTGATCAAGACGGAAGGTATCGGAAGGAATACGGGGACTTACATGCCCCCGCGAAACAGTTAAAATAAACGAATTTGTGTCGGGATCATGCAACAGGATATCCGCATGATTGATTTTTACCTTCTGTACAATCATACGGATAATAAGTTTGATCAGCGTCCTGGGGTCCCGCACCAGGATCATGCTTTTAGCTGCCGCTTCCAGTTCTTTTTTGTAATCTAACCTCATGCACAAGCTCCCGTAAACACAATAGTGCTTACAGGATAACGCTTTTTCAGGCCTTTGTCAACACCTGCCTGACAAAGATTAATGTTCATTAAAAAACAAACAAAAAAAAGCCCTTTCACATGAAAGGGCCGCGTAAAACAGATACAATTAGTACGTTAAGTTCCTATAGTCATTCCCGAATATAATCTCATTGCAGCTAAAAAACCAAGCTGTTTCCTATGCTGCCTCCTTGCTTTTCGAGCCAATCTACGCACCATTCTTCTCATCATTCACCAACCTTTCTTACGTGCTCAAGCATCTTCTCTTTCAAAGCCGCAAATGATTTTATATTCTCTCCTGATACGCCTGATTCCATAGCAAAATCAATAAGTCCCTTCAAAATCTCGTTATATGAAAGCTTGTGCCCGGTTGAAAATAATGCATCTTTTCCAAGCTTATCCATAAAATCCATCTCGTGCCTATCCAACATTGTAATTACCCTATGCGTCAATTCCATGGCAATCCCCCCCCTCCAGGGAGAGCCGACCAATATAATTTTGGTAGGCTCTAAATTTATGACCCCCGCTATCTTGTAAACCTGCCCTCCCCCTTCGAAAAGATCATCTTCAAAAAAAATAGCCCTTAGAGGCGTATGTTACCTTAAGGGCAATAAAAAAACCTTGAGGATATTCTCAAGGTTATCCCCTCTTTGGCAACGCAGCCTCCCGTTTTTACGGGACTGTCGCTTTGCTCCGCCACAAAACCTAGCGGATCCGCCACAAAACGTAGCGGAGCCCCAGGATTACTCCTGGTTTGCCTTTTCAGTAGGTTTTCAAATTTGTCACTTGTATCAAATTACACTTTAAGTATATCACATTATGTGCAGATTTCAAGGAAGCCAAGATAATTTCTGAGCATACAAAGAAACTCTTGGTCCTCACCATCTTCAACATAAACCCCTTCCCGGACACGGGATAGCCACTCCATATATTGTTCCGGCAATAACAGGCATCCCGTTGCTGTATTGGGCTGGCCCTACCCTTCCTGTATCACCGCAAGGACATCACCGATTGAAACAGTATCGCCTTCCTGAAAAAGGATTTGCGCAAGAATTCCTGCACAGGGAGCCGGCACATTAAACGTAGCCTTATCAGTCGCAAGCTCAACAACATCATCCTTTTCGCTTATCGTGTCTCCCTCATTAAAATACCAATACGAAACTGTGGCTTTGGTAATTCCCTCTCCTAATTCTGGTAACACTATTTTTGCCATGGTAGGTCCTCCTCTTGACAAAACGTCACCCCGAAAACGTGACGGCATGCTTCCAACATATTTCCCAGACAATTCTCAACCAGGACACCGGAACCTCTCTGGGCTGCCAAAGAGGTCATTGCCAGATCCATACCACATGGCCGGATAAAACGATATCCGCTCAAGCCACGATCTTCAATATTGATACTAAAACCATGGAAACTAACCCAGCGCCTGACAGAAATCCCTACGGAAGCGATTTTCTTGTCTTCAATCCAAACACCGGTTAATCCTGGTCGTCGCTGCGCCGGTATACCAAAAGAACTCAAAAATCTCAGGATTACTTCCTCCAAATTCCGGAGATATCGATGCAGATCTCTGCCCACGATATCAAGGGGGAAAATCGGATACACGACTAATTGACCAGGCCCATGATACGTAACATCCCCGCCGCGATCAATTCCTAAAACTTCAATGCCTTGATGAAACAGATAGTCGGGTGAAAACAAGATGTTGCCCGCCCCGGCTCTTCTGCCGTACGTAATAACAGGGGAATGCTGGCAAAGAATCAAGGCGGCTTCAAACGCCTTGGCGCACACGGAATCGAAACATGCGTTTTGTAAGCGGACGCCTTCTTTCAATGAAATTATACCTGGTTTAATAACATGACAATGCATATGTATTAACCAACAATTTCATGGATACACTCTGAAAGAGTCGGATGTGCGAAAATGAACTCTTTCAGCGCGCGGCGAGTAAGTTTACTGGTTACTACAACGGAAAAAACAGAAATGAGCTCCGTCGCTCGAGGCCCAAGGATACTGGCGCCAAGAACGACATCGCTATCAATATCATAAACGATCTTCACATACCCTTCTGTCTCATCTAAAATACGAGCCATGCCCGATGCCAGAAAATCGAATTTTGCCTGCCCAACGTGTTTCCCTTGATTAACCGCTTCTTTCTCCGTCAGCCCGACCGTTGCTATTTCAGGATCGGTAAAAATACAACTGGGGACAACCAGATTATCGACTTTCTTAAGGGCATCAGGATGAGCACAATTCCAGGCGGCACACTCCCCCTGATACGCCGCATAATGAGCAAGCATAAGTTTTCCGGTGCAATCTCCGGCAGCATATACAGTGGGCTTTGACGTGCGTAAATAGTCATCAACAGCTACTTTCCCCTTATCTATCGAAATTCCCGCCTCTTCGAGCCCAAGCGATTCAAGCAAAGGCACTCTGCCCACACAAACAAGGATCTTCTCGAACGAAGTCCTATCAAGTAAACCGGCATCGGTATTGGTCAAAACACTAATACCTTTCTTTTTAAAAAGAATTTCCAACTTTCGTGACAGATCAGAATCAAGGCCGGGAATCAACTGCGACATTTTCTCAACAACGGTAATTTTAGTTCCCAAGGCAGCAAAGAACCCGGCAAACTCACACCCGATAACGCCGCCGCCAATAATAAGCATGGACTTTGGCTGTTTCGTTAATCGCAAGACATCATCGCTTGAAATAACCGTTTTCCCGTCAAAAGTAAAACCGGGCAATTCATACGATCTGCTTCCCGAAGCGATAATAATATTCTTTGCGTCTATGACCGTATCATCAACACGTATCTGGTTATTCGAGATAAGCCGCGCGCTACCTTTCAACAGGTCAATTCCCCGCAGCATAAAATCCATACCCTGCCGCAGCTGTTTAACGAGCGTCTCTTTACGCTGTTGAATAGCCTCAAAAGAAACCGAAGGAGTTTGCAGAGAAACACCGAATGTTCCTGCTTTTTTTGCGGAGGAGAAAATTTTTGCTGATTGGATAAATGCTTTGGTAGGGATACATCCACGGTTGAGGCAGGTACCGCCAACCGCGTCTTTTTCGATAATGACAATTCGAAGACCCGCTTTTTGCGCAAGTTTAGCCGCATTATATCCAGCCCAACCAGCGCCGATAATCGCTACATCATACATGCGCTTATACCGTAATTGCCTTTGACTGCTCCCGAATCTTATCGGCCGATTGCACAAGCGCTTTTTTCTCTTCGGAAGACAGTTCCAGTTCTACTATTGCTTCAATGCCTTTTTTCCCGATCCTGCAAGGCATGCCAACGCATGAATCAAGTATGCCGCATTCACCTTGTAAATACGTCGAAACTCCGATGATACGCTTTTCATCTTTGACAATTGCCTTTACCAATGCTGCAACAGCAGCTGAAGGGGCATAGAATGCGCTTCCGCTTCCCAAAAGGGTAACTATTTCAAGGCCGCGGCCGATAGTTTGCGTCACCAGCATGCGGATTGCCTCCTCATCCAGAAATTCATCCAAGGGGACACCTTTAATCGTCGTAAAACGCGGCAACGGCATCATCCCTTCACCGTGGCTACCGATGACAACAGGATCGATATCAGTAACAGCTATACCCGTTTTTTTTGCAATCAGGTTGGCAAACCGGGCGGCATCAAGACTAACCCCCATGCCGAAGAATTTCGAGCGGTCAAAATGGAACGTCTTGATAGCATACAATGTCATAATATCGAGGGGATTAGTAACAGTAATCACAATCGCCTGCGGCGCATACTGCGTGATATTTGAACAGACATCTTTTAAGATCTGTGCGTTTTTATTAAGCAGCTCCTCGCGGGTCATGCCGGGCTTCCGGGGAAATCCCGCAGTAACAACAACAATATCAGAGCCTTCCATTTCCTGCATCTCTTGGGCACCACGAACAGAATAATTCAGTTTCAGAAGTTGCCGGGCATCTTCCATGTCAAAGGCTTTGCCCTGGGCTACACCGCCAAAAATATCCAAAAGAACGATATCGGCAAAGTTTTCCTGCGCTAAGCGAAGCGCTGCCGTGCCACCTACGTTTCCAGCTCCAATAACGGTAATTTTCATATATTTAGACTTTGAACATTGAACCTTGATCTTTGAACAAACAACGTTATTTCTTTATCCTGCGAATAATAGCATCGGCCATCTGCGAAGTTCCTACCGCGGTCGGATCATCACGAGTCGGTTTTAAATCGTAGGTCACATCGTTTCCTTCAGCAATAACCTGCCGAACCGCATTCTCAAGAGCAGATGCGGCTTTCTCTTCGTTCAGGTACCGTAACATAAGAACAGCCGAAAGAATCATTGCCGTGGGATTTACTTTATTTTGTCCGGCATATTTGGGCGCTGAACCATGAACCGCCTCAAACACAGCCATAGTATCGCCGATATTTGCACCAGGCGCAATACCCAAACCGCCGATAAGACCGGCGCATAAATCCGATAAAATATCGCCGTAAAGATTCGGCAACACCAGGATATCATACAAATGCGGTTTCTGCACCAGCTGCATCGCCATATTATCCACAAGCGCTTCTTCAAACATCACTCGTCCTTCATACGACCTGGCAACATCACGGGCCACCTTTAGAAAAAGACCATCGGTAAATTTCATTATATTAGCCTTGGTGACAACCGTAACTTTTTTACGATTATTCTTAAGAGCGTATTCAAAAGCGTAACGGACAATACGTTCCGTGGCAAAGAGCGAAATCGGCTTAATGGAGATGCCTGAGCCGGCGCGGATTTTTTTCTTGGTATAGCCTTCAATCTCCTGAATGAACTTATTCGTTTCAGGTTTTCCCTGCTCTAATTCTATACCGGCGTAGAGATCCTCGCTGTTTTCCCGGACAATGACAAGATCAATATTTTTATAGAGGCTTTTAACACCCTGATATGATTTTGAAGGACGCACACAAGCATACAGATCAAGTGCCTGGCGGATCGCCACATTGACCGATCGAAATCCCGTACCGATCGGCGTAGTCATCGGGCCTTTTAAAGCAACCTTATTGCGCTTTACAGAATCAAGGACCGCCTGCGGCAAAAGCTCGCCGTATTTTTCAAGGGCAACTTGACCTGCGATAACTTCTTGCCACTGAACAGCAACACCCGTAGCTTCAATACATCGTTTGGCGGCTAATGCCACTTCAGGACCGATCCCGTCTCCGGGTATAAGAGTAACCGTATAGGCCATAATTATACTTTCAGACTCCCATGCTTTTTATAATACTTTACCAATCCACCCTCGTTCAAGAGCCCCTGCATAAACGACGGTAACGGTTTAATCGTCAACGTAACTTTTGTGGTACGATTCTTTACCACACCCTTATCGAGATCGACCTCAAGCTCATCATGTTCGGAAATTGCGTCGGTATCTGCTTCAATAAGGAGCAGCCCGATGTTAAAGCCATTGCGATAAAAGATCCTGGCAAAGCTTTTAGCCATCACCGCAACAATACCGGATTCTTTGATAACTAACGGCGCTTGTTCACGGGACGATCCCATGCCAAAATTCCTTCCGGCAACTAAAATTGATTTTCCCGGGACAATCCGTTTCGTGAATTCCGGATCGATATCTTCCATAATATGCTTGGCCAATTCTTTTATATCGGTAATTGAGAATTTGTAACGGCCTGAAATAATAAAATCGGTATTTATATCATCCCCCAGCTTAATTGACGAACCTTCTATCTTCACGTAAAACTCCTTTGTAACTATTTAGAGTTGCTTAAACTCGTCAGTATTTTTAACTTTTGTCATTGCCGCATCAAGCGTAATCAATCCCTTCTGATAAAGTTCTTTTAAGGATTTGTCCATTGTCTTCATACCGTACTGGCTTCCGGTCTGCATCAACGTGGGAATCTGCTCGATTTCCTGCTCGCGGATAAGATTACGGATACCGGGGGTTCCGATCATAATTTCCGTCGCTAAAACCCGGCCTTTCCCGGAAGAATGCGGGATCAACGTTTGAGAAACAACTCCCTGCAAACAATCTGACAATTGCAATTTAACCTGTTGCTGTTGATGCGGAGGAAAAACGTCAATAATACGCTCAACTGTCTGCGGCGCGTCAGGAGTATGCAACGTTGCAAGGACTAAGTGGCCGGTTTCAGCCGCAGTGAGTGTTGTTGAAATCGTCTCAAGATCTCTCATTTCACCGACAACAATAACATTCGGATCCTGGCGAAGCGCATGTTTAAGCGCATCCGCAAATGAACGGGTGTCAGCATACACTTCACGCTGCTTTATAATAGCTTTTTTATTTGCATGAATAAACTCGATCGGATCTTCTATAGTAAGAATATTACACTCTCGCTCGCTGTTAATAAGATCGATCATTGCGGCAAGCGTTGTTGTCTTACCGGTACCTGTTGGGCCGGTAACCAATACCAACCCGTTTGGTTTACGCGCTAAATCGGAGAGTATTTTCGGAAGGCCCAGATCGTCAATTGTCGGGATGACCAGGGGGACACGGCGGAAAGCAGCTTCAACAGAGCCGCGCTGCAAATGAACATTAACTCTAAACCGATCAAGTCCGGGAAGCGCTACCGAAAAATCGAGTTCCAGGTCCCTCTCAAACATATCCTTCTGCGGGCTCGTTAAAATTCCATAGATAAGCCTTTTTAAATCATCGCTCTTTAGTTTTTCGAAATTTGTGCGAAAAAGCTTACCGTCAATTCGTAAAACAGGAGGTTCATTAACGGTTAAATGTAAGTCTGACGCGCTTTTTTCAATGCACAACACGAGTAAATCGCGGATATCCATGACAACCTCCTATTTGAGGAACCGACGCGGATCTGTAATCTTTCCGGTTATTGCCGAGGCAACAACGGTAGCCGGAGACGCAAGATAGATACAAGCACGAGGATTTCCCATCCTACCCTTGAAGTTACGATTTGCCGTCGAGATAACAATTTCGCCATCAGCAGGGACGCCATTATGAGTGCCCACGCACGGACCGCATCCGGGGACAACCACAACGCCGCCCGCCTTAATAAACGTATTGATATAGCCAAGCTTTAATGCGGCCAGATAAATATTACGCGAAGCGCACGCAATAATGAACTTGACCCGGCTTGAAACCTTTCTATTCTTAAGCATTGTTGCGGCAATTTTCAAATCAGCGAGTCTGCCATTTGTACACGTCCCAAGGAACGCCTCGTTGATAACGATATCTTTAACATCCGCAGCCGTTGCATTATTATCAACGGTATGCGGCTTGGCAACTTGCGGAGTAAGCTTCGAAACGTCAAATTCCAAAACTTTTTCATACACCGCGTCACTATCCGCAGTAACAGGTTTTAATGCACGCTGTATACCCTGTTTTTTAAACCAAGCGACAGTTTTTTTATCAACCGGCATAAACCCAACCTTAGCGCCCATCTCAACAACCATATTACACATAGTCATGCGGCCGTCAATATCAAGCTGGTCAATGACCGGTCCGCTAAATTCAACAGCCTTATAGGTAGCGCCATCTGCACCGAGAGAGCCAATAATATGCAGGATGATATCTTTGGCATAAATCCCCTTCGGCAGTTTTCCTCGCACCACGATCTTAAAAGTTCCCGGAACTTTAAACCAGTTCTTTCCTGTAGCCAACGTAATTGCCAAATCCGTTGAACCGACTCCAGTCGAGAAAATACCGAGCGCGCCATACGTACACGTATGCGAGTCGGCTCCCAGCACGAGGTCCCCGGGAAGGATCATCCCGGACTCAGGTATGACCTGATGACATACGCCACAGCCTATATCATACAAGTGCGCCTTATAATCCTGACTAAAGAGGCGCATTTTTTTATGTACCCGTGAAACTCCTTCGGAAGGAGACGGAGCACTGTGATCGATAACCATACAAAACTTGGTTTTCAACTCAGGCAAACCCATTTCACGGATCCGGTCAATAATAATCGATGAAGTTCCATCCTGCCCAAAGGTAAAATCAACCGAACAGATCGCAAAATCACCGGCTTTTAAATCTTTTCCGGCATGTTTACTTAATATTTTTTCAGCTATTGTCTTTCCCATGTTTGAACTTTCTATTAATTATTTACCTCTGCCAGAAAATCGGTGTTCGGTTATCGGTTAGCGTCCTACATAAGCGGTATTATTTGGGCTTTAAACCAAAAACCGCTAACCGTTAACCGCAAACCGAAATTAAATGTTATTTTTTTGAAGCCACTCCTCAATCCGCGTCACACCCTTTTCAATCTGTTCAATGTTTGTTGCAAAACTGAAGCGGACAAATTCATCCCAGCCAAAAGAAACTCCCGGTATAACTGCAACTAACGCTTCATCCAAGAGCCGAACAGCAAATTGTAACGAATCAAGTTTAATACCCTTAATACCGCAAAAGACGTAAAACGCGCCTTCCGGCCGCACAACATTGAACTGTTTAATTGAAGAAAGCCTTTTTACGATATAATCCCTGCGTTTCTCAAATTCCGCGCACATACGCACGCAAAAATCATCCGGCGCTCGTAATGCTGCAACCGCGGCTTTTTGGGCAATTGAAGTCGGGTTAGAAGTCGAATGATCCTGAAATTTTGAAATGGCGTCGGCAATATCCTGCGGTGCGCCTACATATCCGATTCTCCAGCCAGTCATCGAGTGGCTCTTAGAAAGCCCGTTCACCGTAATAGTTAAATCATATATCTCTTTACTAAAAGACGCAATAGAAACATGCCGTTGACCGTCAAAAATTATTTTTTCATAGATCTCATCGGCTATAACAAAAATCCTTTTAGCGACACAAATTTTTGCGATTGCCTCAAGCTCTTCTTTCGTATACACGCACCCAGTCGGATTTGAAGGACTATTTAAAATAAGTACTTTTGTTTTTGCGGTAATAGCGCGCTCCAAGTCAGCGGTCGTCATCTTGAATTTATTACGAGCGGACGTCTTAATAAAACGCGGTGTTGCTTCACAAAGATTGACCATTTCAGGGTAACTGACCCAATACGGCGATGGGATTAAGACTTCATCGCCTTTTTCAACTAAAACAAAAAGCGCATTAAAAATACTGTGTTTTGCTCCGCAGGAAACAATAACCTGCGAAGGAACATACACAAGCCCGTTATCTTTCTTGAATTTGTCACAGATTGCATTCTTAAGATCCGGAATACCGGTCGTAGGGGTATACTTTGTAAATCCGCATTTAATAGCTTCATATGCCGCATCTTTAATGAAATCAGGGGTATCAAAGTCAGGCTCCCCCGCAGCGAAGGTAACGACATCTTTCCCCTCAGATCTGAGTTTTTTTGCTTTTGAAGTAATTGCTAGTGTTGCGGAAGGGTTAATTTTTTGCAGACGTTCGGCTAATCGGGTGTCAATTTTCATTTACGTTAGTAGTTGTTGACAGCCCCGTTTAAAACAATTGTTTCAAACGGGGCTGCAGGTATTCGTACGATTAGATACTACACGTTCTTATTACAAGGAATCGCGTTCTTTTTTAAAGATTCCCTTGAGGCCGCCCAAGAAATTTTTTGAAGGTTTCTTGTTAACCGGTGCCTTTTCTCTTACAGCCTTAGGTTCTTTATGCTTTATCTCCTCCGGTTTTACAGCTTCGCCGGCATCTACCTCGTGCGCTGCCACATCAATTGTTTCATCTGCAGCTTTCGGCGCCTCTGCTTTTTTCTTCGGCTTCCGCTCTTCCTTTTTCTTGATTTCAGTCAACTCAACAATTGCCATTTCGGAGCTATCTCCCCTGCGGATTCCCAGATTCAAAACACGGGTAAATCCACCGGTTCTTTTTGAAAAACGAGGAGCAATATCATCAAAGATACGTTTAACCAACGCATGATCGCCAAGAAGTTCATAGACCTTACGCTTTGCAATCAACGTATTCTGCTGAGCTAACGCAAGAATACTGTCGGTCATCGCCTTTGTTTCTTTAGCTCGCTGTTTAGTCGTTTTAATACTCTGATAGGTAAATAGATTGCGTACCATCGAGAGCATCGTCGCACGACGATAGCTGGTAAAACGGTTTATTCTGAATTTTGATAGTTTGTGTCTCATGTCAGATTAGACTTTCTTTAATTTCTTGCTGTCAACCTGCATGCCAAGAGCTAATCCCATGCCGGCCAGCAAATCCTTGATCTCAGTCAATGATTTCTTTCCAAAATTCTTGAAACCAAGCATTTCATCTTCAGATCTCTTAACGAGGTCTGCGATGACCTTGATATTGGCTTCACGCAAACAGTTTGAACTTCGAACCGACAATTCAAGTTCCGAAATTGGCAGTCTTAATTTCTCGTACAAAACGACCTCTTCCTTTGTCATCTCCGGTTCTTCCTCTTCAATTTCTTCCGGAAGCTGGCCAAAGTTAACAAAAATATCCAGGTGGCGCTGCAGGATATTCGACGCATACAATAATGCATCTTTCGGCGTAATCGCGCCGTTTGTCCAAACCTCAAGCACTAACTTATCATAGTCAGTGCGCTGGCCAACGCGCGTGTTCTCCACATAAAAGTTTACTTTTTTGACAGGGCTAAAAATTGAATCAATAGGAACAACTCCTGCCGTCATTTCTTCTTTTTTGTTTGCTTCGGCCGGCACGTACCCTCTTCCACGGGCCACTTCCATTTCAAGGTTGAACTTTACATCCTTGGTAAGAGTAGCAATAAGAAGATCCGGGTTAATAATTTCTATCGTATCATCGGCTTCGATATCTTTACCGGTAATTGGACCTTTTTCATCCTTTTTGATCGTGATTGTCTTCGGAATCTTTGAGTGTGAATTAAGTACCAGACTCTTCAGATTCAGAATAATCTCGGTAACATCTTCCAAAACACCGGGAATACTTGAAAATTCATGTGCAACCCCCTGGAATTTGACCGAGGTGACCGCACTACCTTCTATTGATGAAAGCAATACCCGGCGCAATGCATTACCGAGTGTGACGCCATATCCCCGTTCAAACGGTGCGGCATAAAACTTGCCGTACATATTTGTATAGGTAGCTTCATCACATTCAAGTTTCTTCGGTAGTTGAAAATCTCTCCACTTAATACCCATTTTTCCTCCCTATCCGACTGGAGCCCCGGGATTTCAACCCGAAGCCCTTTTTAATCCACCCTATGGGGGCGACATCCCTATCCGCCTTTTTGGCAAAGGGATTACCTGCAAAAATAATCCTGTCTTACAGATTACTTCGAATACAACTCAACGATCATCTGTTCCTGAATATTCGCCGGGATATCTTCTTTTTCCGGGAACCGCAGAATTTTTCCTGTCAAATTTGCCTGATCAAAAGAAAGCCACGCAGGAACACTGCGCTCTTTGCTCAATTCGATATTCTCTTTGATTTTTTTAACCGCACCTTCTTTTGATTTTACGGTGATCACGTCATCCTTCGCAACAAGAAATGACGGGATGTTCACTCGCGTACCATTAACCCAAATACTATTATGACGAACAATCTGCCGTGCCTGGGCGCGGCTTGTCGCTAAACCCAGACGAAAAACGACATTATCAAGTCTGCGTTCCAAAAGCTGCAACAGGACTTTACCGGTTACACCCTTGATCTTGGCTGCATGTTTAAAGTAGGTACGAAACTGCTGCTCTAAAACACCATACATCCATTTTACTTTTTGCTTTTCACGCAACTGAACGCCATAGTTTGAAAGTTTAACTCTATTGGAACCATGCTGACCCGGCGGAGTCGCGCGCTTTGCAATAGTACATTTAGCGCTCGAGCATTTATTGCCTTTCAGGAATAATTTCTCTCCTGCCCGGCGACATAATCTGCAATTTGCTTCAGTATACCGTGCCATAACTTAAACTCTCCTTTTCTTTTTAGGACGACAACCATTATGCGGAATAGGAGTCACATCTTTAATAGAAGTGATTGTTAACCCGCCGGCCTGCAATGCCCTGATAGCAGACTCACGGCCAAAACCCGGGCCTTTAACAAGCACATCAATCTCTTTAATACCAATATCTTTGGCTTTACGGGCAGCATCAGTCGCAGCTACCTGTGCGGCAAACGGAGTTGATTTCTTCGAACCGGCGTAACCAACAACACCCGGTGCACTCCATACAAGAACATTGCCCTGTTTATCAGTAATGGAAATAATGGTATTATTAAAGCTTGCCTGAATATGCGCTATGCCTGAGGTAATACCTTTTGCTAATTTCTTCTTCTTTGCTTTATCTTTCGTCGCCATAGTACGTGTGTGTCTCCTTTAGTGCCCGATTATTTCTTAGCGGGCTCTGCTTTTTTGACAATCGCCATACCGCCTTTACGCGGCCCCTTGCGGGTTCTGGAATTCGTTCTGGTGCGCTGTCCACGGCATGGAAGCCCCTTTTTATGACGAGAACCACGATACGAACCGATATCCATCAACCGTTTAATATTCTGACCGATGTCGCGGCGAAGATCCCCTTCAACGCGATAATTCTTCTGGAGGACCGTCGTAATACGGGAAACTTCCTCTTCGGTCAAATCCTTCGCGCGCTTGTCAGGACTGATCCCAACTTCTTTTAAAATCTGATTCGAATTCACCCTGCCCACCCCGTATAAATACATCAATGCGATTTCAATTCGCTTCTCTTTCGGGATGTCAACACCTAAAATCCTCGGCATATAAATGCTCCTTCTTGAGTATCCTTAACCTTGTCTTTGTTTGTGTTTAGGATTCGCACAAATTACTCGCACGACGCCTCTTCTTCTGATAATTTTACATTTGTCACAAATCTTTTTAATTGACGCTTTAACTTTCACGTATATATCCTCCGGTTACTTAATGCGAAAAGTAATTCTACCCCTCGATAAATCGTAGGGAGAAAGTTCTAATTTTACCCGGTCACCTGGCAGAATACGAATAAAATTCATTCTCATTTTTCCTGAGACATGCGCTAATACTTCATGCCCATTCTCAAGCTTGACACGAAACATTGCATTGGGCAGTGTCTCTGATATTACCCCTTCTGTTTCAATTAAATCTTCTTTTGCCATCTTTCCCCTTACCGGGTTAATACTTCAGGCCCGTCATTCGTTATCGCAACAGTATGTTCAAAATGAGCTGAATTAAGACCGTCCGCTGTAACTGCCGTCCACCCATTTTCAAGGATCTTAGATTCCCAGGTTCCGGTATTAACCATAGGCTCAATAGCAAGCACCATGCCGTGCTTTAAAACCGGTCCTCTGTTTGGCATGCCGAAATTCGCTACTTCCGGCTCTTCATGCAATTGCACACCAATCCCATGCCCGACAAACTGACGTACAACACTAAACCCGTAACGCTCAACGTAATTTTGAACCGCGTTCGATATATCCGAAAGGTGATTATTAACCTTGGCCTGCTTTATCCCTTCCGCAAGCGCTTGACGCGTCACCTCAACAAGCTTCTTATCCCGAGTCGAGAGCTTTCCGACACCAACCGTGATGGCAGCATCGCTGAAAAAACCCTCATAACTTATCCCGATATCAAGGCTGAAAACATCACCTTCCGCCAAGACTCTTTCCCCGGGAATCCCATGGACGATTTCTTCATTAACAGAAGCGCAAATTGTAGCCGGATATCCGCGATATCCCTTAAAAGCCGCTTTTACTTTTTCACGCTGCATGAGCGACTCAGCTACCGTGTCAATATAGGCAGTTGTAACTCCTGCTTTTATACTTCTGCGCAACTCCTGCAGGATTTTAGCAAGTATCGATCCCGATACCCGCATCAACTCCAAATCTTTTTCAGACTTTAGAGGTATCATATGCGTTCTTTGCTAGACGAATAATAGTCTCTAACACAGTCTCGGATGAGTCATCCGCAGAAACGCGATGTAATTTCTTTTTCTTTTCGTAAAAACTGATGAGCCCGGAAGTTTCTTTTAAATAAACATCGAGACGCTTGCGAATGGTTTCCTCTTTATCATCGGCTCGCGTGTAGAGAGACGCCCCGCAGACATCGCAAATACCGTCCTTTTTCGGCGGCATATTCGTCTTATGGAAATTTAACCCGCATTTGCTGCATACTAACCGGCCGCATAAACGCTGAATAACCACCGGCTCGCTTGCATCCAGGTACACAACGATATCAATACTGCGCCTGCGATCATTCAAAAGCTTATCAAGTATCTCCGCCTGAGGTATGGTACGCGGATACCCATCAAGAATAAAACCATTTTTCAGATCAGCCTGGTCAAGTCTATTGGCAAGCATTGCCGTCAATAACTCATCGGGCACCAGGGCTCCTTTTTCCATGAACGCCTTTGCCTGCTTACCAAGATCAGTTCCCTGAGACACATTCTGACGCAACATATCACCGGTTGAGATATGGGGAAGATGCAAACGCTCCGCCAATGTCTTTGCCTGCGTTCCTTTTCCTGCACCCGGTGGTCCTAATAATTCAATAATCATTATCTTCGCCCTTTTATTTTTGAACCTCTAATAAAACCATCATAGTGATGCATCAATAAATGAGACTCTACCTGTTTAACGGTATCCAGCATAACACCGACAATGATCAAAATACCGGTTCCGCCGAAGAATGATGCGACCAAGTACGGTATCTGCATCCACGCCATAATGATATCCGGGAAAATGGCGATAAAAGCAATAAATAACGCGCCGGCAAGCGTAACACGCGTCATAACAAAATCTAAATAATCGGCAGTTGTCGTCCCCGGTCTAATACCCGGGATAAAACCCCCGTATTTTTTCATATTATCCGCTAAATCAACGGGATTAAAAACAATAGCCGTATAAAAATAACAAAAGAAAATAATAAGCAACGAATAAATAACCGAATATAAAATATTGCCGCGCATCAGCATATGTGCAAAATTCTGAAAAGCAGGATTCGGTATAAATGAAGCAATAGTGGCAGGGAATAAAATAATCGACTGTGCAAAGATAATGGCAATAACACCCGATGTATCAACTTTTAATGGTATATAGGTGCTTTGCCCGCCAAAAACTTTACGGCCGACAACTCTGCGAGCATATTGCACGGGGATCTTTCGTTGCGCTTGCGTTACCATGATAACGGAAAAAACAACTGCCACTAAAAAGAACGCCATGATCGGCAATTTCCAGATTTCAATACCGCCTTGAGCCCCTTTATTGGCAAACATCAGCATATACAGCTGATGAAAAGCCGCTGGAATACGCGAGACGATACCGGCAGTAATCATTAAGGATATACCGTTACCGATACCTTTTTCCTGGATTTGCTCACCCAGCCACATAATAAAAATTGTGCCCGTGGTCAGCGTGAGGACCGTCAGGATACGAAAACCCCAGCCGGGATCCATAACAATCTTTAATCCTTCAAATCGAGCAGGATTTTCAAGCCACAGCGCGATAAAATACGACTGAATTATAGAAAGAACAACCGTTCCATATCGTGTAAACTGATTAATTTTTTCATGACCGGCTTTGCCTTCTTTTGCCAGCTTTTCAAGCGCAGGGATAACTGCAGTCAACAACTGCATAATAATTGAACTTGAGATATACGGCATGATTCCCAAGGCAAAAATTGTCAATCGCTCCATAGCACCACCGGAAAACATATTGATTATGCCAAAGAGCGCGCCACCCTGAGAACTGGCAAACCGGTTAAAGAATTCAGCTAATGCAGCTCCATCAATACCGGGGGTCGGGATATAACAACCAATCCGGTACACCGTGATCATCGCAGCTGTTATCAATAACCGTCTTTTTAAATCTGGTATCTTAAGAGAATTAGCAAGTGCGTTAAGCATTCACAACCTCAAACTGCGAGCCGGAATTCTTAAGTTTTTCCTGGGCTGATTTTGAAAAAGCATGCGCCTGAATAGTCACCGCCTGCTTCACTTCGCCTTCACCAAGGATCTTAACAAGTTTATTTTTATCTTTTATAAGCCCGCTTGCCTCTAATACATCAAGCGTAATGGCAGTTTCTTTTATACGGACCAAGTCGCTCAAATTAACGATCTGGTATACCTTCTTGAATTTACTGGTAAACCCGCGTTTGGGCATACGTCTGATCAATGGCGTTTGTCCACCTTCGAAACCAAGGTACATATCACGGCCGGCACGTGAGGTTTGGCCCTTACTTCCACGCGTTGAAGTCTTTCCGTGCCCGGAACTTGAACCACGTCCGAGAAGTTTCTTGCCTGTATGCGCCCCAGTCGGCACTCTCAAAATATGTAAACCATACTTCACCTGCACTGCCTGTTTATCTTCTGCAGCTTCAGTTTTTGTCACAGGCGCAGCCTTCTTGGCACGTGCACCTGTCTTTTTTACAGCGCTTTTCTTTGTCGCGCTTGCTTTTTTAGTAGTCTTTTTTTCCATCGCTTACGCCTTTAAATTGAGCAACCCATCCATGGTCGCCTTGATAACATTAATAGGATTGTTGGATTTTAATGATTTGGTCAAAATATTTTTTATGCCAGCGGCCTCACAGATTGCACGAACCGGACCTGAAGCGATAATCCCGGTACCTTCAGAAGCTGGTTTCAAAAGAACTTTTGCTGCGCCATACTCCCCGATAATCTCATGCGGAATCGATGAGCCCTCCCTCGGAACAGTCACGAGTCTTTTTTTGGCTTTTGTTAAGGATTTGCGAATTGCATCCGCAACTTCATTTGCTTTATCTAAGGCGAAACCAACACGGCCTTTGGTATCACCGACAACTACCAATGCGCTAAAATGCATCTTCTTACCGCCTTTAGTGACCTTGGTAACTCGGTTAATAGTAATTACCTTCTCGACATATTCAGATTGTTCAATTTTTAACTCGCGCATATTAAAAAGTCAATCCCCCTTTTCTTAGACTATCTGCAAAAGCCTTGACACGGCCATGATACAAATAACCGGCACGGTCAAAAATAATCTGGGTTATACCTTTTTCCTTTGCCTTCTGGGCAAAGATGACTCCGAACGCTTCAGCGCCTTTGACACTACCACCGGCAGCAACTTTTTCCCGTATTTCCTTATCCATCGTTGAAAAGGAAAAAAGTGTTTTGTTCGAAGCATCATCAATAACCTGAGCACTAATATGGCCAAGGCTGCGCTTGATTACTAAACGAGGACGCTCGCTTGTTCCGCGCATACGCAGTTTAATACGCACATGCCTCTTCATCCGTGATGCAACCCTCTTATTTCTAATCTTTTTCTTCATAGTATATACGGTCCTATCGATATGAAACGTTATTTGCCAGAAGCCTGGGCCTTACCAACCTTCTTCTTCACCTGTTCGCCAACAAATCTAATTCCTTTGCCTTTATACGGCTCGGGAGGATAAATCGCACGAATCTCAGCAGCAACTTGACCGACTTTCTCTTTATCGATACCGCTGATAATAAGCAACGTCGGTTTCGGAGTTTCAATCTTGATACCCTGCGGTATTTCAAAATTAACCGGATGGGAAAAACCAAGTGCCATGTTCAGCTTATTCCCCTGCACTGCGGCCTTAAAACCAACACCGATAATTTCCATTTCCTTAACATATCCTTTGCTGACACCAACGATCATATTAAGGATAAGCGCACGCGTCAAACCATGCATCGAACGATCAAGTTTGCTATCAGCAACGCGTGTGACGAAAAGCTGGTTGTCTTTAACCTCAACTTTAACGCGATCGGATAACGAACGGTTTAGTTTGCCTTTTGTACCCTCGACATAAACCTGACCATTCTTACATTCTATCTTAACGCCCTGTGGAACTGCTACTGCTTTCATACCAATACGTGACATAGTATCCCTCTACCAGATATAGCCGATAACTTCGCCGCCCACATTCTGCAAACGGGCTTCTTTATCGGTCATGATTCCCTTTGACGTTGTCATAATCGCCAGGCCTCGTCCGCGCAAAACATTCGGAACCTTTTCACGTTTCACATAGACGCGCAAACCCGGTTTTGATATTCGTTTAATATTACGTATCGCCGATTTTCCAGCGACATACTTAAGATAAATACGGACCAACCCTTGTTTCTTATCTTCAATAAGCTTGAAGGTTTCAATATATCCTTCCCGCTGTAAGATGTCCAAAATCGCTTTCACGGTGCCAGAAGCAGGCGCATCCACATTTTCCTTACGGCACATAATTGCATTCCGAATAATGGTGAATGCATCCGCAATCAAATCAGTTCTTGCCATAACTTTTTCTCCCTGGAGCCCCACAGGTTCAACCCATGGGTCCTTTTTTATTTTTATTCGCCCGTATCGGGGCGACGTCCCAACCGCCATGCATTCACGGGCGTAGTTCCGTGAAATTCCGGCAGGGGGATTAAACTACCAGCTTGCTTTTTTAATACCCGGAATCACACCTGCCCAGGCTAACTCTCTGAAACAAAGGCGGCATAAACGAAACCGGCGAAGATACCCACCGGAACGGCCGCAGATCTCGCAGCGATTATATTTACGGGTAGAAAACTTCGGTTTACTCTTCCAACGCGCTATCTGTGAATTCTTTGCCATTTCTACGCTTTCTCTCTTTCATTGCTTTCGACAACAAACGGCATGCCGAATTGTTTCAATAATTCCTTTGACATTTCTCTCGACTTTGAATTTTTGATAACAAACGTAATGTCCATACCCTGAGCGCGGGTAATCCGGTCAAATTCCAACTCCGGGAAAATACCCTGCTCTGTTAAACCAAGCGTATAGTTACCGGCCTGGTCAAAACTTGTTACCGGAACACCACGGAAGTCACGGATACGAGGCATCGCTGCGTTAAAAAATCTATCCATGAACTCATACATCATGTTTTTACGCAGCGTTACCATACAACCAACAGGCTGCCCGGCTCTAATTTTAAAGTTTGAAATAGCTTTTTTGACGCGTTTAACAACCGGTTTTTGACCGGTGATCGCCGCAAGCTCTTCAACAGCTTTATCAAGGATTTTAACATCCTGCGTCGCTTCACCGACACCCATATTGACAACAACTTTATCAATACGCGGAACAGCAAGTCTATTCTTTAAACCAAACTTCTCCTGCATCGCAGGAACAATTTCTTTTCTGTACTTTTCTAATAATCGGGGAGTCATACTATATGGCCTCTTTACACTCTTTACAAAAGCGAACCTTCGATTTATCCTCTAGAAATTTAAAACCGACACGAACCGGCCGTGAGCAGCTTTTGCAAACCAAGGCAATATTAGAAATGTGTATCGGTTTCTCGATAGAAACAATACCACCCTTCTGATCCTGCCGGGTCTGACGTTTATGCTTTTTGACCATGTTAATGCCTTCGACAAGTAACCGCTTGCCTCCGTCAAAAACACTGATTACTTTGCCTTTTTTTCCCTTATCCTTACCTTTTGTTGCCTGAACCATATCGTTCTTTTTTATCTTAAGCATTTAAATGACCTCTGGCGCTAATGAAATAATCTTCGTGAAATTTCTCTCGCGTAACTCGCGGGCAACAGGCCCGAACACACGCGTACCTTTCGGATTCTGCTGATTGTCGATGATAACGATGGCATTACGGTCAAACCGCAATACGGACCCATCGGCACGGCGAATCGCGGACTTGGTCCTGACGATAACTGCCCGGGCAACCTCACCCTTCTTAACGGCCGCATCGGGAGAAGATTCCTTGATGTTAACGTTGATGGTATCTCCGATATCCGCAATAAAGCAATTCTTTTTTCCCAACACGTTGATAAACGCGGCTCTTTTGGCACCGGTATTATCCGCTACATCTAAAATTGAACGCAATTGTATCATTTTTCTACCTCATCCTTCAAGACAATCCCTGTATCCTGCGCTTTTTTAACGACACTGACCAAGCGAAAACGTTTATCCTTAGAAAGGGGTCTTGTCTCTTCAATTTTTACCTCGTCACCAATATGAGCGACTTCCTTCTCATCGTGAACCTTGAATTTTGTGGCAGTCTTCAAAACACGATTGTACAAAGTATGTTTTGCCATTCTGATAACGCGCACCACGATGGTTTTGTCCATCTTGTCGCTTATGACTTCACCGATAAATTGTTTTTTTATGCCCATGCTTATTTCTCTTTCTTTTCGTTCAGTATCGTCTGAATGCGCGCCATGTCCTTCCGGATAGCGGAAAACTGATGCGGTTTCTCAACTCTGCCGGTATACCGCTGATTGCGCAACTTAAAGAGCTCTTCCTTGAGGCTCTTTTCCTTGCTTCGTAACTCGTCGTTTGATAATACTCGTAATTCCTGCATCTTCATGATTATTCCCTCTTATCTATGCGCACGCGTAATGAATTTTGTCCGCATCGGAAGCTTATACGCTGCCATTCGAAAACAACGCTTTGCATACTCTTCCGGAATACCACCCAGTTCAAAAAGGATCCTGCCGCGTTTGACAACCGCAACCCAGTGATCAAGATCACCCTTACCCTTACCCATACGAACTTCGGCAGGCTTCTTGGTAATTGACTTATCCGGAAAAATACGTATCCACATCTTACCGCCCTTATTAAGCTGGCGCGCCAGCAAAACACGCACCGCTTCAATCTGCGTATTTTTGATCCATCCATTTTCAAGGACTTTGAGTCCAAACTCACCGAACGCTAAGTTAGCTCCGGTAGTCGCAATGCCGCGGCGCATCCCTTTTTGCAGCTTACGATATTTAACTCTCTTTGGCATTAAAACCATATCAATCCCTCACTTATTATGACTTGGCAGCGCCTTCCTGAGACGGTGTCTGTTCCTTTTCCTCAGGCTTAGCGACAGGTGTAACCATTCCGGGTCTACCTAAAATATCACCTTTATAAATCCAAACTTTAACCCCGATCAAACCAAACGTGGTCAACGCTTCTGCGATCGCAAAATCAATATCCGCTCGCAATGTTGCCAAAGGTATTTTCCCCTGGCGATAATTTTCAGTTCGGGACATTTCAGCGCCGTTCAACCGTCCTGAACAGGAAACTTTTATACCTTTTGCACCCGCTGACATCGTCTGCTCAATAGCGCGCTTCACAGCCCTGCGGAATGCAACCCGTTTCTCAAGCTGTAACGCAACATTTTCGGCAACAAGTTGCGCATCCAAAGCAGGCTGTTTAACCTCTTCAATATCTATAGAAAGCTCTTTCTTAACTAAACTATTCAAATCCCCGCGTAAACGCTCGATATCAGCGCCATGACGTCCTATAATAATACCAGGCCGTGCCGAATGAATGCGAATTTTAACCTTCTCGGTAAGACGTTCAATCACGATTTTAGCAATAGCCGCCTGTTTGAACTTTGACTTTATATATTTACGGATTTTATAATCCTCATTAATAAAGCGCGCGTAATCCTTAGCCTTGGCATACCATCTGCTGTTCCACGTCTTGATGTAACCGATTCGTAATATTAACGGACTGACTTTATGCCCCATGCATCACTCTCCTGACTTTAAATCCAATTCAATTCTAATATGCGACGTACGCTTCCTGATCGACGTAGCACGGCCAAACGCTGCAGCCTTAAACCGTTTCCAAGCCGGTCCGTTATCGCAAACAATCTTTGAGACATAGAGCTGGTTGGCGCTAAATCCTTTAACCTTAGCGTTTGCCACAGCCTGTTTCAAGATTTTCTGCAAAGCATCCGTCGGACGTTTATTCGTATGCATCAATATCGCTTGCGCCTCAGCCACTTCTTTATTACGAATCAAATCCATAACAAGTCGTGTCTTGGTAGGCGATACTCTTAAAAATTTACCATCAGCTTTTACTAACATTCTTTTCTCCTGTACCTCTATTAAACTATCAGCTATGACCTATGAGCTATCAACTCGATTACGTTTTTTCCGCCGCCTTCTTCGCTTTCACACCGCCGTGTTTCCTGAATATGCGGGACGGAGAAAATTCCCCGAGCTTATGGCCGACCATATTTTCGGTCACAAAAACCGGAATATGCCTATGCCCATCATAGACCGCAAACGTCAAACCGACAAATTCCGGCGTAACGGTTGAACGGCGCGACCAGGTTTTAATCGCCTGGCGAATTCCCTGACGACGATATCTCTCGACCTTCTTTAACAAACTATCCTCAACGTATGGACCCTTCTTAAGCGAACGTGGCATCTCTTACTTCCTTCTCTTTACAATAAATTTGTTGGAATACTTATTACGATTTCTGGTGTTATAGCCTTTGGTCGGCTTACCCCATGGTGTTGTCGGATGGGGATTGCCCTGTCCCGACTTACCTTCTCCACCACCATGCGGATGATCAACCGGGTTCATAGCAAGACCTCTGACCGTAGGCCGGATACCGCGCCAACGGGACTTTCCTGCTTTCCCGAAAATCTGCGCTTCATGCTCAATATTACCTAATTGGCCGACAGTCGCAAGACAATCAAGATGAACTAAACGAATCTCACCTGATGGTAATTTAAGATGCGCAAAATCACCTTCTTTAGCCATAATCGTAGCACTGGTCCCGGCAGAACGGCTGATCTGTCCGCCTTTTCCTTTAACAATCTCGATATTATGGATAAGCGTACCTGAAGGTATATGACGAATGGGCATACAATTGCCGTTCTTAATCTCAGTGCCTTTTTCTTTGCTTGTTACCAATTCATCGCCAACGCCGACTCCCGCAGGAGCTAAAATGTATTTTTTAACCTTGTTCGGATATTCAACCAGCGCAATTCTCGTCGTGCGGTTCGGGTCATATTCAATAGCGATGACTTTAAACGGCGTATCAAAAATATCACGCTTAAAATCTATAATCCGGTACATCCTCTTATGCCCGCCCCCGATGTGCCGGGTAGTAATACGGCCATAGTTATTGCGACCGCCGGTTTTCTTGAGCGGCGTTAAAAGCGACTTTTCCGGCGTATCTTTCGTAATCTCGACAAAATCCGACGCTTTCATGTGCCGGCGTGATGGTGTGTATGGATTAAATGATTTGATTCCCATAAATTTAGACTGAAGTATCTATCTTCTGTCCCTCTCGTAACGTAACAATTGCTTTCTTGTAATCAGGAGTTTTTCCCAGCTGGTACCTGACTCTTTTATATTTTCCAGGACCGATGGTCGTATTGACATCCTGGACTTTTACTTTATAGATTTCCTCGACGGCTTTTTTTACTTCAATTTTATTTGCTTTTTTGTCGACGAGGAAACAATATTTTCTCGACGGTTCCTGCGCGCTCGATTTTTCAGTCCGGAGCAGAGTTTTTATTATATCGTAAGAAATCATTTTTTCAACCTTTTTATTAGCTCGTCAAGCGAGTCTTTGGTGACAATTACTTTTCTGCTTGCCAATATTTCATAGGCATTGGTATTCTTTACTAAATTCACATTCAAAAATTCGATATTGCGCAACGCACGCTTCATATTCTCGTCGGATTTTTCAATCAGAAGCAGGATGCTTTTTGCTTTTGCATTGCGTCCCGCAACTTTCAGATTCTTGAATATGACTGCGGCGCTTTTTGTCTGTGCGTTTGTTAATGAAAAACTTTCCAGCACCAACAAACTGCCGTCCTTGGCTTTTGCCTGTATCGCAGATCGAAGCGCTACATCGCGGATACTCTGCGGCAAGGTAATCGAAAAATCACGCGGATGAGGACCAAACACAACGCCTCCATGACGCCATAACGGTGAACGGATGGAACCAACGCGAGCCCGGCCCGTACCTTTTTGTTTCCACGGTTTTTTGCCGCCTCCGGAGACCTCGCCTCTGGTTTTCGTTGCTGCAAGCCCTTTGCGCTGATTCTGCATGTTCGCAAGGACCGCCTGATACAACGCTCCTTCGCTCAAAGTCTTTCCAAAAACCGATCCATCTATTTTAAGTCTATCGATCTCCGTACCTTCAGAATTAAACAACGGTAAAATTATCGTATGCATAGTATTTTACTTTGTGGCTTTCGCCGCAGCCTTTGCTAGTTTTGCCTGTTTCTTCACAGCTTTCTTGATCAACAGATAAGCATTCTTGTGTCCGGGAACAGCCCCTTCAACAAGCAAAAGATTATTCTCTAAATCTACTTTAATTACTTTCAGATTCTGCACGGTAACCGTTTCTTGTCCCATATGCCCGGGCATATTATGCCCGCGCCAAACGCGACCCGGTGTCGTGCTTGAGCCGATTGAACCGACGCGACGGTGGGATGTTGATCCGTGTGAAGCAGGACCACCATTCCAATGATGACGTTTCATACCTCCCTGAAAACCTTTGCCAAGAGAAGTACCGGTCACGTCAACAAATTCACCGTTTTGAAAAACGTCGACTTTAATCTCGTCTCCAACTTTATATTCCTTTGATGCATCATTGGAAACCTCTTTCATGACCTTACGCGTTGCGATATTGCGCTTTTTATAATATCCTGCAACAGGCTTTTTCACGCGTTTTTCATCAACTGCATCAAAACCAAGCTGAATTGATCTTGCATTCACACGCAGCACCGGGCACGGACCAGCTTCAATAACCGTTACCCCGACGAGTGATCCGTCTTCGGTGTATACCTGCGTCATCCCTAATTTTTTCCCAACGATTCCCATAGTCATATCAGAATACCTGCACAGTTTTTCCGCACGCTTTTTCTCCTGGATATCGCCTTGCGAAGTCAGGAGAAAAAGCGCAACGGTTCGTTTAGTATTACTTTATTTCAACATCCACCCCTGCGGGCAGATTCAGTTTTCTCAAAGAGTCGATCGTCTTTCCCGTCGGTTCCATAATATCAATAAGGCGTTTGTGCGTAGCAAGCGAAAACTGCTCGCGCGATTTCTTATCGATATTCGGTGAACGAAGAACGGTATACAATTCTTTCTTCGTCGGCAGCGGAACAGGGCCGCAAATCTTGGCACCGGTTCTGCGAACCGTCTCGACGATTTCTGCGACCGCCTGGTCGAGAAGTCGATGATCGTACGCTCTTAATTTAATTCGTATCTTCTGGTTGCTCATTCTTTATATTCCAGTTACGCGATGATCTCTGTGACAACACCCGCGCCTACTGTACGGCCGCCCTCACGGATTGCAAAGCGTGATTCTTTTTCCATAGCAATAGGAGTGATTAATTCAACTTCAACCGCCACGTTATCTCCTGGCATAATCATTTCCGTGCCTGCAGGCAGGGTGACTGAACCAGTGACATCGGTGGTACGAAAATAGAACTGCGGTCTGTATCCCTTGAAGAACGGGGTATGTCTTCCACCTTCTTCTTTGGTCAACACGTACACTTGCGCTTTGAACTTGGTATGCGGCGTAATAGACTTCGGTGCCGCGATAACCATACCACGTTCGATCGCGCTCTTATCAACACCTCTCAACAAAAGCCCGACATTATCTCCTGCCTGGCCTTCATCAAGAAGCTTTCTGAACATTTCAATACCCGTAACAACCGTTTTCTGCGGTTCAGGTCTCAAACCAATGACTTCAACTTCTTCATTGATATGGACTTTGCCACGTTCGATTCTTCCGGTTGCAACAGTACCGCGGCCTTCGATAGAAAACACGTCTTCTACAGCCATCAATAACGGTTTATCAAGATCACGGGCGGGCAAAGGAATAAACTCATCGCATGCCTTGACGAGATCGAGGATACATTTGGAATCAGCACTCGCCGGATCAGTAGACTGCATAGCTTTCAACGCGCTGCCTCTGATAATCGGCGTCTTGTCTCCGGGATAACCGTATTTTGTCAAAAGATCACGAACTTCCATCTCAACAAGGTCAAGAAGTTCCTTATCCTCGACGAGATCGCATTTATTCATAAACACAACCATCGCCGGAACGTTTACCTGCTTGGCCAAAAGAATGTGCTCACGTGTCTGAGGCATAGGACCGTCAACAGCGGACACGACCAGAATTGCACCATCCATCTGGGCCGCACCAGTAATCATGTTCTTAATGTAATCGGCGTGCCCCGGGCAGTCGATATGCGCGTAATGGCGCGAATCAGATTCATACTCGACGTGCGCAACCGAAATGGTAACAACCTTTGTCTCGTCGCGAACCGTACCGCCTTTTGCGATATCGGCATAGTCACGCGATGTCGCTTTGCCCAACTTGGCAAGAACGTGCGTAATTGCTGCTGTTAACGTCGTTTTACCGTGGTCGATGTGACCAATGGTTCCGATGTTTACGTGTGGCTTGCTGCGTACAAATTTTTCCTTAGCCATTACTCACCTCCTAGTAAAATAGTGTTATGATCTCCGTGCACCAGCGGACGAATAACCCGCCATGATCTTCTCTGCCACATGCGAAGGCACCTCGGCATAAAACGAGGGCTCCATTGTATAGGATGCTCTGCCTTGAGTAAGAGAACGCATAATCGTCGCGTAATTGAAAATCTCAGACAAAGGAATTGCCGCCCTTATTGCGCGGGCATTGCCTCTCTGATTAATCGATTCGATTTTTGCGCGCCGCGAACTCAAGTCTCCAATAACCGCTCCCATGAACTCTTCGGGAGTTACAACTTCCATATCCATAATAGGCTCTAAGATTACCGACTTAGCCTTGCGTAAGGCATCATTCAATGCAAGACCGGCTGCCATCTTAAACGCCATTTCGGAGGAATCGACATCATGATATGAACCGTCAACAAGGGTAACTTTAATATCCGTAACAGGGTACCCGGCCAAAACTCCGGATTTTGCGGTTTCAAAGATACCATCCTTGACTGCAGGAATAAATTCCTGGGGAATAGCCCCACCTTTAATCTTATTCTCGAAGGTAACACCCAGGCCCGGTTTTTCCTGCGGTTCAAGTTCAATAACGCAGTGGCCATACTGACCGCGGCCACCGGACTGCTGAACAAATTTACCGGTCGCATTGACTTTCCTGGTCGCCGTCTCACGATACGCAACCTGCGGAACACCGACCTGGACTTTGACGTTGAATTCACGCAACAAACGATCGACAATAATTTCAAGATGCAACTGCCCCATACCGGCAATAAGAGATTGCCCGGTTTCCTGGTTATATATAAGTTTAAATGAAGGATCTTCATCGGCAAGCTTATGTAACGCCAAACCAAGCTTTTCGGAATCATCTTTACTCGATGTTTCAATAGCCTGTTGAATAACCGGTTCCGGAAAGCGCATCGCTTCAAGCAATATCTGATTATTTTCGTTGCACAATGTATCACCGGTTTTAGTATCTTTCAACCCGACAGCCGCAACGATATCACCTGCCATTACCGTATCAATAATTTCCTGTTTATTGGCATGCATACGCACAAGTTTCGTAACCCGTTCACGTGTACGCTTCGTAGAATTGAATATATAGGTACCGGCATTGAGCGTTCCGGAATAAACACGGATGAAATTAAGCCTTCCGACATACGGATCAGTCGCGATTTTAAAACAAAGCGCGCAGAAAGGCGCATCATCGGACGTATCAATTTTTTCAAATTCCCCGCTCTTAGGATCGGTCCCTTTAACTGCCGGAATATCTGACGGAGCAGGAAGATATTCGCACACCGCATTAAGCATAAGCTGTATGCCTTTATTCTTAAATGATGACCCGCACAAAACGGGAACGAATTTATTGGCAATAACTGCTGCGCGCATCCTGGATTTAATCTCCTGAGCACTGATTTCCGCGCCGCTCAAGAATTTTTCCAGAATCTGATCATCAGCTTCCGCGAGTTTCTCAATCATAATCGCACGGTATTTTTCAACATCCTCTTTCATCTCAGGAGGAATAGGGCAAATCTCCATCTCTTTTCCCAAATCATCCTTATACAGGGTCATCGTGCGTTCAATGAGATCAACGATCCCCTTGAAATTCTCTTCGACGCCATACGGTAGCTGAATTGCAGCCGCATTAGCACCCAATTTTGAATGCATCTGCGCGATACAATCCGGAAAATTAGCGCCTGTCCTGTCCATCTTATTGACATAGGCGATACGCGGAACTTCATAGCGGTCTGCCTGACGCCAAACAGTCTCTGATTGCGGCTCAACACCGCCGACACCGCAGAAAACCACACATGCGCCATCCAGGACTTTCAACGAACGTTCAACTTCAATCGTAAAATCTACGTGCCCCGGTGTATCAATAATATTAATAGCACAATCAAGCCACAAACACTGCGTTGCAGCAGCAGTAATGGTAATACCGCGTTCCTGTTCCTGAACCATCCAGTCCATAGTGGCCGCGCCATCATGGACCTCTCCTATTTTATGCGTTTTTCCCGCATAAAATAAGACACGTTCTGTTGTCGTGGTTTTACCGGCGTCAATGTGTGCGATAATCCCGATATTACGTATTTTCTCTAAAGGAAAGCGTCTTTTACTCATTTTTGATTACCACCTAAAGTGTGCGTAGGCCTTATTAGACTCAGCCATTTTATGGGTATCATCCCGTTTTTTAATCGCAGAACCTTCGCCTTTATACGCGGCGATAATTTCTTCAGCAAGCTTTTCTTCCATAGCCTTGCCTTTTTTCTGACGTGCGTAATCTCTGATCCAGCGCAGCGCAATAGAAGTACCTCGCTCCTGTCGTACTTCAATAGGAACCTGGTACGTTGCACCACCGACGCGGCGCGGTTTTACTTCAAGACGCGGACGCACATTTTCAATCGCTTTGTGAAAAACTTTCATTGCATCCTGTTCATTCAACACAGTCTTAACCTTGTCAAAAGCGCTGTACACAATATTCTCAGCAAGCGCTTTTTTACCCTCGGTCATCACCATATTAATGAACTTACCGACAATCTTTGAATTGTATTTAGGATCTGCTAGTACTTCTCTTTCCTGTGCTTTTCTTCTTCTCATGTCTTTTAAGCCTTATTTTTTAGCAGCTGGAGCGCCGCCTTCTTTCGGGCGCTTGGCGCCGTACTTTGAACGTGATTTTCTACGTGCATTAACACCTGCGGCATCAAGCGTACCGCGGACAATATGATACCGAACACCCGGAAGGTCCTTAACACGGCCTCCTCTGACCAAAACTATGGAATGTTCCTGCAAATTATGACCTTCACCCGGAATATAGGCTGTAACTTCAATACCCGTAGTAAGCCTTACACGAGCAATTTTACGCAACGCTGAGTTAGGCTTCTTCGGTGTCATCGTGCGGACCTGAAGGCACACACCACGACGCTGAGGACACGCCTTTAATGCGGGCGATTTTGTTTTCTTCTTTTTGGAAACTCTTCCAAATCTAATCAGTTGTGATATTGTTGGCATACCCTTATTCCTCTTTCTTTACTTCTTGAGTCTCTTCTTGCTTTTTAGCTGTTTCATGCAAATTCTCCGCCATCTTCTGCATATCAAATTCGCGATGCGCGCGAAAACCTGTACCAGCGGGAATTAAATGACCGACGATAACATTCTCTTTTAACCCGAAAAGCTCATCGCGTTTTCCTGATGTCGCTGCATCCGTAAGGACCTTGGTGGTCTCCTGGAAACTGGCGGCAGAAATGAAACTTTCCGTCAACAATGATGCTTTGGTGATACCTAATAAAAGCGGGGTGGCAACAGCAGGCTTTCCGCCTTTTTTCATGACCGCATCATTTTCCTTCTGGAAAGTCCACTTATCAATTTGCTGAGTCGCCAAGAAGTTGGTATCTCCGCCTTCTTCAACGCGGACTTTTTTCAACATCTGTCTAATGATAACTTCAATATGCTTATCATTGATACGCACACCCTGCAGACGATAGACTTCCTGCACTTCGTTGACCAAATATTCCTGAAGGACTTTATCGCCGCAAACACGTAAGATATCCTGTAAAACCACGGGCCCGTCAGTCAACTGCTGACCGGAAGAAACTTTATCGCCCTTATACACATTGGGATGTTTTCCGTGCGGAATAACGTATTCACGCTGCATGCCGGTAGCGGATTTGACGACAATGACTCGTTGTCCTTTTTTGCTTTCACCAAATTCCACAAAACCGTCAATTTCTGAAATAACAGCCGGATCTTTCGGACGACGAGCTTCAAACAACTCGGCAACTCTCGGAAGACCACCGGTAATATCGCGGGTTTTTACAACCTGACGGGGGATCTTGGCGAGGTTCTCACCTGCTCCGATATGCTGCCCGTCTTTAACCATGATGTGCGCGCCGATAGGAATCGGATAAATCCCTAAGACCTCATCCTTATTATCATCCTGAATGACAATCTGCGGCTGGAATTCAACCTTATGCTCGACAACAACGCGTTCCGTAAGCTTCGTAACGGGATTCGTTTCTTCGGTAACCGTAACGCCCTCTTTCAGATCTTCAAACTTGACCCGACCGCCGACTTCTGTAAGAATCGGTAACGTATACGGATCCCATCGAATAAACACCACCGCTTTTTCAATTTCATGGCCATCGGCAACTCCGATGGTAGCGCCTTGCGGAACAGCATAGCGCTCCAATTCACGGCCCTGTTTATCGTTAATACTCAAAGCACCATTTCTATTCAAAACAATAAAGTCTTTTCCTTTTTCAGTTGTCCGCAGGTTATGATATTTCATAAACCCTTTGTTCTTCGACTTATAGAACGACTGTTCGACCGAACGGGACGCCGTACCACCGATATGGAAGGTTCTCATGGTAAGCTGCGTACCAGGCTCACCGATACTCTGTGCTGCGATAACACCAACCGCCTCGCCGACTTCAACAAGCCTGCCGCTGGCCAAATTCCTGCCGTAACATCTGCAGCAGACGCCTCTGCCGGTCTCACAGGTAAGGACACTGCGAATACGAATCTTCTCAATGCCGAGCTTCTCGATCATTTCAGCTTTTTCTTCCGTAATGATAGAGCCGGACTCAACAATAATCTCATCGGTAATGATATCAACGACGTTATCAAGAGCAACACGGCCGACAATACGATCTTTCAAGCTCACGACAACTTCGTCACCTTCGATAATCGCTGAAACCGTAATACCATTTAACGTGCCGCAGTCTTCTTCGTTCACAATGACTTCCTGGGCAACATCAACCAGGCGCCGGGTTAAATACCCTGCGTCTGCCGTTTTCAAAGCTGTATCAGCAAGACCTTTTCGCGCACCGTGCGTTGAAATGAAATATTCCAACACCGTTAAACCTTCACGGAAGTTTGCGGTAATAGGGCTTTCTATAATTTCACCTGACGGCTTGGCCATAAGACCGCGCATACCTGCCAGCTGTCTGACCTGCAAACGTGAGCCTCGGGCGCCTGAATCAGCCATCATAAAGATCGGATTAAACGGTTCCATGCCTTTAAAAAGCAGATCGGAAACTTTATCGGTTGCGTGCGTCCAGATATCGATAACCTTGGACTTACGCTCACGATCGGTAATAATACCCTTGCGATATTGATCTTCGACTTTAGCAACTTCGGCGTGGGATTCCTTCAAAACTTCTTCCTTTGCCTGAGGAACTTTCATATCATCAACACCGATAGAAATGCCGCCGATCGTCGCGAAATCAAAACCGACTTTCTTAACATCATCCAAAAGCTGAATCGTTCGTGCATGGCCGAAACGCTTATAGCAAGAGGCAACGATCTCACCGACATTCCCTTTTTTAAGTTCGGCATTAACATACCCGAATTCCGAAGGCAGCACCTGATTAAATATAACGCGGCCGACGGTTGTCTCAATGATAGCGCGTTCCTGGACACTGCTTTTTTCAACAAAGCTAAACAATGAATACACGCGTAATTTAATTTTCGCATGCAAGTCAATCTCATTATCATCGTAGGCGACGATTACTTCCTCGCTATTGGAAAAGATCTTCCCTTCTCCGCGCAAACCAGCCTTCTCTTTTGACAGATAGGATAAACCAAGGATGATATCCTGCGTCGGAGTAAGAATCGGTCTGCCATCGGCAGGTGAAAAAATATTGTTCGAAGCCAGCATCAGCACTTTACATTCAATCTGTGCCTCAAGGGAAAGAGGGACATGCACAGCCATCTGGTCACCGTCAAAGTCAGCGTTAAACGCTGTACAGACCAACGGATGGATCTTAATTGATTTTCCTTCTATCAAAACCGGCTGAAATGCCTGGATACCCAAACGATGCAGCGTCGGGGCACGGTTCAATAAAACCGGATGATCTTTGATGACTTCATCCAGGATATCCCATACCTCGATCTTACCGCGCTCAACCATTCTACGGGCGCCTTTGATCGTATGCACAAATCCTTTTTCACGTAATTTCTTAATGATAAACGGCTCAAAAAGTTCAAGGGCCATCTGTTTCGGAAGCCCGCACTCATGCAGTTTCAGTTCAGGGCCGACAACGATGACCGAACGGCCTGAATAATCAACACGCTTACCTAAAAGATTCTGACGGAAACGACCCTGTTTTCCCTTCAACATGTCGGAAAGGGATTTTAAAGGCCTATTGTTTGCTCCCATGACCGGACGACCGTGCCTTCCATTATCAAGCAACGCGTCAACCGCTTCCTGCAGCATGCGTTTCTCGTTCCGAATAATGATTTCAGGGGCATTCAATTCAATCAGTTTCTTTAGACGATTATTTCGATTGATGACCCGTCGATAAAGATCATTCAAATCAGACGTTGCGAACCTTCCTCCGTCTAACGGAACGAGCGGACGAAGATCAGGAGGAATAACCGGGAGTAATTCCAATACCATCCACTCCGGACTATTCCCCGTCTTTTTAAAATCTTCAACAATGCGTAAACTCTTAACAAGCTTGGTGTTTTTTAAAACTTCTTTTGTCTTTTCAAGCTCTTTACGCAATTTTTTGCAGTACTGGTCAAGATCAAGCTCTTTCAAGAGATCGCGAATAGCCTCAGCCCCGATCTTAGCCTTGAAATTACTGCCATACTGAGCAACTGCTTCTTGATATTTTTCTTCCGTAAGAAGATCGTTCTTTTTGAGCGGAGTGGTCCCGGGATCAATAATAACGTATTCTTCGTAATAAATAATCTTTTCCAAATCACGAAGTCCGATGTCAAGCATAGCTGACAAACGGCTCGGTACCGCCTTAAAGAACCAAATATGCGTAACCGGAGCTGCAAGTTCAATATGTCCCATGCGTTCACGTCTGACCGATGAACGATCAACCGTTACGCCGCAGCGATCGCAGGTAATACCCTTGAATTTAATGCCTTTATATTTTCCGCAGTTACATTCCCAATCACGAACAGGCCCAAATATCTTCTCGCAGAAAAGACCGTCTTTTTCCGGCTTCAACGTGCGATAATTGATAGTCTCGGCTTTCTTGATCTCGCCGTTCGACCAGCCTTTAATTATCTGCGTAGATGCAATTTTAATCGAAATACTGTCAAAAGGGGTTATCTCGTCCATTATACTGTTTTCTCCGTTCTGATATCCAGGCATAAGCCCTGAAGCTCTTTAATCAAAACGTTAAATGATTCGGGAGTGCCATGCGTCAGGCGCTGTTCTCCCTTAACAATAGCCTCATATATACGTGTACGACCAGCTACATCGTCGCTTTTTACCGTTAACATTTCCTGGAGTGTAAATGCAGCACCGTATGCTTCAAGTGCCCACACTTCCATTTCACCTAAACGCTGTCCACCAAACTGCGCCTTACCACCCAACGGCTGCTGCGTAACCAAGGAGTACGGTCCAATAGAACGGGCATGGATCTTCTCATCAACCAAATGTATCAATTTCATCATATACATCTGGCCAACAGTTACTTTTTGACCGAACTGATCGCCGTTGTATCCATCACGCAGATAAATCTTACCGTCATCCGGAAGTCCGGCTTTCTTAAACATTTCCTTGATCTCTGCCTCAGTCGCTCCGTCGAAAACAGGGCTGTCGATACTGATGCCAAGCGCTTTTGCCGCCCAACCTAGGTGCGTTTCAAGGATCTGTCCGACGTTCATACGGGAAGGAACACCCAACGGATTCAACACAACATCCACCGGTGTACCATCAGGTAAAAACGGCATATCTTCTTCGGGAACAATACGGGCAACAACACCCTTATTTCCATGGCGGCCGGCAAGCTTATCACCTTCGTTAACCTTACGTTTTGTCGCAATATAGACAACAACCCGTTTTAAAACACCCGGCGGAAGTTCATCGCCCCTGCGAACCTTTTCAATTTCCTGCTGCTGTTCCCCCATCAATTCCTGTAACTGTTCATCAAACGACGCAGCCAAAATCTTAGCTTCTTCATTGTCGCCGACATCAATTTTTTCAAGCTTCTTTTTATCCACCCCGAGAACCTGCGCCAAACGTGCTATCTTTTCAGCCTCCAAATAATCAAGTTCCTGACGGTAATACGCTTTTAATTCCTTGATTTTTGCATTCTCAACGATCTTTTCTTCTTTTGATTTCCTGCCGCGGTCTTTTCTCGAGAAGATATGTACATCAACCACAACACCTTCGACTCCCGGAGGAACGGTCAATGACGTGTCCCGAACATCACGGGATTTCTCACCGAAAATCGCGCGCAACAGCCTTTCTTCAGGAGAAAGTTCCGCTTCGGTTTTCGGCGTGACTTTCCCAACGAGAATATCACCTGCGCCAACCTCTGCACCTAAACGGATAATACCGTTTTCGTCAAGATTACGTAAGGCCTCTTCATTAACATTGGGTATATCACGGGTAACCTCTTCATTACCCAAGCGGGTTTCTGTTGCTTCGATTTCAAATTCTTCTATATGGATCGTCGTCAAAACATCTTCTTTGACCAAACGTTCGTTTAAAACAATCGCGTCTTCAAAGTTATATCCGCGCCACGGCATAAAAGAAACCAGGAGATTCTTGCCAAGGGCAAGTTCACCATTCTTTGTAGCAATGCCATCGGCGATAACCTGACCCTTTTCAACGTGCTCGCCAAGTTTGACGGTCGGACGCTGATTTAAACACGTATCGGCATTCGTCCGCTGAAATTTTTTCAGATGATAAATCTTCTTACCTATACTAATGGAACAGGAGTCAACGCTGGTGACTTTTCCGGCCTCTTCAGCAATCGAAACGGTTCCGGAATCTCTGGCAACCTTCTCTTCCATACCAGTACCCACCAAAGGAGCCTCGGTAACCATCAACGGCACTCCCTGGCGCTGCATGTTAGCACCCATCAAAGCTCGGTTGGCATCATCATGCTCTAAAAACGGAATCAAAGACGCAGCCACCGAAACGAGCTGTTTCGGGGATACATCCATATATTGAACTTGTTTTGGATTTACTTTCGGATAATCACCTCTGTACCGGCACGAGACTTCTTTTGTAAGGAATGACCCATCCGTATCAAACGGAACATTCGCCTGCGCGATCATTTTGTCCTCTTCAATATCGGCAGTCAAATATTCAATCTTACGGGTTACACGGCCATCTTCAACTTTACGATACGGGGTTTCTAATAGACCAAGCTGATTAACACGGGCAAACGTTGACAAGGAAGCAATAAGCCCGATATTCGGGCCTTCCGGTGTTTCAATGGGGCACACCCGCCCATAATGTGATGGGTGAATGTCGCGCACTTCAAAACCTGCACGTTCCCGGGAAAGACCGCCGGGGCCTAATGCGCTTAACCGTCTTTTGTGCGTTAACTCAGCAAGCGGGTTGATCTGATCCAAAAACTGTGAAAGCTGTGAACGGCCGAAGAAATCGCGAATTTGATTTGAAAGAAGCTTGCTATTAATAAGGTAATGTACGCTTAAATTATCAAAGTCACCAAGGATACTTAAACGCTCACGTATCGAACGCTCAACGCGGCTCATACCGATACGAATCTGATTCTGCACAAGTTCGCCGACAGTTTTAACGCGGCGATTACCCAAATGGTCGATATCATCGATCTTACCTTCACCCGCTTTCAGGCGAATTAAATATTCGATAACTTTGACAACGGTATCAGAGTCAAGGATGCGCTTATCAAGCGATACATCCATACCTAACTTGCGATTAAGCATGAAACGGCCGACTCTCTCAAGGTCATAGCGCGCCGGATCAAAGAAAAGACGGTAGAACAACATCTCGGCAGTATCTTTGGTCACCGGTTCAGTCGGACGCATCTTGCGATAAAAATCAAGATACGCTTCTTCTTTATTCTTAGTATAATCTTTTTTAAGGGTATTGGTAATTTCTTTATATTCTTTACCAAATCGGTTGATAATCTCCTGGTCGCTGGAAAACCCTAAGATACGCAATAGCTGAGTAGCAGGAAAGTTACGGCGGCGATCAACATAGGCGATGATCGTCTCAGACAGATCGTATTTGAACTCAAGCCACGCGCCACGATAGGGTATTATACGGCCATAGAATATCTTTTTTCCGGTAGGATGATCTTCTTCTTCAAACGAAACGCCGGGTGAACGCTGCAACTGATTAACGACAACACGTTCGTCACCGTTAATAATAAACGTACCCGTGTCGGTCATAAGCGGTATTTCACCAAAATACGCGTCTTGCTCTTTTGTTTCACGAGGAGTGGTAAGCCTGAACTTCACCTTCAAGGGTGCAGCAAAGGTCAACGCACGTTTTCGAGATTCAGCAAGGATGTATTTCGGTTTTCCAAGGGAATAACTTACAAACTCAAGTTTCAGAGTCCGGTCGTTATTCTCGATGGGAAACATGTCCGCAAAAACTTCCTGAAGCCCAAGATATTTGCGCTCAGAAGGCGGGACATCAATCTGCAAGAACTCCTTATACGACTCTACTTGCAAATCAAGCAAATTCGGCAGATCGTATACCTCTCGTAACTTGGCAAAATTTTTTCGTTTAGTCATCTATCCCTGTGCCCGTTAAAGGGCGGTTACACGAAACGTTTTAAAATTATTTCAGCTCGACGGTGGCACCAGCCGCAACGAGTTTCTTCTTCATCTCTTCAGCTTCTTCTTTGGTTGCGCCTTCTTTGATCGACTTCGGTGCTCCATCAACAAGATCCTTGGCCTCTTTTAAACCGAGGTTGGTGATCGTGCGGACTTCTTTGATGACGGCGATTTTATTCGCACCGGCGTTGGTCAAAACCACGTTAAACGAGGTCTTTTCCTCGGCAGCCGGAGCAGCAGCGCCAGCACCAGCAGCGGGAGCAGCCATCATCGGCATACTTGCTGTTACACCAAACTTCTCTTCCAGAGCCTTAACCATGTCAGCTAACTCCAACACGGTCAAACCCTCAATCGATTGAATCAATTCTTCAACTTTAGCCATTTCTACTTTCCTCCTTCAGTCATTAATTTGACTTTTTCTGTCTGATCTGGTCTAAACAAACAACCAGTTTTTGTAAGTTTCCGTTCAATACCATTGCAAGGCGCGAAAGCGGTGCATTAAGGGCACCGACGACCTGCGCGCGCAACATTTGTTTACTCGGCAACTTAGCCAAGATCTCTATATCTTTCTTGGCAAGTGTCTTGTCATCAAGAAAACCGCCTTCAAGCTGCAGTTTTTCATGATCTTTGGAAAATTTATAGAGCGCTTTTGTAGTCTCAACAGGCTCTGATTTCGGGAAAACAATACCACAGGGCCCTTCGATAGTCTTAATAACAGCTTCGTCCATGCCAACATTTTTGAGAGCACGGCGGGCGACAGTATTCTTAACAACTAACATGGTCGCGTTTGCATCTCGTAAAGACTGACGCAGGTTTGATAAATCAGGACTTGATAAACCGGAGTATTTAACGACAAACAATGTCCCCGTCTGTTTAAAGTTATCCGTAATTATTTTTTCCGATGTTTCTTTGAATATAAGGCTTATTTTCTTCATGGGATTACACCGCCAAGGTAAGGCCGGGATTCATAGATGCTGCTATAGAAAGGGTCTTGACGAACCTACCTTTAACCGAGGCCGGCTTTGCCTCGTTCAAGGCTTCAATAACTCGCGATGCGTTCTCGTACAATTTGATTTCGTCAAATGAAACTTTTCCGACGGAAAGATGAACGCCGCCCTGTTTATCGACGCGGAATTCAACTTTTCCTTTTTTTACGTCTTCAATTGCTTTAGCAATATCATTCGTGACAGTGCCTGTTTTAGGACTTGGCATAAGCCCGCGAGGACCTAGCATTTTGCCTAATTTAGAAAGATCTTTCATCATATCAGGCGTTGCAATAGCGCAATCGAAATCAAGAAAACCAGCGCCGACCTTATCGATCAGTTCCTGCCCGCCGACAAACTCCGCATTGGCTTCTTTTGCAACGCGCTCTTGTTCACCCTTACAGAAAACGGCAACCCGCACATGTTTACCCGTTCCGTGCGGCAGAACAACCGTTCCGCGGACCATCTGATCGGATTTTTTCGGATCAACATTGAGGTTAAAATGTAAATCAACACCAGCGTCAAATTTAGTCGCGGTCATTTTCTTAATAATCGCGATCGCTTCCTTAAGCTGGTAAACTTTCTCGATATCGACGTGTTTTGCTGATTCCTTATATCTCTTGCTTCGTGTCTTCATGGTATCCCTAGTCTTTGATTTGAATGCCCATACTGCGCGCTGTACCTTCAATCGTACGCAGTGCCTGTTTCATATCTTTCGTATTTAAATCAACCGCCTTCATTTTAGCAATCTCTTCAACCTGCTTTTTTGTAACAGTCCCTATTGTTTCACGGCCTGCGGTTCCCGATGCCTTTGCCAGGTTTGCAGCTCTCTTTAAAAGCACTGAAGATGGCGGGGTCTTAATAATAAAGGTAAAGGAGCGATCCTCATAAACCGTAATAACAACCGGCAGCACTATTCCGTCCTTGCCCTTGGTCTGGTCATTGAACTGCTTGCAAAACATCATAATGTTAACCCCGTGCTGACCAAGTGCGGGACCAACCGGAGGCGCTGGATTAGCGGCGCCTGCTGAAACGTGTAACTTGATTTGAGCGGTAACTTTCTTTGCCATTAGATTTTCTCTACCTGCCAGTATTCCAACTCTACTGGAGTAGCCCTTCCAAAAATTGATACGCTTACCTTTAGTTTTCCCTTTTCCGGATGTATTTCGTCAATAGTACCGTTAAAATTAACAAAGGGCCCTTCGGTAACCCTCACCGATTCACCCTTTTCAAAAACAATACGCGGACTTGGTTTTGTCTGAGTTTCTTCCGTCCGTTTCAGGATATCATCAACTTCAACTTGTGTCAGAGGCATGGGTTTGCGGCCAAGACCGATAAAACCGGTTACTCCGGGAGTTGTTTTGATCAGGAGATACGTCTCTTCTGTTAACTCCATTTCAACCAAAATATATCCGGGGAAGAATTTACGCGAAGAAATTTTCTTTTTACCTGAGCGGACTTCCGAAATTTGTTCGGTAGGAATAACAACTTTCGAGATGAATTCACCAAGACCTTTTGCAGTGATTCTACTCTCTAAAAGAGCTTTTGCCTTATCTTCAAATCCCGTTTGTGTATGAACCACGTACCAATTCTTCATGCTTTTAATAACTCCGGAGATCATCGAAAGAGCCTTTGAAGCGCTCCCGAAAGAATGAGGTCAACTATACCGATATACGCTGCCATAATCGCAGTCACGACAATAACAACTCCCGTGGCTCCTAAAAGCTCTTTACGGGTTGACCAGGATACCTTACTGAGTTCCTGCTTTACTTCCTGTATGAATACTGCTGGTTTCTGAATTATGCTCATCTATTTTTCAAATCGTCTTGATTTTCCAATTTCATCCCACAGGTCTGTCTATCCACTCCTCATAAACAGGAGCGGCAGGAGTCGAACCTGCAGTAACGGTTTTGGAGACCGTTGGTTTGCCATTAACCGACGCTCCTATATTTCGTTATGCGTATACCGTATTGCGTATAGCGTAAAAAGAACAATTGAACTACTTAATTTCTTTATGTGGTGCGTGTTTATGGCAAAACTTGCAGAACTTAGACAGTTCCAGTTTTTCCTGATTCTGTTTTTTGTTCTTTGTAGTCGTGTAATTTCTATTCTTACAAACCGTACATTCTAATGTAATTATTTCTCGCATATCTTTTCTCTGATTTTAGTTTCGCGCCTCTAGCATTTCAATAAGCTGGAGACGGGAATCGAACCCATGACCCCGTCCTTACCAAGGACGTGCTCTACCGACTGAGCTACTCCAGCGATAATCGCTTGCACGTTACGGGTTAGCTCTAATAACATTCACTCTCGAGAAAGAGGGTTTTTGCCATAACAATAAAAACCCCCATCGTAAGAATCTTAATAACGATTCTTCGTACGTTTATTCCTACCTGTATTGTGGGTAACCAGATAGATGTGCGACGTAGAGGAAGAGTATACTGTATAAGTATTTTATTGTCAACCTTTTTTTTAACTTTTTTTTGCAGAAAAATAATTGGTAAGAATAATGAAGTCGTGCAGGGTCAATGTCTCGGGTCTGGCGTTCACGGAAATATTTTGCTCGCGGCAAAATGCTTCAATATCTGACGCTGTATATAATTCTTTCAGGCTGTTGCGCAGCGTCTTCCGTCTCTGGCCAAACGCAGTCCTGATTGAAATAAAAAGCTTATCCCGGTCCACCAAGACAAGCTCCTCCTCTTTCTTAGGAATAATCCTTACGAGACATGAATCAACCTTTGGTGCCGGTTGAAAACATCCGCGTGAAATATCAAAAAGGATTTTTGCATGCGCATAATATTGCACAAAACACGTAAATGAACCGTAGGCTTTGGTTCCCGCCGATGCGGCGATACGCTCCGCAAACTCTTTTTGGACCGTTACGTAGGAGGACCGGATACCGGCAGCGCCACGTATAATTCGTTCGATAATCGGAGAGCTGATATAATACGGAATATTGCCGACAACGGTCACAGGAAACTGCGCGCCAAAAAGTCTTGAAAAATCTGCTTTTAAAAAATCCCCCTGTATTATTTCGACGTGCCGCTGCCCGTTAAATTTTTCTTTTAGAACTTTACATAAACCTTTATCCAGTTCAAATGCAAAAACTTTATTTCCAAAAGCAGCAAGACGCTCTGTCAAAAGTCCGGTACCCGCGCCTATCTCAACGATGCTCGAAGAAGGGATAATATCCAACGCACCCGCTATTTTGGCGAGAATATTTTTATCATATAGAAAATTCTGGCCAAGCCTTTTTTTAGCTTTTATATGCATGTGAGCGTTTTTGATTTACTCCGGGAGCACGAGATCGCACAACGGACTGCCGCACACATTGAAAGCGGATCTACGATCCCTTTTCCCGCGATATCAAACGCAGTGCCATGAAGCGGGGACGTCCTTACAAACGGCAGACCGAGCGTTATATTAACGCCGCTTTTGGGATCCGTTGATTTTAATGCGATAAGCGCCTGATCGTGATACATCGTAATCACGGCGTCATAGTTGCCCGATAACGCTTTTTGTATCGCGGAATCCGCAGCAACAGGCCCATCGATATGGATATCCGTACGGTGCATTTTCTTAAGCAGCGGCCGCACAACAGACTCCTCTTCTTTACCAATAAGCCCGTGATCAGAAGCATGCGGATTAACACCGCAGACGACGAGACGGGGTTTTTTAATCCCGAACAATCCCTTCAAAGAATCCGCCGTCACCTCGATTGCCGTACGCACGGAAAGCTCGTTAATGGCGCTTGAAACATTTTTTAACGGTATGTGTCTGGTAACCAGGCTCATGCGCAACACATCATTCAACAACATCATGACGATCTTAGTTGAACCTGATCGATGCGCAAGATATTCAGTATGCCCCGTATAATCATACCCGGCCAAATATACAGCTTCTTTTGAAATAGGAGCCGTAACCAGGCAATCTATCCGCCCCGCACCTAAAAGCTCCATTGCAGTATCAAGATACGCGACCGATGCCCTTCCGTTTTCAGCATTCATCAGGCCCCAGGAAAAACGGGGATGTGCTTTTTCAAGCGGATCAATGAACTGTATACGCGGATTCAAAAGAATGTTTTTCAAATGCAGCGCCTGACAGGCACGGGCAAACATTTTCCGATCACCGATAACAACAAAACTGGCATGAGGCTGCAACGCGGCAAGAGAGGCTGCAGTCACTTCAGGGCCAACCCCTGCAGGGTCACCCATGGTGATACCGACTCTAACGGGAAAAGATTTTGATATAGGAACGGTTTTTGATTTCATTGAGGAATTTGCTCAATTCATCCTGCATTTTTTGATTTTGAAGCAAGCCGGAAATAGTATCTTTGGCTTCAGGAAGCAAAAGCTGGTGGGCTGGAATAATCGAATCGACATAAAAAATGTAATAGCGCGAGTCTATGCGAATAGGCTCGGTAGCTGTGCCGTGCGACAACAAAAAAACCGCTTCCTCTACGTCTTTGTTTAACTGCCCGCTTTTTGCGGCAGTTACCTGATTAACATCCAGGCTTAATTCTTTCGCCAGGTCACCGATGTGTTCGCCTTTTTTAATGCGTTCAGACAGATCATGCATTTGTTTCTCGTCTGTTCCCGAAACAACCGTCAATTCACGCGTTTCAGGGGCCATAAAATCAGAGACATGCGCTTTATAATATTCCGTTACCTCTGAAGGTTTAATGATAATGCTCCGGCGGACTTTGTATTCAATAAGGTTATACATAAGAAACTGTTCCCGGATCCTGTTTTCCAAATCAGCCTGCACAAATCCCTGGGAAAGAATCGCATTTTCAAAATCAGCTTCGGAAGGATACTGGCGCTTGATCTCGTTTATCCTACCTTTCACGCGGCTCTCGTCAACGCGAAAACCGGAATTTTTTGCTTCCTGCACAATAAGACGGTCTTCAATAAGTTTGTTCAGCATGTCAAACCGCATCTCTTCGATCTTCTTCTCCAGACGCTCGCCCTGCACCTCACTGCCAAGCTGCATGCGCATAAAACTCTTAAAATCATTCAAATCTTTTTGGGTAATAACATCGTTGTTAACGATAGCAACAATGGTGTCGTCGGCACAAGAAATTGTCGCCCAAGAAGCACCTGCGCAGAACGCCACAAGACAAACCATCAATCTGAATGTACGAATTTTTTTTAGATACATCTCATCTCTTCTCAAGAGCCTGACTTACGTTGCCGACAGCTTCTTTCAGAAGGCGACAGTATAAATCAAACCCAACCGCTGCTATATACCCGTGCTGTTCAACGCCTAAGAGGTTACCTGCTCCGCGGATCTCAAGATCCTGCATGGCTATTTTAAAACCTGCGCCCAAATGAGAATATTCTTCCAACGCGTTCAAACGCTTTTTTGCGTCTTGTTCAAGAACATAATGGCGCGGCACCATAAAATATGCATATGCCGGTCTGTCAAAGCGGCCAACGCGGCCCCGCAATTGATGTAAATCGGCAAGGCCAAAGGCATAAGCGTTATTGATGATAATGGTATTAACGTTGGGAATATCGATACCTGATTCGATAATCATCGTGCAGACCAAAACGTCAATCCTTCCCTTAAAAAAATCAAACATCACTGCTTCAAGGAGTTTTGACGGCATCTGGCCGTGCCCAACAGCTATCCGTGTGCCGGCAGGTAACAGCTTCGTTATTTTCTCCTTTATACGGTCAATATCCTGCACACGATTATGGAGAAAATACACCTGTCCTTTGCGTCTCAGTTCCCGCAGAATAGCTTCCCGCACCAAATCTTCGTCATATTCTACCACAACGGTCTTAATAGGCAACCTATTTTGGGGGGGCGTATTGACCATGGATAGATCTTTAGCGCCCATAAGACTCATATATAAAGTGCGGGGGATCGGCGTAGCAGTAAGCGTCAAAACATCCGTATTAAGCCGTAATGACTTAAGCTTCTCTTTAGCCTTAACACCAAACCGCTGCTCTTCATCAATAATAACCAACCCTAAATCTTTAAACACAATGTCATTCGAAAGAAGCCGGTGTGTGCCAATAAGAATATCAATGCTGCCGCTGGCTACCCCCTGAATAATCTGTTTTTGCTGCGCAGCAGTGCGGAACCGGGAAAGCATTCCCACATTAATAGGAAAATCCTTGAGCCGGCTCAGAAAATTCTGGTAATGTTGCTCTGCAAGAATCGTAGTCGGCACCAGGAAGGCTACCTGCTTGTTGCTCACGGTAGCTTTAAAAGCGGCCCGCATAGCTACTTCAGTCTTGCCATAACCGACATCACCGCACAAAAGCCTGTCCATAGGCCGCACTGACTCCATATCGCGCTTAACATCAGCAACTGCTTTCACCTGATCGGATGTCTCAGTATACGGAAATGTAGCCTCAAACTGTTTTTGCCAGTCATTATCCGCTGCGTAAACAAAACCGCTGACGCTTTGACGCATTGCCTGCAGAGAAAGCAACTCCCAGGCGTATTTTTGAATGCTCTTCCTGGCCCTCTCTTTTGTCCGCTGCCACTCTTTAGTGCCAAGCCGGTATACCTTTGGCTTGCGCGTCTGGAACGCAATGTATTTCTGAACCAGATTCATCTGATCAACAGGCACATACAATTTTTCCTGCCGGTCATACTCGATAACAAGATGATCTTTATTTTTCTCCGTTGTTTTTATTTTTTGAATACCCAGAAACCGGCCAATCCCGTGCTGCGAATGCACAACATAATCACCCACGGTCAGATCTATGAAATTATCAAGCGGAAATTCCTCTTTGAATGCGGTCTGATGCGCATGAGCGGATTGGCGCACCGGTAAAATAATCACCATTGCATGGGCCCACAATGGTTCTCCCGTAGCGGGATTAAAGGTGCGGATAGTCCCGACAACGTCCCCGTCAAGCTCAATACGAACAGGCAACTCGAACGTATTGGGAAATACATCGAGAATTCCTCCGCGGCGGGAAAAATCCCCCTCAGAAGCAACAGCATCCTGACGCTTATATCCAAATTCTGTCAAAGAAAGGGATATACGCTCAAGATCAAGGGTTTCGCCGGTATAGAGTTTAAGGGATTTAAACATAGTTCGTAATCACGTTACCCGTAGTCAATGGTCGATAGACACTAGTCTAATAGACTATAGTAAAAACCTAAAAAAAAACCGGGTAACAAAGTCAC
>DAONEO010000009.1:8174-13755 GCA_035403145.1 Candidatus Omnitrophota bacterium | reverse complement strand
CAACGTCACAAGGTCACAAGCGTGTAATAAAAAGCTTTTACTTGTGACGGTATGACCTTATGACCTTGAACCCGGATAATTATTTTTTAGCCTTTAATTCTTCGTAATAAAAACTATCTGCTATGCTTCTTCGACCAGGCAAGTACCAACGGTGAGGCGATGAACACGGTCGAATAGGCACCGCAGAAGAACCCGACAAGAAGCGTAAATGCAAAGTTGTTCAACACCTCTCCTCCGTAGAGAAAGATCGCAAAAACCGTTAATAACGTTACGCCTGTCGTAATGATGGTCCTGCTCAACGTCTGATTAACGCTTAAATTTATCAATTCCCGCAAGGTAAGCTTACGGTTAAGCCTCATATTCTCACGCACGCGGTCATAGATAACAATGGTATCATTAATCGAATAACCGGCTATCGTCAAGAACGCCGTAACACTCAATAAATCAATCGGCCTTCCCGTGATCGCCAAAGCGCCAAGCGCAATAAGCACATCGTGCAAAAGCGCAATAACACCGGCAACGCCAAACTCAACATGCTTGAAACGAAACGCAACATAAATACAGATACCGATTATCGAAAATATCGTCGCCATAATCGCCTTGTCCTTCAAATGCTTACCGGCAACCGGACCGACATGTTCAATGCGAAGCACCTGGATATCATCCTGGGGGAACGCTTCTTTCAGTTTTTCGGTCAGAACCGTACTCTTATCAAGTGTTGTTCTGATAAGGACGTTCCGCGGATTTTCCTTAAACTGCTGGATTGTTGCGTCTCCCAAGCCGATCTCTTTTAAAACATCCCTCACCTTATCGATGGCAGGAGCTGTTTTGAAATTAAATTCCTGGAGCTGGCCGCCGGAAAAATCTATTCCGTAAGCCTTAGAACCTTTCATAGAAAAAGCAATAAGGCCGATTACTGTCGCAATGATCGATAGGGTATAAAAGATTTTCCGTTTTCCTATATAGTCGATCTTTGGCTGCCGGATAAGATGAAGCATCGGCAATGATTTAATCCAACCATACTGCAGCAATATTTCAAAAATCACCCGTGTTACGACAATCGCGGTAAACAAACTTGCCGCAAGACCGATAATAAGCGTAATCGCAAAACCGCGGATCGGCCCTGTGCCGAACTGTAAAAGGAAAAACGCTGCAATAACGGTGGTAAAATTGGAATCGAAAATCGCGGTAAAAGCGCGGTCATACCCAAGTAAGATCGCCTGACGAAGCGACTTCCCTGATGCCAATTCTTCACGGATACGCTCATTAATAAGGACATTGGCATCAACCGCCATACCCAAAGACAAAACGATACCGGCAATACCGGGAAGCGTTAAGGTCGCGGAAAAACCCGGGAATAACAGGGGCAATAACCCCAACACGCCTACGATAATCACACCGTTCAATAAAAGCGCAATATTTGCGATTAACCCCGCAAAAAGGTAATAAACCGCCATGAACACAAACACAAAAACAAGACCGATAACACTTGCCTTGATACCGTTATTAATTGAATCCTGCCCCAATAACGGGCCGACAGTGCGTTCCTCCTCAATATGCATAGGAGCAGGCAAAGCACCGACACGCAGTACCAATGCCAGATCCCGCGCCTGATTGATATCAAAACGGCCCGTTATAACCGCCTCTCCCGAAGGGATAGGTTCCCGAATGCTCGGAGCTGAAACAACTTTACCGTCCAAAATGATAGCAAGCCTTTTGCCGACATTATCGCTGGTAATCTGCGCAAATTTCTTGGCGCCATCCGCATTCATGGTAATGGCAACTAACGGCTCGCTGAACGAGCTCTGGTCAAACTTTACCATTGCGTTTTGAATCGCATCCCCGGATAAAACCGACTGGGCATGCATTAAAATCGCCTCGTTATTCTCTTCTGACCGTTTTAATTCATACCCTTCGGGTACGGTACCGTCAATGGCGGTTTTTAAAAGCGCCGCATCATCAGAAACGATCTTGAATTCAAGCATTGCGGTTTTGCCGAGAACTTCCAATGCGCGTTCGCGGTCCGTAACACCGGGAAGCTGCACAACGATCTCATCCTCACCTTGTTTCTGGATTGAGGTTTCCCGCACGCCGAATTGATCGATTCTGTTACGAATAATCTCAATAGCACGATCGCAAGCATCAACCTTAGCCTTTTCCGGAAGCTTACTGGTATCGATTTTCAGCAAAAGATGCATACCCCCCTGCAAATCAAGCCCAAGATTGATACGCTTATTCAGAGGAAAAGAAAAATACAAACACACACCAATAACCCCGAGTACCAGAATTATCCTATACCAAAGCTTGCGATCCATAATTACCTAACCCCCTATTTAGATTCTGCCGTCTGCGATTTTTTTACATACGCAACGCAATTTTTTTCAAACTCTATTTTAACGTTTTCATCAACACGCACCACAAATGTTTTTTCCTTAACATTGACGATCGTCCCGTGGATACCGCTTGTCGTAACAATATCCGTATTCTTGCCCAATTCACCGATCATTTTCTGGTGCTCTTTTTCCTTCTTTTGCTGTGGCCTAATGATAATGAAATAGAAAACAGCAATAATCAGGACAATGGGAACCAACTGGCTCAAACTATATGCTTGCGCTGGGGTCATGAATAACTCCTTATTTGATTTTTTTAATCAGTCTTTTAACAGTTTCCGAACCCTGTGCACCTTTTTTTACCCAGGCTTCATATGCGTCTTTCTTGATTGTCGATTTCCCGGTAACAGGTTCATAATACCCGAGCTCTTCTAAGACTCTTCCGTCGCGGCTTTTTGTTTCTTCAATAACCGTCACGCGAAAATGCGGCCGTTTTGTCGGATTCTTTCCAATTCTTCGTAAACGAATTTTAACTGCCATGCTTTGTTTCCTCCTTTAGTCCTTCTTCATATTTGTCCATCGTCTATAGGTCATCGGCTATAGATCATTGTTGTGCTACTGCCTCAAAAAGTGCTTTTGCTTTATTAACGGTTTCCATATATTCTTTTTCCGGAACTGAATCCGCTACGATTCCCCCGCCTGCCTGAATATACGCAATCCCTTGTTTCATCACTATTGTCCGGATAGTTATACACATATCCATGTTATGCGAAAAACTGAAATATCCGACACAACCGGCATAGGGGCCCCGTTTCGTATTTTCCAGTTCATCGATAATCTCCATGGCACGGATCTTCGGACTGCCGCTGACCGTACCCGCCGGGAAGCTCGCGCGCAAAACATCATACACATCAAATTTCCTGTCAACAACTCCCCTGACCTCACTCACTAAATGCATAACATGGGAATAGCGCTCGACAACCATCAGGTCGCTGACTGCTACCGTACCGGGTTTAGCAACCCGGCCAACATCATTGCGGCCAAGATCAACAAGCATAATATGCTCGGCGCGTTCTTTTATATCGTTTTTAAGTTCCTCTTCAAGTTTCTTATCCGCCTCTTCCGTCAAGCCGCGAGGACGGGTTCCGGCAATAGGCCTGACCTGAACAATACCGTTTTCGCACCGTACGAGAATTTCAGGAGAGGAACCAACAAGACAGACATCACCCATACGGATAAAAAACATATACGGTGACGGATTAAGGCTCCGTAAAGCACGGTACACCTCAAACGGTTCCTTATGGGTGCGGGCGCGAAAACGCTGTGACGGAACAACCTGGATAATATCTCCTGCCTTAATATACTCTTGTGCTTTCCTTACTATAGCACAGAACGCGTCCTTTTTAAAGTTTGACTCAAAAACCGGTTTATTCGCCTTCCGGACAAGTGGCCTGGGAATAGTTCGCCGGCAATCCGCAATTATCGTATCAATCTTCCTGACTGCCTGATCGTACGCTCTCTTTTTTGCCGCTCTCGAAACATGCAAACCGGACAAAATGACATTAGCAACTACTTTGATTGTATGATTAACATGATCAAAAAGCAATATTGTATCGGTAAACATGAAAAACATATCCGGAAGCCCTAATTCATCCGGGTTTTTATCAGGTATCCGTTCAAAAAAACGAACGCTGTCATACCCGATATAACCGACCAACCCTCCATAAAACCGCGGCAAACCGGAGACGGAAACAGCCTTAAATCCCTGCATTATCTTCTTAACTTCCGCGAGAGGATCTGTCTTAGTAACAAAACGCTCCACTTTCCCGACATGGCCATGACGGATCTCAATGTTCCTCCCCTTGCTGGAGAAGATCAAAGACGGATCAGAACCTAAAAACGAATACCGGCCAAGTTTTTCCTGACCTTCAACAGATTCCAGTAAAAAGGCATAGCGACTTTTATGTAATTTCAGGAAGCTGGAAACCGGCGTATCAAGATCAGCGTTAATCTCCTTATAAACGGGGATTACGTTACCCTGCTTCGATAACTTCAAAAAATCAGAAAATGAAGGATAATACATATGTTTTACCAGGATTTCAAGGTCACAACGTCATACTGTCAGAAGTAAAGATTTTGTTTTTACCATTCTCGTGTAACCTTGTGACGTTGAGACTTTGTAACCCGACAGTTTTCCCACTTCAATGAACTACTTAAGTTTTATTCTTCTGAAGAAACAACTACGATTGTTCGTATGGCATGCCGGCCCGATCTGGCGGACCTTAATAAGCAACGCGTCCATATCACAGTCATAGGCAATTGATTTAACAAATTGGAAATGCCCTGACGTCTCTCCTTTAACCCAGTATTCCTTACGGGAACGCGACCAAAAACACGTCTTTCCCAATTTTATAGTCCGCTTAATGGACTCCGGATTCATATATGCCACCATCAGTACTTCGTTATCCTTATAATCCTGAATAATGGTGGGAATTAACCCTTTATCATCAAAACGTAAATCTTTGATCGAAAATTTTTTATTTTTTTTCATATCGCTCCTTTGCCAGCCATTTATAACCGGACGCAAATCCCCCGTTGAGCCAGGTACTCTTTTACCTGCCGAACTGTTAACTCCTGATAATGAAAAAGCGAAGCAGCCAATGCCGCGTCTGCCCCGGCCTTTGTCAAAACATCGGCGAAATGTTCCAGGGTACCTGCACCACCCGAAGCGATAATCGGCACCGTGACTGCATCTGAAACAGCTTTTGTCAATGCACAATCATACCCGGCCTTAGTACCATCAGCATCCATACTTGTCAAAAGGAGCTCGCCTGCACCCAGTTGACAAACTTTCTTTGCCCATGCAATCGCATCCAACCCCGTAGGAGTCCTGCCGCCGTTAATATAGACCTCCCAACTTGAGCCGGCGCGTTGAGCGTCAATAGCAACAACGATACACTGGCTCCCGAAACGTCTGGAAGAGAGCGCCACAAGATCAGGCTCCGTAACTGCCGCAGTATTCATTGAGACCTTATCAGCACCGGCGTTCAAAAGATCACGGATATCATCTACAGAACGGATACCTCCGCCAACCGTAAACGGCATATAAATGGTACGCGCAATATCGTCAACCAATTGAATCAGGGTCTTCCTGTGCTCATAACTTGCAGTTATATCAAGGAACACCAACTCATCCGCCTGCTGACGGTCATAGGATTGCGCAACTTCAACCGGATCACCTGCATCACGCA
>DAONEO010000009.1:0-8074 GCA_035403145.1 Candidatus Omnitrophota bacterium | reverse complement strand
TTACTTTACTTTCTTCTCAAGAAACTCTTTCAACAGTTCCCATGTCTTTTTACCAACTTTACCATCGGCATGAAGATTATTTGCTTTCTGGAAAGCGCGAATAGCTTCTCTGGTTTTCCTTCCCATATGTCCATCAGAACTGCCCGGATCAAAACCCGCGTTTGCCAAAGCTGTCTGGATCTGCTTGTTCGTCGGCCTGTCTTTTATATCAAAGGATGCTTTTTTATTGCTCTCATCAACAATAGTTTGTGCCTGTTGAGAAGTCTTATTCAAGGATTCACGCAAACTATTAATCTCTTCATCTTTTGAACTAATCTGTGTCTCGAGCAAAGAAACCTGATTCTTAAGGCCCTGTACTTCAAGATCATTATTTTTCCTCATAGTCGCGCAACCTGACAAAGTCACGATAAAAACAAATACCCCTGCAATTCCCAACAATTTCCGTACCATTTCGACACCCTCCTTTTGGCTATACAATCATGCAATTGCATTCGCCTGTTTTAATGTAAACTTCTCCTCATAAAGCGCCTTACCGATAATTACTCCTATAACACCTTCACTCTCGATCTCTTTGAGTTGCTTAATATCATCGAGTTTTGAGATACCTCCCGATGCAATCACTTTTAATTTCGTCTCCTTTACAAGAGCCCGAATTTGCGCGATATTAGGCCCTTCCAAAGTGCCGTCTTTTGAAGTATCAGTAAAGATCACCTGCCGAAATCCGATTTCCGCAAGCCGTATACCAAAGGTAAAAATATCCAAACCGCCGCTTCCCGCTTGCCAGCCGTTTACGAGAACCTCACCGTTTTTTGCGTCAATACTGACAATAACCCGGTCGGTATACGCTTTAAAAACTTTCTCGAGGAAATCCCTGTCTTCAACTGCTTTTGTCCCCAATACAACACGCGAAACACCGGCGTCAAAAAGCTTTGTCACCGATTCAAAAGAACGGGCCCCGCCTCCGCACTGTATCGGGATAGAAAAAGCCCGGGCAATACGTTTAATGGCGTGAAAATTTTGCGGCTCTCCCATTGCAGCGCCATCAAGGTCGACTACATGCAACATCAAAGCCCCCTGATCAACCCAATGCCGCGCTGTTTTTAAAGGATCGTCGGAATAAACCGTCTTATCCTCAAAAACACCCTGGAACAAACGCACAACAACACCTTTTTGAATATCAATTGCCGGAATTATAAGCATATTCCTATAGTATAACTTCTCCGTTACAAATGAACAAAATTACGCAATATTTTCATCCCTGTTTGCTGGCTCTTTTCCGGATGAAACTGCACGCCATAAATATTGTCGCGCCAGACAATCGAAGTAAAACGCGTGCCGTACTCAGTTTGCGCGGCACTCACTGATCGATCAGACGGCAACACATAAAAAGAGTGGCAGAAATAAACAAATTCCGAATCACGCACCCCCTCTAAAAGGGGACACTCTTTCTTATGCACACAAAGCCCGTTCCAGCCCATATGAGGCACTTTCAAACCGGATTCGGCGCTGAATCGAACAACCTCACCGGGAATAATTCCCAACCCTTTTTTTGTTTGAGCCTCCTGGCTCTTTTCAAAGAAAAGCTGTAAACCAAGACAAATCCCCAAAAACGGTTTACCGGTTAAAACATAATCCAAAATCGGTTTTACCAGTCCTTTATTCTCAAGCTCATTCATAGCGTCGTCAAAAGCCCCGACGCCGGGAAGCACAAGTTTATCAGCTTTTAAAACATCCTCGGCAGAGGTAACCACAACGGTACTACTCCCCAGCGATTCAAGCGCCTTTTGTACGCTGTGAATATTCCCCATGCCGTAATCAATGATTGCGATCATATGCAATTAATCAATAACGCCCTTCGTGGAAGGCACACCCTTGCGACGGGGGTCTATCTGCGTTGCCTGATCAAGCGCAAGCCCGAATGCTTTGAATATAGGCTCAAGTGTCGTATGGATATCGGGACTCGTCGGATTGACCGTAATCGTAAGATTAGCTCCCAGCTGTTTGGCAAAAGAATCAAAGAAATGGATGGCATCATCAAAAGAGTACTTATTCGTCTCTACGCTTTTAGATGAGAATCCCGTTTCTTTTTGGGAAATGGAAAAATACCCTCTCCCATTAATGTCAATCGTAGCCGAGGCCAGCACTTCTTCCATAGGAACATACATAAAACCGAAACGCTTGATCCCCGCCTTCGAGCCTAAAGCCTTTTTAAAAGCTTGCCCCAATGCAATACCGATATCTTCATTGGTGTGATGGATATCAACAGCAAGGTCACCCTGTGCCTGAATCTGCAGATCAAAAAGCCCATGATAGGCAAAAAGCTCAAGCATGTGATCAAGGAACGCAATACCTGTCTTAATTTTTGTAATACCGCTTCCGTCGATACTGACTTTTACGGAAATATCCGTCTCACGGGTCTTTCGCTTGATAATAGCCGTTCTTTTTTTCATGAGCACCTCATGTTTTTGTTACGCCAAACCGCCTGAGCCCTTTACAAACAAGAGCACATACCCGTTACTAAAATCGTACCTTCACCGATTCTAAATGTTTTGATAACCCTTCAATACCGGCAACTTTTTCCAACGGCTCTCTAACCTTCTCAAGCGCTTTTTTAGAATAACCAATGATGTGATTTGTCTTAATAAAATCAAGTGTCGATAAACCGGAGAAAAACCTAGCCGTGCCTGAAGTCGGCAGCACATGGCTGGGGCCAGCAACATAGTCACCAACCGCAGTCGGGCTATAGGGCCCCAAGAATATAGCGCCGGCATTTCTAATGTCTTTGGCAAGCCTGCGCGGATTCTGCACTAAAATTTCAAGGTGCTCGGGAGCAATTTTATTAGCAACATCAACTGCCTGATCAAGATTCTTGGTAAGAATAATCAGCCCGTTAACACCTTCGGTCTGAGATTTAACGAGTTTTGCTAAACTTTTGGAATTGGTTACCAGGATTGCAAGGCCTCCTCTATGTTCGGCCTGCGCCTTAAGATCAGCGACAATAAATTTCGGATCGCTAAAACGGCTTGCGATAATCACCAATTCAGTCGGGCCCGCAATCATGTCGATATCAACATACCCGAATACCTGCCGCTTCGCCTCAGTAACATAGACGTTGCCCGGACCGACAATTTTATCAACGCGCGGAATTATTTTTGTCCCGTACGCTAAAGCGCCGATAGCCTGCGCACCACCCACTCGATAAATCTCGTCAACCTTCAGAAGATCAGCGACAACTAAAATATGCGGATTGATATTACCCTGTTTATCAGGGGGGCTGACTAAAACAATCTTTTTAACTCCGGCTATTTTTGCCGGAAGTACCGTCATATACACTGTTGAAACCAACGGCGCCGTTCCGGCGGGGATATAAACGCCAACAGTTTCAAGAGGAACATAATCTTCCCCGAGGATCAAACCATCGCCGCCTTTAAGCCGCCATGACTTTTTCAAGGTCTTACGGTAGAACCGGTTTATATTCTCAATAACAACCTTCAGACTCGATACGAAATTAGGCGTAATATTCTGATACGCCCCGCTTATTTCTATCTGCGAAACTTTCAGCTGCCGGGGGGTTAATTTCACGCCGTCAAAACGCTTGGTATATTTAAAAACCGCGTCGTCCCCGAATGTCCGTACATCATCAAGGATCTGATGGACCTTCTCCTCCACGCGACGAGAACGGGTAATCTGACGATTGTATACTTTTTCCGCAAGTTTACTTCCAAATCGTACTATTTTCATGGCATATTCTCAACCAAAACCTTGAGCCTCGTAAACGCGCTTTCAAATTCACCTGGATTTGCACCCCCCGCCTGAGCAAAATCTTTTCTACCGCCGCCGCTGCCGCCAATACACTTGGCAATATCCTGTACAAGTTTTCCTGCATCTATGCCGGCAGCAACTAAATCTGCAGTGACACCCATAACTAATAATGCCCTGCCACCAACGCCAGAACCTAATGCGATAAGAGTACGCTCGGACTTTTGCTTAATCATGTCAATGGCGTTACGCAAAACCGCAGCATCAGCATCAGGAATCACTTTTGCGATAATTTTAATACCTTTTACTTCCTGCGCCTGCGAAAGCATGTCATCGAGAGAAGTTTTCACAGCGTCATTTTTCTTGGCAGATGCCTGCTTTTCCAAATCCTTAATACGCGACAATCGCTTTTCGAATTCACCGACAATTTTATCGCTAGGAACTTTCAATAAATCTTCCAATGAAGAAAGGACACTCTCTTCTTCTTTAATAACTTTGAACGCGTTACGGCCGGTTACTGCCTCAATACGCCGAACACCGCTTGCAACAGAGCCCTCATGAATTATCTTAAAATACCCGATTTGACCGGTTGATTGCAAGTGAGTGCCGCCGCAAAATTCTTTTGAAAAATCAGATATTGCAACAACGCGGACCTTTCCTTCATATTTCTCCGCAAAAAACGCTAATGCTCCTGATTTCTTGGCAACTGCCAAGGTCATTTCTTTTGAATCAAGTTCATGGTTGCTGATAATGAACGTATTAACTATTTCCTCAACCCTGTTCATCTCTTCCTGCGTAAGTGCCTTAAAATGAGTAAAGTCAAAACGCAGTTTTACATCATCAACCAAAGATCCCTGCTGCTGCACGTGCGCTCCTAAAATCTTGCGCAGCGCTGCCTGCAATAGGTGTGTAGCAGTATGATTCCTGGCGATATCAAGACGACGCTCATTGTCAATACGCGCGGTTACCGCGTTTAATTTTGTAAAACTGCCCTCTTTTACTTTACCATGATGCAGAAAGATCTTTCCGATCTTCTGAGTATCCGTAACTTCAAAAATATTTTTGCCCTTAACAATAGTTCCGGTATCACCAACCTGTCCGCCTGACTCCGCATAAAAAGCCGTTTTATCAAGAATAATGCTAACGTCTTCGCCCTTGGCAGCCTTTTTGATTAATTCTTTGCCTTTTAAAATTGCTAAAATCGTTGCCGGCGTCTCGGTTTTTGCATATCCTAAGAATTTCGTATCGGCAATCTTTAATTTTGATTCGCTAGAAGCGAATACATCACCCTTCATCGAACTTTGCGCTTTTGAACGATCTTTCTGCTCATTCATCGCTTTATCAAAAGCTTCTTGAGAAAATGGAATCTTCTTTGCCTTTAACCAATTCAACGTCAACTCAAGAGGAATACCATACGTGTCATAAACTTGAAAAGCAACCACGCCAACTTTCGAGGCATTCTCCGCCGTAGCAGACGCAAAACTAAATTTTTCTGCCAAAAGGGCTCCGCTTGAATTAATTGTCATTATAAAATTCTTCTCTTCAGTCAAAATAATCCCGGCAATATTCTCGCGTCTGGTTTCAAGCTCCGGATACGGATCCTGCATTACCTGGGCAAGAACAGGAACCAGCGTATTCATAAACGGCTTTTCAATACCCATACTTCTCAAATGTAAAATCGTCTTACGAATAAGTTTGCGCACAACATATCCCCTGCCCTCATTCGATGGCAATACCCCATCAAAAATGGAAAAAATCGTGGCACGCGCATGATCTGCAATCGCATACAAACACTCTTTTTCATTTGCAGGGTGTTTTTTAGCGGCTTTTTTTACTTCTTGAATAAGGGGTTGAAATAAATCAGTCTCAAAGTTATTCGGCGCTTTCTGCATAACTGCTGCCAAACGTTCCAGCCCCATACCGGTATCAATATTCTTCTGTGGTAACGGCTCAAGGACACCGTTGTCTTTACGATTAAATTGAGTAAAAACGAGATTCCAAATCTCAACAAATCTACCGCAACTGCACGATGGATCACAAACTTTTTCTCGACACCCGACATCCTCGCCGAAATCGTAAAATATCTCCGAACACGGGCCACAGGGGCCATTAGGGCCTTTTTCTTTCGCATCAGCCGGCCAGAAATTATCGTGATCTCCCAGGCGAACGATCCTCTTCTCCGGGATCTTAATCACATCGCGCCAGATAGCGTACGCCTCATCATCATCCTTATAAACCGAAACCCAAAGCCGTGACTCCGGAATTTTAAGCTCGCCAATTAAAAATTCCCACGCCCACTGGATAGCCTCTTTCTTGAAATAATCCCCGAAGGAAAAATTTCCAAGCATCTCAAAGAACGTATGATGTCCGGTTGTCTTCCCTACTTTGTCCAGATCATCGGTTCGCAGACAACGCTGTGAAGTTGTGGCGCGCGTATAATCGGTAATGTGTCCCAAAAACTGCGGCTTGAATTGGTTCATCCCGGCAGGCGTAAATAGTACGGTCGGATCATCCTTGGGAACCAAAGAATCGCTTTCAACGACACGATGTTTCTTAGACTTAAAAAAATCAAGATATTTTCTTCGTACGATATCGGTTTTCATGGCATGAACTTATGCACCGCATCAATAATAACATCCGGCGAGAATCCTCTGCGAGCCAGATATTGGTAGAGCCGGGCTTTTGCTTTCCTGGGTTCAATCCTAACAAGCTGCTTCATTCTCCGAGCAGCTATTTCTTCAACTGTTTTATCTTCGCGATACTTTTCTGTAACCAGCGCAATCTGAACTTGTATTATATCCTGGTCTACGCCTTTCCGTTTTAATTCTAATGCTATGCGGCGCAAGCCTAACGATCGAGCGATTCGAGACTGGATCCATGACCGTGTAAAAATCGTGTCATCTAAAAACTTCTTTTCCCGCAAGAAAACGATGACCCCTTCAACAAGGGGAAGCTCGAATTTCTTACGTAATAACCTTTGACGAATTTCATCTTCACTACGCAGACGGTATTTCAGAAGCAGAAAAGCGTATCGCAGCGCCTTTTGCCGAAGATTAATTTCACTCATACCTATTTTTACACCCCAGGGGTGATTAACACCTCTGGGGTGTATGAATTGAAGCTACGCTTGATGCGCAGGCACAGGCGTAGGAGACATCAGCTTTTTACGAACTTCCTTCTCAATAGCATCCTGCAGTTTGGGATTTTCTTTTATATGCTTAATAGCCGCGTCGCGCCCCTGCCCGATTTTTTCACCGTTAAAAGAAATCCAAACGCCCGGTTTCTCAAGCACTCCGATAGCAACCCCTGCGTCAACAATACTTCCCGCTTTTGAAATCCCTTCGTTATGCAAGGTATCAAATTCACCCTCGCGGAACGGAGGAGCAACTTTATTTTTGACAACTTTACATTTCACGTGATTACCGATGACCATATCGCCTGATTTTAATGTCGCGATACGGCGAAGATCCAAACGAACCGAGGAATAAAATTTTAATGCACGCCCGCCGGGAGTTGTCTCGGGTGAGCCAAACATAACACCGATTTTTTCACGCAACTGATTGATAAAAATCATGCAGGTGCGGGATTTACTGATCGCTGCTGTCAACTTACGCAACGCCTGGCTCATCAACCGGGCCTGTAAACCAACATGTGCATCGCCCATTTCTCCTTCTATTTCAGCCCGCGGCGTCAAAGCGGCAACCGAATCTATAACAACCAAATCAACCGCATTGGAACGAACCAAAGTCTCTGCTATTTCAAGCGCCTGTTCGCCGGTATCCGGCTGCGAGATCAAAAGGTCATCGAGATTAACACCGATGACCTTGGCATACGTTGAATCAAATGCATGCTCAGCGTCAATAAACGCGGCAACCCCGCCTTTTGCTTGAATTTCGCGAATAACCGTCAAGGTCAAGGTCGTCTTACCGGAAGCTTCAGGCCCGAACACTTCGACAATCCTGCCGCGAGGCAAACCACCAACTCCAAGTGCCACATCAAGGGTAAGCGCGCCGGTTGGAATCACATCAACATCCGCCTTAACATCACCTCCCAGCTTCATAATTGAACCTTTGCCAAACTGCTTTTCAATCTGTGCAAGGGCTAAATCAAGCGCTTTATGACGCTCAGAAATGTTCTTTGCATCTTCTTGAGGGGCTACTTTTACCGCATTTTTAACTATTTCTTTGACGGTAGAATGCCCGGAAACAGGCTTTTGCGCTGTTTTCTTATCACTCATCATGGAAACCTCCGGATTGTCCTCATTATTGTATAATAAGGTAAGGGTTAAGAGTCAGTATTATATCCCAGCCAAACA
>DAONEO010000008.1:93804-95225 GCA_035403145.1 Candidatus Omnitrophota bacterium | reverse complement strand
CGGATGCCCGGTTGTTTAAAGGCGGGAAAAGCGTGTCAACTCCAACTCAATGCAGCGCAAAATTTACTGTGTAAATTATTGCACTTTCGTTGGAGTTTCAGGTATGATTGAGGAAGAGTGTTTAATCCCGCATTGCGGGATTACTTGCAAGCGGATGCCCGGTTGTTTAAAGGCGGGAAAAGCGTGTCAACTCCAACTCAATGCAGCGCAAAATTTACTGTGTAAATTATTGCACTTTCGTTGGAGTTTCACTAAATAAAAACAGTAGGTGTTCAACAAGGAGAGTTCGATGAAAGAAAAAGTCTTGAAAGCACTTGAACAAGTGAGGCCTATGTTGCAGGCCGATGGCGGGAATGTTGAATTAGTCGAAGTAACGCCTGATGGCGTCGTAAAATTAAAACTTACCGGAAGCTGCGGATGTTGTCCGATGTCTCAGATGACGCTGAAAATGGGGATCGAGCGTATATTAAAGCAGGCTGTCCCGGAAATAAAAGAAGTCGTCGCGATATAAGTTTTTCATTTCGGGCATGGGCTCATTGCAGAAATTGCGTTCGATATTACGCCGGCTTGGGACTGTGGTTGTTGCATATTCCGGTGGAGTTGACAGCGCGTTTTTATTAAAGATCGCGTCTGATACATTGGGTAAGAATGTATTGGCAGTGACAGCGGTATCACCGACGTATCCGGATAGCGAGTTGGCAGAAGCAAGGAAGTTCGCCAAGGCCGTTGGATGCCGCCACGTGGTTATAAAGACGAACGAAATTGCTGATAACCGTTTTTCTCGTAATAGTCCTGATCGATGTTATTTCTGTAAAAAAGAGCTCTTTGTGAAATTGCGCAGTCTTGCGCGTACGTATCGGTTGCGCTATGTCGTTGATGCCAGTAATGTTTCCGATTTTAGAGATTATCGCCCGGGGAGGAAAGCTCAGGTCGAGTGCGGTATTCGTTCGCCGCTGCAAGAAGCCGGCTTTACAAAAAGTGCTATTCGCAAAGTAAGTAAGGCATGGGGACTTGCGACTTGGGATAAGCCGGCGCAAGCCTGTCTTGCTTCCCGCATCCCGTACGGCGTGCGTATTGAAAAAGGCATACTCGCAAATATCGCTCAGGCGGAAAGTTTTCTTAAGGCCCAGGGTTTTTTGCATGTCCGGGTGCGTCATTACGGATCGCTTTGCAGAATTGAAGTTCCTGAAAATGATATTGCGCGGCTTGTAAGGAAACGGGCATTGATTTTGAAGAAGGTAAAGACGCTCGGGTATACCTATATTACCGTTGACTTAGAAGGATATAGAACGGGTAGCATGAACGAGGTGTTGGCTCCAACGCACTACCGCGCAAAATTTAATGCCTAAAGTATGGCGCGTTCGTTGGAGTTTTCTCAATAAGTTTGTGAAGGGTGCTCAATCCCGCTATCGCGGGGTTTC
>DAONEO010000008.1:0-93704 GCA_035403145.1 Candidatus Omnitrophota bacterium | reverse complement strand
CACTTAATAAAAATAAGAGGTGCTCAATCCCGCTATCGCGGGGTTTCGCTTAATAAGAATATGAGGTGCTCAATGAAAAAAATTTATCTTGATTACGCGGCTACTACGCCGACAGACCCTGAAGTATTGGAAGCGATGAAGCCGTATTTTTTTGAAAAACCGGGGAATGCTTCCAGTATCCATACTTTTGGCCAGGAGGCAAAAAAGGGGATTGAGGATGCCCGTGAGAAATTGGCATCATTGCTGAGTGCCAAACCGGAAGAGATTGTTTTTACTTCCGGAGGGACCGAATCAAATAATACCGCCTTAAAAGGGATTGCCTGCGCTTTGCGGGAAAAAGGCAACCATATCATTACAACTGCGATTGAGCATCATGCTATCAGCGAGCCGTGTAAGTTCCTTGAAAAGTACGGATTTACGGTAACGACTGTCGGTGTTGACCGAGACGGCCTCGTGGATCCTGCTGATATTAAAAAGGCGATCACCGATAAGACGATCCTTGTTTCGGTGATGCATGCCAATAACGAAATCGGCGTTATTCAGCCGATCGCTGAGATAGGAACGATTGCCAGGGCGCGCGGTATCGTTTTTCATACGGATGCGGTTCAGACCGTCGGCCATATACCGGTTCATGTCGATGATCTGCAGGTTGATTTACTTTCTTTGTCGGCGCATAAGTTTTACGGACCCAAAGGCGTCGGCGCTTTGTATGTGCGTAAAGGTACTCGCCTGGAATGGTTGCTGCACGGAGGGGATCAGGAACGTAATAGGCGCGGGTCGACGTATAATACGCCGGGCATTGTCGGGCTCGGAAAAGCCGTTGAATTGTGTGCTGCGAAGATGGATGATGAGGCGCGCCAGCAGATTCTTTTACGCGATGCTATTATTGAAGGGATCATGGCAAAGATTCCCGAAGTCCGTTTGAACGGTCATCGCTCGAAACGGCTTCCGAATAACGCTAATCTTTCTGTTACCTATATTGAGGGGGAATCAATGCTTTTGAACCTTGATATGAAGGGCATTGCTGTATCCACCGGTTCAGCCTGTACTTCCAGCTCCCTTGAACCTTCTCATGTACTTTTAGCGATTGGATTGGCGCATGAAATTGCCCACGGGTCTCTGCGTTTTAGCCTTGGAAGATGGTCAAGCCAGGCAGATGTTGACTACCTTTTAGAGATCTTACCGCCGATAGTAGCTAATTTACGCGCCATGTCGCCTCTTTACGAGCAGAAATAAACATGCACGAGCGAATCCTTGCCTGTTTAAAGTCAACGCGTGACTATGTTTCCGGCGAGGAGATCTCTAATTCTCTCAAAATTTCCCGTCAGGCCCTCTGGAAACATATTCATCAGCTAAAAGATGCAGGGTATGATATTGTTGCTGTCCCCCATCTCGGGTATAAACTTATTTCTTCTCCTGACAGGCTTTTTGTACAGGAAGTTACCCATGGTCTTGAAACAAAAGTGTTCGGCAGGCGGGTTTACTTCTTTGAAAACGTATCTTCTACCATGGATATCGCGATGCAGCGTGCTATGGAAGGAGAGCCGGAAGGAGCTCTTATTCTTGCTGAGACCCAAACAAAGGGCAGGGGCCGGATGGGAAGAGCGTGGATCTCACAGCGGCACAAAGGGATTTATGCGTCGTTTATCGTACGTCCGAAGATTCTTCCTACGCAAGCTCCTGTTTTAACATTGTTGACAGCGGTGAGTATTTGCGAAGCGGTTTATGAGTATTGTTCGGTTCAAACAACCATTAAATGGCCCAATGATATTTTTATCGGGGGTAAAAAACTCTGCGGTATCCTTACCGAACTTGAGGCTGAGTCCGACCAGGTGCATTGCGCAGTTATCGGGTTTGGCATCAATGTCAACAATGAAAAGAAATCGCTTGTGCCCGTTGCTACCTCTTTGTTCGAGGAGACCGGACATGTCGTAAACCGGGCGGCACTTCTGCAGATTATTATGCGCCATTTGGAAACCAAGTATTTTTCCTTTTTGAAATACGGTCCCAACCAGATCATAGAGAAGTGGCGGCAGTATTCCATCACGCTCGGTTGTCGCGTTAAAGTAAGCCTCCATAAAAGCCATCTTGAAGGTCAGGCCGTTGATATTGATGACGACGGTGCGCTTCTGATACGGAAAGATAACGGCCTCATCCAGCGTCTCACCGCCGGCGATATCATCCACTGCCGGTAATTGTAAACCAACAAATACAATTTAGTTGACAGTTGTCCCCCGCATTTGTATAGTAATGATTGGGTGGGGAGCTGTTGTTCAGTGTGGTTTTTAATAGCGCTATACGGGCTGTAAAGTCAGGTGTTCTTCAAGAACATGCCGTCAATGCCCGATAGCCTATACCCAATGGCGAAAGGCGTGAATATAAATGAGTGTTACGCCGCGACGCCAACCAATTTATCCGCTCCTTACAATGACGAGCAGAAAAGCATCATTGCGAGTCTGGTTTTTCCCATGGCAACCCAAGAAAGGGCGTGGCAATCTAAAAATGAGCTGTCTTCTGGCGGAAAACAATCCTTGGACATTGGACTATGGGCTATGAACTAATCTGGCTCAAGCGCGTAATACGCGGCTATTTTCTTATTGCCTTGTTTATTCTGCCGGCATATTCTTCTGCGTTTTCCCAATCCGACCAGCAGCTTGAGAGGATTGTGGTTAAGAAATCTGCTGCTCCGGCAACTGTCGTGGGTACCTCGCTTTCCCGGGAAGTAATAACGGCAGATGAAATTGCGGCGAAACATATTCTGACACTTACGGATGCCTTGAACTGCGTTGCAGGTATGGATGTGCGCTCACGCGGACCTTCCGGCAGTCAGGCGGATATGTCGTTGCGCGGCTCGACCTATGAGCAGGTTTCCGTTTCTATTGACGGCGTCAAGATAATGGATCCGCAAACCGGTCACTATAACCTCGATATCCCGCTTACTGTTTATGATATTGATCGCATTGAAGTTACCCAGGAGAGCGCATCGACTCACTATGGCGCCGGCGCATTCGCCGGCAGCGTTAATATTGTTACCAAGAAAATCACTCCGAAAAAGATGCAGGTGCAGGCAAGAGGCGGACAGCACGCGTTGCATGCAGAGAGTTTTTCTGCCAGTTATCCTGATTCGGGCTTACAAGGGCGTATTTCGTATGATCATGCGCAGGCGAAGGCAGCCCGTCCGAATACTGACTTTGACCATACGACTGCCACGGCATATTTCTCAAAGAATTTTGGCGATGCTTTACTGGATAGTATGTCCGGTTATCAAAAGAAAGATTACGGAGCATCGACATTTTATTCGAATCTTTTCCCTGAAGAAGAAGAACACACGCAGACATATTTTATACGTACTGGTTTGCGTGTGCCTACGATGCTAGGGGAATTGACGAGTAATTTATTTTGGCGCAAGCATCTTGATACGTTTATTCTTCGCCGCGCTATCCCCTCCGCTGCTAATAATCATACTACGCATGTTTACGGCCTGGATACCCATATAGAGCGTTTCACTCGTTTTGGTGTTCTTTCTTCAGGTTTTGTTTGTTCCAGGGATGAAATTAATTCGACAAATCTTGGCAAGCACGCGCGGTTGTATGAAGGAATATCTATTGGCTTACAAAAAAGTCTTACTGATCGTATTCGATTTGAAGTACATAACCGGGGTGATTATTATCAGAAATGGGGCTGGCAAGATTCAATGAATACGGCTCTTCGATATGCGCTTATTCCTGATAGGGTATATGCGGTTGGTTCGTGGGCGCGCGGATTTCGCGTTCCAACTTTTACGGAACTTTACTATTCGGACTTAGGGAATCGCGGTAACCAAAATTTACAAGCAGAAGAGGCTGATACATATACCGCAGGTATTGATGCGCAACAAGGGCATTGGAGCGGTGGCGTTGATGTTTTTATTCGCCGGGGGCGTAATCTTATTGATTGGACGCGTGCGACAAACACCGACCTTTGGGAGGCAACAAATTTAGGGCGGGTTGATTTTCGCGGTATCGACGGCACGGTTAAAGTTAAGCCCGATATCGGGAATCGGTTCGTGCGTTTGGATGCGGTTTCTTTTTCGTATACGTATACCGATGCTGATACAAAGGCATCGGGGTTTCTTTCGAAATACGCCCTTGATATCGCAAAGAACAAGTATATCCTTGGGATCAACCAGCGGTTATTTGGTTGTGAGTTTGTCTGGGAACTTGCATATGTTGAACGGTACTACGGTGAGAAATATTGTATCGGTAATATTTCAATATCGAGGAACGTTCGTCTCGCTGGTTGCCGTGTAGAGCCGTTTGTTTCCGTTGATAATTTTACTAACGCCCGTTATAGTGAAGTTGGCGGTGTTTTACAGCCCGGCCGTTGGATTCAGGCCGGTGCCAAACTGGAGTGGTAATTAATCTTTTGACGGAGTATAATATTTTCCATGAAAAAGACGAGGATAGTTGTTGCTATGAGCGGCGGGGTTGATTCTTCGGTTGCTGCAGCACTTCTTAAAGAGCAGGGGCATGAGGTTATCGGCATTACCATGTGTTTTAATCTTGCTGATGCCACGGGGAAGCATCCTGCTTGTTGCGGCGTGCAAGGGGTAGAGGATGCCCGTCGTGTCGCGCATACTTTGGGGATCCCGCATTATGTTGTCAACATGCAAAAAGCCCTGCATGAGTATGTTATCAAGGATTTTTGTGCCGAATATTTAAGCGGAAGGACTCCAAATCCCTGTGTGCGGTGTAATCAATTTGTTAAGTTTGACGCGCTTCTTAAGAAGTCGTTTGCGTATGAAGCCGAGTATCTTGCGACCGGCCATTATGCACGGATTGTCCGGTCGGGCAAACTATTCTTGCTCAAGAAGGCGCACGATACCCGTAAGGACCAGTCGTATTTCTTGCATCGGGTTAATCAGGAACAATTACGGCATATTGTATTTCCTCTCGGCGGGTTGATCAAGGATGAGGTACGCGGATTAGCGAGGAAATTCGGACTTGCGGTTGCCGCAAAACCTGATAGCCAGGAGATATGTTTTTTACCCGATAATAATTATCGCGGGTTTTTACAGCGTTTTGCTCCTGCCGCCATTACGCCGGGACCGTTATGTGATAAAAACGGGAAAGAATTAGGAATGCATAAGGGAACAGCGTTTTATACGATTGGCCAGCGTGAAGGTCTTGGCGTAGCCTTGGGGTATCCGGCATATGTCAGTAGTATTGATGCGGAACGGAATATGGTTATTGTCGGCCCCCGGGATGAAGTCATGAAAAGGGAGTTCTTGATAAGCGATGTGCATTATTGCGGATTACCCCTTAAAAAGAAAGTTGCTCTCTGTGTCCGGATACGCTATAATCATAAAGAGTCTCCCGCCGTGGTCGAGCCAGCCGGAACCAAATGCGCGATATGTTTTAAAACGCCGCAATTTGCTATTACACCCGGTCAATCGGCCGTGCTGTATAATAAAAATACCGTTGTCGGCGGCGGTATCATAGAAAAGGTGGTTGCTTAGATGCTCAGAAAATTCTTTGAGGCAGATGTTGCCAAACAAATTAAAGAACTTAAGAAAAAACGAGATGCGATCATTTTAGCGCATAACTATCAGCTCCCGGAGGTGCAGGATATTGCTGATTTTCGCGGTGATTCGCTTGAATTGAGCCGTATTGCCGCAAAAACCGATGCCAAGGTCATTGTTTTTTGCGGGGTTCACTTTATGGCTGAGACCGCAGCGATACTCTCTCCGAATAAAAAGGTGATTGTTCCGGATATTCAGGCAGGATGCCCGATGGCGAATATGATCACGCCTGCCGATGTCCGTCAATTGCGGAAAGAACATCCTGATGCAGTTGCTGTCGGGTATGTCAATACGTCCGCTGCGGTAAAAGCAGAACTTGATTATTGCTGTACTTCGACGAATGCCGTTAAAGTCGTCAATTATCTGAAGGATGCAAAAGAGATTATCTTTGTCCCCGATAAATATCTTGCCGACCATGTTATGCGGATAACGGGGAGGAAGCTGATTATTTGGAAGGGGTTTTGTCCGACGCACGTCAAAATCCTGCCGGAAGATATTAAGCGTGAAAAGAATTTTCACCCGTTCGCAAAAGTTATGGTCCATCCGGAATGTCTCCCTCAGGTAGCTGCGCTTGCCGATGCAGTTATCTCTACGGGCCAGATGTCAAAATACGCTAAAGAAAACGACGCCAAAGAGTTTATTGTAGGAACGGAGGTCGGGATTATCTACCGTCTTAAAAAAGATAATCCGACGAAAGAATTTTATCCTGCCTCAGAAGCTGCCATTTGTCCTAATATGAAACGTACGACTCAGGAAAAAGTCCTGTGGGCGCTTGAATCGATGAAGGAAGAGGTCCGGGTTCCCGCTGACGTGCGTCAGCGCGCCGTACTGGCTATTAACCGCATGATTGAAATCGTTTAGCTGACGTGAATATTCCGGTTCTCTATGAAGATTCCTGGCTTATTATTGTTGATAAACCCTCCGGGCTCCTGACTATTCCAACGCCCAAGCGTGAATCCCGAACTCTTACCAGTATTTTAGATGATGATGCCTTGGAAAAGGGTGCGTCATATCGAGTACACCCGTGTCATCGTCTTGATCGTGAGACTTCAGGTGTGATCATGTACGCAAAAGGGAAATCGATGCAGCAAAAAATGATGCATTTATTTCATGAAAAAAAGGTAAAGAAAACGTACCTGGCTTTTGTGCGGGGGCATTTGGAGCATGCGGAAGGTCAGATCAGCAAGCCGATTGAAGGAGCGCCGGCTGTGACGCAGTATCGTCTTCTTGAAAAGCGTAATGGCTATAGCGTTGTTGAGGTCATTCCGGTTACCGGCAGGACGAATCAGATCAGGATCCATTTTGGAGTTCTTGGCCATCCGATACTCGGGGAGACGCGATTTGCTTTCCGCCGGGATTTTATTCTACGTGCCAAACGGCTTTGTCTGCATGCCCAGTCAGTTGAATTTCCGCATCCGATTACGAAACAGCCGGTTTTTATTCAGGCTCCTCTTCCGCAGGACTTGACGGCATTCTTGGAGAGTCATTAGCAATGAAAAAAATCTCTCTTCGCGAATGGTGCATCGGCCTTGGTATTGCGCTCCTTTGTTTTGCCGCCTGGTTTCGTTTCGGATACCCGCAGTTTTCATCGGTCAACTTAGCAGTTGACCGGCAAAAAGCGTATGCTATAGCGCAATCTTTTTTACGTCAACGCCACGTTCCCCTCCAGGAATACCATTCAGCAGTTGTTTTTGAAAGTGATGACTGGACTGACCGGTATTTGCAGAAAACAGTGGGTTTCGAAGGGGAAGAGAAATTCCTGCAGAAGCATCAGTACGATTTATTTTATTGGCGGATACGGTTTTTCCGTGAGTTTAAAAAAGAGGAGTATACGGTTGAAGTTAGTTCTCATACCGGCGCGGTACTTGGATATGTGCATTTGATCGATGACATCGCTCAACGGCAGGACGTTTCAAAAGAAGCTGCGCGTTTCCATGCGGAGCAATTCATCGAGCACGGCTATGGAATTAAGCTGGATGCCTATGATTTTCACGAAGAAAAAATCAAACGGTATGAGAAACGTATTGATTATGAGTTTTCCTGGGAGAAAAAAGGGGTTTATATCCCCTGGAAAAAGGACCAGGGAGGGGCAAAACTTCTTTTAGGGGTAAAAGTTTCCGGAGATGAGATCCGGCAGTTTTACACGCAGAATCTCGACGTCCCCGAACAGTTTGAGCGCGATATCGCAAAACAACTGGTTTTCGGGGAGTATCTGGTTAATATCTATTTCATTGTTTTTATTCTTCTCGTCATCATTTCCATTTATATTGTTGTTAAAAAGAAAAATCAGGTCATTACACGAAGTTGCAAGAAGTGGTATCTATGGTGCGCGGTTTTTCTTTTAGCGATGAATCTCGGATCTTTTGGCAATAACTTTCAAGCTATTCTTGCCGGTTATGCGACAAGTGTTTCTTTGGGCTCATTCATCGGCATTATTTTCATGCGCAGTTCTATCAATCTTCTGGTGATGAGTGTCATGTTTATTATGCCGGGGCTTGCCGGAGAAGCGTTGAACAAGGAAGTGTTTTACGATCGTCCGTTTACTTCTCTTTCCCATTATATCCGCAGTTCATTTTTGAATCGTTCATTGACCAGGGCGGTTATATTCGGGTATTTGGTCTTTCTGGTTATGCTTGGCGTGCAAGCGGTACTATTCTGGGTTGGGCAGACATACCTTGGTGTCTGGAAAGAATGGATTAAATTGACCCAGTTTTCCTCGGCATATATCCCGTTCTTTGGCGCTTTTGCATTAGCAGTGAATGCCAGTTTTAATGAAGAAGTTATTTTCCGTATTTTCGGCATGAGCTTGGCAACAAAATATTGTAAACGTTTGGCATGCGCGGTAGTATGTACGGCTGTGGTGTGGGGATTCGGTCACTCCGCCTATGCTATTTTCCCCGTCTGGTTCAGGGGAATAGAAGTCAGTATCATTGGGATTATATTCGGCATTATTTTTCTGCGTTATGGCGTTATGCCGCTGTTGGTAGCGCATTATTTGTTCGATGTGTATTGGAGTATTGCCGCGTATGTCCTTGGTAAGAGTACGCCGTTTCTTTTGTACGGGTCAATTACGGTTTTTGCTTTGCCGTTAGTACTCGGTTTGATCGCGTATTGGCGTAATAAAAGCGAAGAAGAACGCCCGCTGACCCTTGCATTTGACCGGACACAGCACTATAATGTTGGAGTGCTTGTTGCATTTGTGCGTCAGAAAAAGCTTGCAGGGACAGCACCTTCCCAGGTGCGACTTGAGCTGATCGAGCATAATTGGGATGTCGAATTGGTCGATAGCGCGATAAAAGAAGTATTTGAGAAGTAGCTTATAGCTCATGGCTGATAGCTCATAGGTTGGTTCCGCCGAAGGCGGACACGTAGCTTTGTTTTTTTATCTCCTACGACCTCTTACGATTATTTGAAGGAGTACTGCTATGCTTGAAACAATTATTTTGGGAATTATTCAAGGGTTTACTGAGTTTCTTCCTATAAGCAGTTCCGGTCACTTAATTGTCGTTCAACATCTTTTTGGGATGCAAGAAGGGGTTATTGCGCTTGATGTCACCCTGCATTTGGGGACGCTGCTTGCGCTTATCATCTTTTTCTGGAAAGATATTGTGCTTGTGCTGCGGGATAAAAAAGCGATTGGCCAGATCCTTGTTGTAACGATTATTACCGGCGCCATCGGCGTTGGAGGGAAAGATTTCTTTGAAAGCTTATTCAGTTCGCCGCGTGCGGTTGCGTATGGCTGGATTGTCACCGGCCTGCTTCTTTTATCGACGAAATGTGTTATTGGCCGCACCGGCAGATCGAATTTTCGCTGGTCTGACGCAGGGATCCTCGGGTTAACGCAAGGGATGGCTATTATTCCGGGTATTTCACGTTCGGGGACGACCATCGCGACGCTTTTATTCCGCGGTATCGAGCGTGAGAAAGCATTCGCCTATGCTTTTATTGTGGGGATACCGGCGATCCTGGGAGCCGCTATACTTGAAGCAAAACACATCGACACTGCCCTGCAACAGGAATTTTCACTTCTTGCGATGGGTTTTATTACAAGCGCTTTGGCGGGTTTTTTCTCGTTATGGTTCCTGCGTTTCATTATTTGCCGGTCAAAGCTGCATTATTTCGGATGGTATTGTTTAGTGGCGGCAACATTGACGTTTCTTTTTATTCGGTGAGGAATATATGGGCATACTTGTTCTAGGGACTGTTGCGCTTGATACCGTTCAGACGCCGTTTGGTAAACGTGACGCGCTTCTGGGGGGGTCGGCATCGCATTTTTCCATGTCGGCACGGTTATTCACGGATGTCAGCCTTGTGGCAGTTATAGGGAAAGATTTTCCTGATAAACACATTGCTTTCTTAAAAAATAAAGGCATTGATTTAACGTCGTTGGCGAAAGAATCCGGCGATACATTCCGCTGGCAAGGAGAATATTCCGGCGATCTTAATACTGCAAAGACGCTTGATACGCATTTGGGTGTCTTGGCCACCTTCCGTCCGCAGCTTACCGCGGCACAAAGGCGTTTTAAAAATGTATTCCTGGCCAATGTGGACCCGGATATTCAGAATTATCTTTTAGCGAGTATGAGGAATTCAACTATTGTCGGGCTTGATAGTATGAATTTCTGGATCCATACAAAACGTAAATCCCTTCTTCGAGCTCTTAAGAAAGTTGATATTTTTGTTGCCAATGATCAGGAGGCGCGGGATTTAACCGGTCAAACTAATCTTATTAAGGCAGCAAAAAGTCTGCGTTCCTATGGCCCGCGTATCGTGCTTATTAAAAAAGGCGAGCATGGTGTTTTCCTGCAGGCAGATTCTTGTACGCTTTTATTGCCGGCATATCCGACCGATACGGTAGTTGATCCCACAGGCGCAGGGGATACCTTTGCCGGAGGGTTTATGGGGTATTTGGCGCGCGCCGGGAAAGTTAACGCGGCTACTTTAAAAAAAGCAATTTGCTATGGCACGATCGCCGCTTCTTTCAACGTCGAAGGGTTTGGTTTGGAGAAAACGAGTGCCCTTGCGCGTAATGATCTTGAAAAACGCCTGCGTGTGTTTAAGCGGCATATATCTATATAAGGTATAATGGTGATGCGTAGTTGAGAGATCGCCATGAAACAGAAGAGGAGTAGCCCATGTTTGAAGAGAAGATTATGCAGGATTATAAAGAAGCCATGAAGGCGCGCGATTCCGTGCGTTCGACGGTGCTTAATTTTTTGCGCGCAGAGTTTAAGAACGTCGCTATCGCCAAGAAAAAAGATGTTTTGGATGATGATGAGGCAGCGGCAATTATTAAAAAACAGATCAAACAGCGGCAGGATTCCATTGATCAATTTGAAAAAGGCGGGAGGAATGATTTGGCCGAAAAAGAAGTCAAGGAAATGGTGATTTTGAAGGCGTATCTTCCTGCGGAACTTCCTGTTGAAGAGATTAAGAAGATACTTGAAGAAGTTGTGGTTGTGACAGGCGCTTTGTCTATGAAAGACATGGGGAAGGTTATGAAAGAAGCAAATGCAAAAATTGCCGGTAAGGCCGATGGGAAATTAGTGAGTGATCTGGTGCGTCAGCGTCTGACTGCGGGAAAGTTCTAGGTATGGATGCAAAACGGTTTACAGCGATTGCCAAGGGGAGCCCGGTGCCAGGTTTCTGGCTGACGAGTGTGCAAGGGAAAGCCTGTTCGACGCAGGACTTTATGGGCAAAAAGAATCTGCTTGTCTTCTTCTTTGCCAGTCTTGAAGACACCGGCGTACGGGATTATTTGGAAGTTTTGAACGCTGTTTCGGGCAATTTGCAGGAGTTTGACGCCCAGATAATTGCGATTTCCTTTGATGACGAGGATGCGCTGAGAGAATATGCCAGAAGCCAGCCGCTCCGGTATGATCTGCTGGTTGATCGTGACCGTGTTATTTTTTCCAAGTATTTTATTGATGCGCAAATCCCGCTTTTTTTGGGCGCGGTGTTCATCACGGATAAGTTTCAGAGATTATATAAGGCATATGGTTATGAGTCATTGGTTGATTTGCCAGACGCGGAAGAGCTTGTGGAAACGGTAGAATCTTTTGAGTGATACGGGTACAATGCGACAGGTATTGGCTCTTGACCGGTGATTTGATTTATTAGGCGCGCTCATTTTTTCGGAATGCACGTGTATTTCTGGTTCATCCCTGCCTGTTGCAGACGTGGACGGCCTTGCGGTCTTGATGTGCATTCCCCCTGTATTGCAGCCGTACAGCAGTTGTTCAAGAAAAATACTCTTGACAAGAAGAGCGGGCGATAGTAAAATTTAAACATAGAATTTTGTTTTTTAGGGCCTATTTGTGACAATTTTCACAAAGTCGAGACTCCTGCCCGTGTAAAAATATTACTTCCGAATTCGAAAACCATTTAACCCCGGAGTATTAGATATGGCTACGCAAGAAGTTGTTAATGAAATCAATGCTTTGGTTACCAAATGGAAGGATAAACAGGGTAACCTGATTATGATCCTTCATGAGCTGCAGAATCATTATGGATATGTTCCCCGCGAAGCTTCCCTGGAACTTTCCAAGATCTTACATGTCCCTTTGGCTCGTATCTATGAAGTTATCACTTTCTACAATTTTTTTAAGTTGGAGCCTCCGGGCAAACATACCATTGCCGTTTGCATGGGGACTGCCTGTTATTTAAAAGGGGCGCCGAGACTGTTGGCGGAAATAAAGAACATTCTGAACGTCGAAGAAGGCAGGACCACGAAAGACGGCCTTTTTTACCTGGATGTTGTCCGTTGCCTGGGATGTTGCGGGTTATCGCCGGTCATCAAGATTGACGATAAGGTTTACGGGAAAGTTACGAAAAACGAAATAGTTGATATTTTATCGAAATATGGAAAGCAGGGGCAATAAGCATATGGCAAAATTAACGCGAGAATCTTTTGATACGTTAGTGCATCAATTATCGGAAAAACGCGCCGAATCAAACTGGATAAAAGTTGGGATGAGTACCTGTGGTATTGCCGCCGGCGCCGAGGATGTCCTTAACACGCTTACGGAAGAAGCAAAAAAGCGCAAGATTGAAATTGTGATTAAGCGTTGCGGTTGCCAAGGGATGTGTTCAGTTGAGCCTCTTGTTGAAGTGCATGTGCCAGGGCTTCCGGATGTGGTGTATGGAAAGGTTGACAAGGCCTGTGCCGTAAAAATACTCGAAGAACATGTGATGGCCAAAAAACTGGTGAATGACCATATATATGAATTACGGACTAAACGATAGGATTGCATAATGGAAAAAAAGACAGTTTTTATAAAAGATACAAACCGCATTGTTCAGGCGGGCAAGGATTTTGACACGCATTTCTTGAGTTATGTGCGGGAAGTCGGTCTTGAAGAGGTTGTTGAAGTCACCCGTGTTGCCGATATCGGTATTTATGACCAAGGTGTTGTGGTAAAGATTATGCCCGGTGATATTCAGTATGCGCAGGTCAAGGATACGGATATTAAGCGTATCGTCGATGAAACGCTAAAAAAAGGGAACGTTATCCAGGAACTTGTCTGTACCAAAGAGCCCAAACAACTGCGCGTGGTGCTGCGAAACTGCGGGGTTATTGATCCGGACAGTATTGAAGAATACATTGCCAGCGGCGGTTATCAGGGGATTAAGAAAATACTTTCAGGCATGACGCCCGAGCAGGTTATTGAAGAGTTGAAGGTGAGCGGTTTGCGGGGGCGCGGCGGTGCAGGTTTTCCCACCTGGTTGAAATGGAAACTGACTCGGGAAGCACAAGGCGACCAAAAATATATTATTTGTAACGGCGATGAAGGGGATCCCGGCGCGTACATGGACCGCAGCGTCTTGGAAGGCGACCCGCATTCCGTTATTGAAGGATTGATGACTGCCGGTTTCGCGATTGGTGCGACAAAGGGTTTCTTCTATATCCGCGCGGAATATCCGCTTGCGGTTGAGCGTATTGAAAAAGCCATTGCCAAGGCCTATGATTACGGTTTATTGGGAAATAATATTTTAGGGAGCTCATTTAGTTTTGACGTTGATATCAGGCTTGGCGCGGGCGCTTTTGTCTGCGGCGAAGAGACGGCGTTGATCGCTTCTATTGAAGGTAAGCGCGGAACTCCCCGCCCGAGACCGCCGTTTCCGTCGGTTAAAGGACTTTGGGATAAGCCGACCGCGATTAATAACGTTGAAACCCTTGCCAATATCCCGGTGATTATGACGCGGGGCGGTGCCTGGTTTGCCGGTATCGGTACCGAAAAATCAAAAGGTACCAAGGTTTTTGCATTGACCGGAAAAGTGAAAAATTCCGGGCTTGTTGAAGTTCCTATGGGAATAACCTTGCGTGAGATTATTTATGATATCGGCGGTGGATTGATCTCCGACAAGGATATCAAAGCGGTACAGACCGGGGGCCCTTCAGGAGGCGTTATCCCGAAAGAATACCTTGATACGCCGGTTGATTACGAGAACCTTCAGAAGCTTGGCTCGATTATGGGCTCCGGCGGTATGATCGTCATGGACGAAGACGATTGCATGGTTGATATTGCTAAATTCTATCTCGGGTTCTGCGTTGATGAGTCCTGTGGGAAATGTGTCCCCTGCCGTATCGGCGGGTATCAGCTGCTAAGGATTTTAAATAGGATTTCTCAGGCTACCGGCACTCTTGAAGATGTCGACAAGATGAAAAAGATTGCGTTGGCTATGCAAAAAGCCTCGTTGTGCGCTCTCGGGCAAACGGCGGCAAATCCCGTTGTATCAACGATAAAATATTTTGAAGAAGAATATAAAGATCATATTGTTAATAAAAAATGCCGTTCGCATAAGTGCACGCATCTGTTGAACTATTCAATTATGCAGGATAAATGTAAGCGCTGCAGGATCTGCGTGATCCATTGTCCAGCCAATGCGATAACGGGTGACAAGGAAAAAGGTTTTTACGTCGACCAGAAAATCTGCGCCAAGTGCGGAAAATGTTTTGAAGTCTGCAGATTCGGTGCAATCTTGAAGGAGTAAGGCAATGATTAACGCTAAAATTAACGGGATGCCGGTTGCGGTTGAAGAAGGCACGTCAATCCTTGACGCAGCAGGTAAAGTTCAGGTAAAGATACCGACACTCTGTAAACACCCGGATCTTCCGCCGGGAGCCGGCTGCGGGCTTTGTATTGTTAAAATTAAAGGTTCGCCCAAGATGTTCCGTGCCTGCTCTACGCCGTTAGAAAACGGCATGGAGATTACGACTCATGACCCGGAAATCGTTGCCGTGCGTAAAACAGTCGTCGAGTTGATCCTTTCCAACCATCCGAATGATTGTTTGCAATGCGGCCGGAATAATGATTGCGAGCTGCAGAAACTGGTGGCTGATTTTGCTATCCGTCAGGAACCTTTTGAAAAATCGCTTCGGGATATCCCAAAAGATACTTCCACGAAAACAATTGTGCTGGATCCGCAAAAATGTATTCTCTGCGGCCGTTGTGTTAAAGTCTGCCAGGAAATGCAGAATGTTTGGGCACTTTCATTTTTAGAGAGAGGTTTCTGTACGCGTATCTCCCCGGCAGGGGATATTAAGCTTGCCGATTCTCCCTGTATCCGCTGCGGTCAGTGTTCAAACCATTGTCCGACGGGGGCTATCGTCGAGAATGATCAGACTTCCGATGTGTGGGCTGCGTTGCAGGATCCTGAAAAATATTGTGTTGTTCAGATTGCTCCTGCCGTACGCGTTGCTATTGGTGAAGCATTCGGTTTGCCGATAGGCACCAATATGACCAAGAAACTATATGCGATTTTACGCAGGCTCGGGTTTAAGGCTGTTTTTGATACGAATTTCGGTGCCGATGTCACTATTATGGAAGAAGGCAGCGAGTTTATTGAACGTTTCATCCATGGGAAAGGCGAACTTCCGCTTATTACCAGTTGTTGCCCGGGGTGGGTTGATTTCATGGAGAAATTTCATCCGGATATGATAGGGCATTTTTCTTCCTGTAAATCGCCGCATGAAATTGTCGGGGTACTTTCAAAGACATACTATGCCAATAAGATTAAGGTAGATCCGAAAAAGATTTACGTGGTTTCTATCATGCCGTGTACCGCTAAAAAGCAGGAGATTTTACGCAGCGAAGAGATGTTTGCTTCGGGTATGCAGGATGTGGATATTGCGTTAACTACCCGTGAGTTGGCGCGCATGATTAAACAAGCCGGTGTTGATTTTGTGAACTTGCCTGATGAGGAGCCCGATCATATCTTGGGTGATTACACAGGGGCAGGTGTTATTTTCGGTGCTACCGGCGGTGTTATGGAGGCCGCTGTTCGTACCGCCTATTATATCGTGAACAAAAAAATGCTTCCGAAGATCGAGCTGGAAGAGATTCGTGGATTAAAAGGCGTAAAAACCGCTGAAGTGAGTTTAAACGGGAAAGCTGTCCGTATTGCAGTTGCGCATGGGTTGAATCACGTTGAATTTGTGCTTGATCAGATCCGCCATGCCAAAGCAAAAGGGTATGAATTGCCGTATCACTTTGTGGAAGTTATGGCCTGTCTTGGCGGATGTGTTGGCGGCGGTGGACAACCGTATGGCGTGACTGATGAACTGCGTATGAAACGCGCGCAGGGGATTTATCAGGATGACCGTGGAAAACAATTGCGTTGTTCGCATGAAAATCCGCTTGTTCAAACATTGTATAAGGAATTCCTGGATAAGCCGTTAAGCGCTAAGTCAGAAAAATTGCTGCACACGCATTACAAGGCGCGTCCGGTGTATGCGAAGTAATGAGTAGAAATTTATTAAGGCTGTAAGTTTTGTCATGAGTTGTGTGCCGAGAGTCGCCTGTAAAAAAACAAATGCTTCTTTTTGAAAGCAACCCGCCTTTGGCGGAATTTAAAACGCGATACTCAATACGCACGACACACGACTAATCGTGTGAAATAGTTACAAATGATCCTGCGGTAAGGAGTTATTTATCTGAGCCCAAGGGAAGAAGAAGGTGGAGATATTCTTTATCCCGGTTTTACCGCAGGCTCAATTGTGGTGGAACCGGGATTATTTTTGTTTATGTGCATGCAGGGTGTTTTCCACCCCTGGGGTGTAAAAATGGAAGAGGAGGAGAATGATGGAAAAACGTTTAGGTTTTGTAGGGATTATTATTGAGAATAGGAAGAAAGAGGCACCTGTGGTGAATCAGGTCCTTTCGGAATTTGGTGAAATTATCTTAGGCAGAATGGGGATCCCGCATGCAAAAAAGAATATGAATGTTATTGTGCTTATTGTTGATGCTACAACTGATCAGGTGGGTGCTTTGACCGGGAAACTCGGAAAGATTGAAGGTGTTTGTGTTAAGTCAGGGTTAAGCAAGTGTAATGTGTAAGCGATATTGAATCGTCAGGAACACCCCCCGGCGTAATCGGGAAAGAGGGTAGTCTGTTTTGGCCAAGGGTTTTGGTTATTGGACAAAGCTGCATTACAGTCGTATAGATAGGAGCTCGTATGTTACACATTAACGAATCAAAAATTGAAGAGTTGCTTCACCGGGCAGCGAAGGCTACGCCTGAAGAGATAGAACGTATTTTGCAGAAGAGCCTTGCATTGCAGCGGTTGACCCTCCAAGAGACTGCGGCACTTTTGGCGGTTCAGGACAAGGCGATCATGAAGAAAATATGTATTGCGGCAGCGGATGTCAAGGAACGCATTTACGGCAAACGTGTCGTATTGTTCGCGCCGCTGTATATCAGTAATCTTTGTTCAAATGCATGCTTGTACTGTGCTTTTAAAGCCGATAATACGTTGACGAAGCGCCGGGCATTGACGATGGAAGAGATTAGAACTGAAATCGCCTGGCTTCTCAAACGCGGGCATAAACGTATCCTTATGGTCAGTGGAGAGGCGGCTCCGGGAGGCCAGTCGAATATTGATTATTGCGTTGAGGCTGTTGAGACGATATATTCTGTTTCCGCCGGACCCCATAAGATTAAACGTGTTAATGTCAACTTGGCACCGTTATCGATCGATCAATTCAAGAAATTGAAGAAAGCCGGTATCGGGACCTATCAGATTTTCCAGGAGACCTATCACGAAAAGACATACAGGCATGTTCATCCTATCGGCCCGAAGTCAGATCCGGATAACAGAGTTGATGCGGTTGACCGTGCTTTTCTGGCGGGGATTGATGATATCGGTATCGGGGTTTTATACGGTCTCTACGACTGGCGCTTTGAAACGCTTGCGCTTTTGATGCATGTTGAACACATGGAGAAGCGTTTTAATGTCGGGCCGCATACGATTTCCGTGCCGCGCATTGAACCGGCAGAAGGTGTTCCGTTTGTCGATAACCTGGAATATAAAGTCAGCGACGATGATTTTAGAAAAATTGTCGCGGTGATGCGGCTTTCCGTCCCATATACCGGGTTAATCCTTTCAACGCGTGAGTCTCCGGCCATGCGCGATGAATTATTTAACCTCGGTATTTCGCAGGTGAGCGCTGAATCGCGGACAGCACCCGGAGCCTACAGCGGTGAAGATACGGCGGGCCAATTTTCCTCGAGCGACCTGCGCAGTATGGATGAAGTTGTCGATTCGCTTCTTGACCGGGAGTTTATTCCCAGTTTCTGTGCCGCTTGTTACCGCAAGGAGCGCACCGGAGAAGCTTTTATGAACTTGGCTAAACCCGGCACTATCAAAGGTAAATGCAGTATGAATGCGCTTATTACCTTAAAAGAATACCTCGATGATTTTGCGTCTGAAAAAGTCCGTCTCAAGGGATATCGGGTAATTGAAAAGTATAAAAAGCAGCTGATCTCTTCAGATAGGAAGATGCTTGACGGCTATTTCTCTCATATTGATCAGGGGACGCGCGATGAGTTTGTCTAGCGTGCGCGTACTGCTCGATGCGGTTAGCAATGCCGCAATTCCCAAAAGGGACGATTTGATTCGCCTTCTTTCCCTGGAGAAGAACGATGAGCAGCGGGAGTTATTCTGCCATGCGGATGCGGTGCGTAAACGTTTTGTCGGCGATGAGATCCTTTTGCGCGGAATTGTGGAGTTCTCCAATCACTGTCGCAATACCTGTCATTATTGCGGACTGAACAAAAATAACCTGGCACTTAAACGGTATCGCATGAACGCGGATGAAATACTTGTTAGTATCGAAAAATTAGTCGCCAGTAACGTGAAAACCGTTGTTTTGCAGTCGGGTGAAGAAGATGATTTTGATCCCTCGTGGCTTACTGCAGTAATAAAGCGCATAACAAGACAGTTTGGCATTGCTATTACACTCAGTGTCGGAGAGCGTTCCTTTGACGATTATCGCAGCTGGCGCCAGGCGGGGGCTGATCGGTATCTGCTTAAAATAGAGACAACGGATAAGAGATTATATACATCTTTGCATCCCGGGTTAAGTTTTGAAAATCGGCTTCAGTGTTTGCGCTGGCTTAAAAGTCTGGGGTATCAAACTGGTTCGGGTATAATCGTCGGGCTTAAGGGGCAGACTGTTGCGATGATTGCAGACGATATTATTTTTTTTCAGCGGGAAAATTTTGAAATGATCGGGATTGGCCCGTTTATCCCGCATGCCCAGACACCTCTAGCCGGGAACGCGCCCGGGGACGTCGCCGTGACTTTAAAAACACTTGCTCTGACACGTATGGTAACGAAAAATACCCATCTGCCGGCGACAACAGCTTTGGGGAGTCTGGATAGAGATTACCGGATTGAAGGGTTGCAGGCAGGCGCTAATGTTATTATGCCGAATTTTACGCCGGTGCAGTATCGGAAACTGTATGAAATTTATCCCGGTAAAAAATGCGTTGAGGAGCCCGAAGGGGCTTGTATCAGATGTATGGAGGTGCTTGCGCAGTCAATAGGCCGCACTATCAGGTACTCACGTGGAGACGGATTACAATCTTTGAGCGAGGTAAAAAATGTATAGAACGCCAGCAAGCAATAGATTGCACATCGGAATTTTCGGTAAACGCAATACCGGGAAGTCGAGTTTGATTAATGCGATTACCGGGCAGGATGCCGCCATTGTTTCAGAGGTTGCCGGGACAACGACGGATCCCGTATATAAAGCGATGGAAATTAACCCTATTGGCCCGTGTATGCTTATTGATACTGCGGGTATTGATGACGAGGGTGTTTTGGGAGAGGAGCGTGTTAAACGTACGCAACAGGTTTTGCGAAAAACCGATATCGGGATTATCGTCGTGGCGGGCGATTCGCATATTGACCGGTTTGAAGAAGAGCTTGCCGGTGTATTCCAGGGAAAAAAGCTTCCGTTCCTGTTTGTGATTAATAAGTCTGATTTACCCGGGACTTCGGCAAAAGAATATTTTGATGAAAAGGGGTATCCCTATCATGAAGTGAGTGCCCGTACAAAAAGAGGGATTGAAGAACTTAAGAAAAGGATTATGGATATTACCCCCGGCCATTGGTCTCCTATCCCGCTTATCGGCGATCTTGTCAGGCCGAAAGATACGGTGATTTTAGTCTGTCCTATTGATAGCGCCATGCCGCAAGGAAGGCTTATCTTGCCGCAGGTGCAGGTGATGCGTGACCTTTTGGATTCCAATGCCATGGCGTATGTCACCAAGGAAACAGAATTGGCTCAGGCCATAGCCGTTTTAAAGGAAAAAGCGACGTTCGTGGTTACCGATTCGCAGGTTTTTGAGACGGTTTCAGATATTGTCCCCCGAGATATCCCGTTGACCTCGTTTTCGACACTCTTTGCGCGTCATAAAGGAGATCTTGCTGCTTTTGTGGAGGGCGTCTATATGGTTGATGAATTGAAAGATGGCGACGAGGTTTTAATTGCCGAATGCTGTACCCACCATGTTCAACCCGAAGATATAGGCCGTACGAAAATTCCTACCTGGCTTTTGAATTACACGCATAAAGAACTGCATTATGAAGTCACCGCAGGCGGAGATTTTTCCGAGGATCTATCCCGCTATAAGCTTATTATTACGTGTGGCGGTTGTATGGTTAATCGCCGTGAACTTCTGCATCGTGTTGAGCGAGCACGGGAAGCGCACGTTGCAATTACCAACTACGGCATTTTGATGGCTTACCTTTCAGGAATTCTTGAGCGTATTCTGGAACCATTGAGGAGAGGGATAGTTCCCGTTCCTTCGTCCAAGAGGTACTGACATACGGACCTTCCGGCAGGGATTCCTGAGGCCCCACCTACTTCTTTCCCCTTGACGCCTCTTGCGCTGGGCATTACAATGATTTAAACGATCATTAGGAGGGGCTTATGCGCGTACGATTTAGTATATGCGTTATGGTTAGTGTGGTGATGATATTGAGCGCGACGGCCTTTGCGTATATGGTTGATTCTACCAAAGCTACCCGTAGTGTCCAGGGAAACGCGGTATCAGTTGACTGGGTTGGTTCAAAGCTGGTATTGAAAGTTTCGTGGGGAGGGAATGCTGATGAGATGACATTTACCGTTGCTGAGGATGCGCAGATTACACGCGGCGGAGACCCCATCAGTCTTGATGATATCCTGCAGAATGATCCGCTCACTGTTACGTACTATAATGCATCTCCCGGTCCGCTTCTTGCGGTACGTATTACTGACAGTAACGATGCAAATAGATAAAGGAGTTTGCTATGGGTAGAGTGGTTAGATTTTTACGTCAGGTTTCCGCCTTAAACCGCAGAAAATGTCCCCGCCTTGAGTTATCCAAGTCCCTGGAATGCGTTTGTTCTTTTGCGGAGGATGGGAAAATGCTTCTCCGGTCCGGGTATATTGTCAATATTTCAGAAGGCGGAGCGTTGGTTGCAACGCGGGAGTTAAAGTTGTATCCTCAAACAACCCTTACGGTTCGTGTCAGTATGCCTTCTCAGGAAACAGTTGATGTTACCGGCGTAATCCTGAGAGCGTATCGTCGTAGTGACGGCTCGGAATGGTATTTTTCCGCCATGCAATTTGATCCGGGGAACGAAGTCTCGATTAAAAAACTTCTGCATTTGGTATCAATCGAACAGTAATATGAGCGTCACTCCCAAAAACAATCTCAAAAAATATCTTAAACTTAAGGAATTAAATGCGTTGCTTGTTGCCGAAGATATTAAGCAAAGCCGTCACGTGGCCTTGGGGCTTCCGTTATATATCGGACTTTTTACGGCTGAAGAATGCAATCTCCGGTGTATCATGTGTATCCATCGCAAGAATGAGCGTGAGCGGGGCCTGGTAAAGGCTTCTCCTTTGGACGAAAAGACGTTAGTCCGTTTTGCCCAAGAAGTATTCCCGACGGCACAGTATCTTGCATTGAATACCGGTGGCGAACCGATGTTATCTCCTACCATTGATCTTGAATTGCAATTGGCTGAAGAGTACGGCGTGAAGTTAGATATAATGACCAATGGCATGTTTTTGGATGACCGTCATGGAAGGCTTAATCGTATTGTTCATAATGCCAAATCGGTCAGTTTTTCGTTGGATTCTCCTTGCAAGAAAACGTTTGAATCTATCCGCATTGGCGCTGATTTCGACAAGGTTATTCGTAATATGCGTCTTTATCATGCATTGCGCCTTGCAATTCCTGTCAACCAGCGCCCCAATTTTTTTATTTCAATGGTTGTGATGCGCCGGAACATTCATGAAGTACCTCAGATGGTTGAGCTTGCGCATTCGCTTGGCGCGGATGCGATCAGTTTCCCCGCATTGGACGTCCATATCGATGAGCTGCGGGAAGAATCTATCGATCCCGTCAGCGACGATGATTTCCGGTTTTTTGCAACGGCGAAAGCTTTGGCGCGCGGGTATAATAATATGACTCTTGCTCCTGCGCCGAAATTTGATCAGGAGCGCCTGTCTTGTCAGCCGGCCGTGCGGCTCAATACAACGTGTGGTTTCCTCTGGAAACGGGCGTATATCGATAACCTGGGGAAAATTGTTATTTGCTGCGCGTCGAGCCATCCGGTGGCGGGAGATTTTACTCAGGGAGATTTTCAAACAATTTGGAACAATGAGGAATATCAAGCCCGCCGCAAGGTTTTTGTATCAGGGGCGCATCATCCGGAGTGCTCTGTTTGTTGTGATTCCGGGTACTTAAGCTCGCTTGTCTGTACGATTTGAGTTTTTTGCGGAAAGGATGTGTTTGCAATGATAGATAAGAAAAAAAGAATGCGCATTCTGCAGGTACAAAAGGAGAGCAATTGGGCGCTTCTTTGGGATGACTTTAGGCAGGGCAGGCATGTTGTGCGCGGTTTTCCCGTTTCAGTTCATTTGGCTACGGATGCCGCGTGTAATCTCCACTGTCCTATGTGCTGGCAGCGTGGTCCTGCCGGATTAATAAAACCGCCGTTAATTCAAGAAGAGCATCTTATTAAATTTGCCAGGCAAACATTCCCGACTGCAAAAAACCTTGAATTGAATATTTCAGGGGAACCATTGATGTCGAGGCTGATTGATCTTGAATTAGCGCTTGCGGAGGAATACGGAGTTAAGATCCTCCTGACGACAAACGGGTTTTTTTTGAATGCTAAGAAGTCCCGCTTTCTGACTCTTATGCGTAATATCGGGGAAATCACATTTTCTTTTGATTCACCGCATAAGAAAACATATTTATCTCTGCGGGTTGGAAGCGATTTTGAAAAGGTTGTCGAGAACATGCGGCTTTTTCAGTATCATCGCAATAGGCTTTCAGGAAATCCGAGGCCATACTTTAACATTTCCATGGTTCTTATGAAACGGAACTTCATGGAATTGCCTGCAATGGTGGCGTTTGCCAAGAAAGTGGGAGCAGATCGTTTGATCGTTCATGCGATGACGGTGTTTACCCCGCAGATGGCGCATGAGGCCTTGCACTACAATGAGCCTGCACTTATTAGTGCGGCCGTTAAGGCGCAAACATGTGCCCGTAAGGTGGGGATCGAACTTGCATACCCGATGCTGCTTCGTAAAGCGCTTGCTCAAGCCGCATGTGCCGGATCCTGTCAAAACCCGGCTGGGGAGCCACAAGTATCTCCCTGCAGATCTTTGTGGTTTCGATCATATCTCAATGCCTTGGCTCAGATTGTCACCTGTTGTGCTCCCCCTCATCCGGTTATGGGATCATTACAAGAAAATGATTTTGAAGAAATTTGGAATAATGCCGTATACCAGAGGATGCGGCAGGGATTCTTGAAAAAACCGCTTTCGGAAATCTGCGCTTTGTGCGTTAAAGAAGGGATTTATTGTTCGATTGTTTAGGATGATATGACAAATTCCGATGATACCTATGCAAAAAAGCTAGAACAAGCGCTTCTTTTATTAAGAGAGAACTCTTGGAAGAAAGATGAAGTGGAGTTCGAAACGATCGGCTCATGTATGGAGCCTGTGTTTTCCCAGGGTGATTTTCTTGTGGTTCGACGTGTTTATTCGCCGAAATCGTTGCAGATAGGGGATATTCTTATATATCAGGTTTCAGCAGGCTTCCGTGCCCACCGGTATTTATATACGAGGCGGAAAAAAGGCGAAGAAACCCTTATTATAAAGAGTGACAATGCTGTCGGCCCCTGTGCGGAAGAGATCTCTTTTCCTCAGATCTTTGGTAAAGTGGTTTGCATCAGGCGTCATGATACGTGTGTCCGGTTGGATGCTTTTCCGGGCTGTACGGCCAATGTTTGTATCGGGTTTTTTGTTTTGACCCATCTCATAGCTATGCGCTTAGCAAGGCATGCGATTATCTTCAAGTGCCGGATCACCGGGCGTACTATCATTCCGGGGTTCTGGCAGATTATTGCGCAACCGCTTGTTGTTACCAAAAAAGCGATTGTGAAGATTTTCCTGAAAAAATAGGGATACGGCTGGATAGTCCTTTTGATGGGTCTTGTCAGGATTTGGTTGCGTTGAGAGTATCCGCAAGAGAAGAAACGGTTTCTAACAAATTCTCATCATTATAGGTGACGAGAATAGCGTGTGAATGATCAAGCAGTTTCCAGAAAAGCATCATTTGTTCAGGCGTTGATTTTGAAAAAAGCTGTTTGTCGGGGAGATTGAAATTTTCCTGCAGAAACCTCTGGAAAGCCTCTTCTTTCGAAAGTATCGTAATTTTCCCCTGAGGTGTTCCTTTCTCAAAAGAAGGGAACACAATCATCTTTGTGTATAATTTTTCAGGCGTTATCCCGCTGGTCAGGTTGTTGGCGCTGAAACGTTTCTTGTTCCCGTATAGAGAAAGCGTGCTTTTTTCGAGGAACGGCTGCCAGACCGGAAGTTGCTGATTCCCAATGCCGATTTTTGTCGGTAGCGGAATCAGGGTGATGCCGGTCTCATCGTTATGTAGAAAAACCTTGTCGTCATTACTGTACGAGAATGCATGGGCAAGGAGTGCTATTGCCAGGGTGCTTTTTCCGCAGTTTTGCGGCCCGGTGAAGAGAATCCCTCCGTTTGCGTTGTAGACAACCGATCCGTGGAGAAAAAAATATCCGTGAAATGAGAGGATATAACGCAGCGGTTGGAATAACGCGATATCCAGCACCCGCTCAAGCGAGAATTCATCCGGTTTAAAAAGCGAGGAAATAAAACCCCGGATTGTTTTTTGCTTTGGGTCTGAAAAGATATGCCCGAGGGGATGTCCTAGCCATCCGCCAAGGACGTCGTTATCCTCAAAACGATGATCGTAAAGGTATTTATTCTGATCATGGGAACCGGAGAACCTGCTTTCCCTGATATCGATTGCAATCGTTATAGGATTGGTTGATGGTTGTTCGGCATGGTCGAAATCAAGGATTTCATCGACTGCTTGGAAAAAGAAATCGGAATCCGTGGTTAATGAGATATGGAAATGGCAGTTGCGGTATTCTTTGGTGTGCATTATATAGGTGTCCCCATCATGACTGTATTATACATATCGAGGTAGCGTTTGTAAATCATATCCCACGTATATGATGAAACCATTTCTTTACCGGCTTTTCCGTATTCTTCACGTAAGGTTTTGTTTTTTATGAGTTCGGCCATTGCTTCGGCAAGGGCGGTATCGTTTTTAGCTTTTACCACAATGCCGTTAACCCGGTGTTTGACGACTTCCGCAGAACCTCCCCCATCCGTTGTGATTACTGCTTTTCCCGCTGCCATTGCTTCAAGGTTGACAATGCCGAATGGCTCATAACGGGAGGGAAGAACAAGGAATTCACATCCGTTGAGGTATTCAATGACCTTGGTGCGGTTTGAGATTTGACCAGTAAAAACGACCCGGGATTGTATCCCCAAAGCATGCGCCAGCCCGCGGCGCATATCTCCATAGGACCCGTCTCCGACGAGGATAAGATCGATATCGGGGAACGAGTTGGAAATTTTTGCAAAAGCCATAAGAAGGATGTCGGTACCTTTATACCAATGGAGGTTGGCGATTGAAAGGATATAGGGTTTTGCATGACGGAATTTATGCGTATGGTCGAATTCTTTCAGGTCAATGCCGTTATGTATCGCGACCGAACGGTTTTTTATCGAAGGGACCATGGCGGCAGTATCGCGCAGCATGCATTCGGAACATGCATTGACATAATCGGCTTTGTGCAGGATCATTTTGAAGATCCAGCGGTTCCACCAGGGCAAAGCGGGGAGTTCGAGGACCGGATATCCCTGGACCGAGACGATGAACTTGAATTTGCAGACAAATGAAAGTAATAACGTGTGCGTCATAAGGCTGTGAAGGTTGTGTATCTGCACAATATCAGGTTTTTGTTCCCGCACGATCCGGTACATAATAAAGAAATTCCGTATTGCCGCTTTTGTTCGGAGCCTGATTTCGGAGAAGGTTACTTTTTTCCTCAGGTTAGCCAGCATGCGGGGGGTTTCGATGCGATACACAGGGATTCCATTAATGACTTCAAAAAGGGGTATTCCGGGAGGATCACGCGGGACAATGAAACTAATCTGATGGCCGTTTTTTTTTATTTGATCGGAGAGGTGAAAGAGTGTTTTTTCGAGTCCTCCGACATTCGGCAGATAAATGTGGCTGATAAAAATTATTCGTAAAGTTTTTTTTGGGAAACGTTTCATAAAACCTATTATACAGAGACATCGATTTGTTGTAAATCTTTTTAAAGGCAGTAGTTCATTTTCTCCTTGTTTTAACGGGAAATTGAGTTAAAATATTGAAGAAACCGAAAAAAAGCAGAAAATACAGGTTTTTTAAGTCTGTCGAAAAGTTGTATAAGGGGGTCGATCATATGCATAAAGATAAGCCTGGTGAAGGAAAAGTAGTTAAGAAGAAAAAAGAATATGAAAAGCCCGTGTTGTCGAAATATCACCAGTTGAAAAAAGTGGTGGCGTGTCCCGATTAAATTCCCGATATTTTGCATTCTGCGTCATGTCAATTGCCTTCGGTAATAAATCCGTAGTACGTTGTGCGCAAGTAAGTTGCGTATTCTATTATAATTTCCCGTGAATATCCTAAATAGTAGATGAAAATTAGCATCGTTGTGCCGGCGTATAATGCAGAAAAAACGTTGGCTTCTTGTCTTGATTCACTGTTGCAACTCGATCCGTGCGGTTGTCAGACGGAAATTGTCGTGGTGAACAATCATTCTTCCGATGGAACTCAGGAAATCATTAATCGGTATCCGGTTAGGGGCATTTTTGAACCGTTTGTGAATAGGGCGGCTGCGCGAAATAAAGGATTCCGGCAGTCAACGGGTGAATTTGTCGCTTTTCTTGATGCTGATTGTATCGCTGCTCCAGGTTGGCTTAAACATCTGTATCTTGGATTTACGGCTGATGATATCGGTGGTTGCGGAGGGAGGTTGTTTGCCTATAATCCGCAGAGCCTTATGGAACGGTATTATCATTCCAAGGAAATCCGTTATAGCGCGTATACGGATACGTATCTTTTACTGCCGTCGTTATTCGGAGTTAGTTGTATGTACCGCAGAAAAGTACTGGAAGAAGTAGAGGGGTTCGATAGTTTTTTTCGTGCGCATGAGGATACTGATCTTTCGTTTAGGGTTTATTTGCGCGGGTATCAGATTCGTACGGTGCCGGATGCGGTTGTGTATCATACGTATTGCCCTGGTTTCATTGTCAATGCCCGGAAGTGGTTTGAATATGGGGTCAGCTTCTTTTATTTAAAAACCAAATATAAAAACATTTATAAGGGCAGTTTATTCAGTGTTGAGACAATGCGCAGAGCGTTGTATGTACGGTATGAACAGGTAAAAGATTTTGCGAGGGCGTTACTTTCCTGCCGCGGCGCGGTGTCGGTTTTGATTCCTCTTTTGGATGTTTGTAAAGACACGGTGTTTGCTTTGGGTATGGCCGCCGGCGCATGCATGGTCGGGGCAGGGGCAATAAAAATAACCGCTGAAACGAATCCTCAGGCGATCTTATATCGGTATGTCGAAGGGAATCTCATTCTTTCTGAGCCCCAGAGGGAATATTTTTATCAGTTGGATGAAATCGGTGGCATGATCTGGAGATTATTGAAAGAGCGTAAGACGACGGAAGAGATAGTCGATCGAATTGTGCAAGAATATGATGTTACCCGGCAGGTTGCACGGGAGGATGTTGCCTGGTATATCGACATGTTGCAGAAAGAAAATATTATGGTTCTTCGGTGACGGTAATCTGTAAAAACGATGAGAGTAAGTATTGTTATTCCCGCATTGAATGCAGCTAAAACGCTTCCTCGGTGTTTGGAATCGTTATTGAGGCAGGATTTTCAGCGCCAGGAACGGGAAATCATCGTTGTGAATAATAATTCGTCGGACGATACGGAAAAAGTCATCCGCAGTTTTCCCGTTATCTATGCTTTTGAAACAGTCAGGAGTGCTGCTGCTGCACGAAATAAAGGGATATCGCTGGCCAAAGGAGAGTATGTAGCTTTTATTGACGCGGATTGTGTTGCGGATTCCGTCTGGCTTTCGAATTTGATGAGCGGGTTTACCCGCGAAGAGATCGGCGCTTGCGGCGGTTCATTGCGGGTGTATAATCCGCACACGCTCATGGAGAGGTATTTCTGCCGTACGGCCGGGAGTTCCACTGTCTTTATCCAGGAGGATCTTTTGTTCCCGTCACTTTTTACGGGGGGCTGCATGTATCGCCGGAAAGCTTTGGAAGAAGCAGGTTTTTTTGATACGGTATTCAAGGCGGATGAAGATGTGGATTTGAGTTTTATGGTTTTTTTGAAAGGGTATCAGGTGGTTAATGTTCCGGAAGCGATTGTTTATCATACCTATTCCCCCTCTGTAATCACTCATGTGAAACGATGGTTTACCTATGGGATATATCTGCCGTATTTAAAAAAGAAATACAGGCATGTTTTTCAACACAGCGGAATGAATATCCGCGGGATTTTTGAGGCAGTACGCGGGCAGTTGAGGCATGCCAGATCGTTTCTGAAAGCATTGGTTTCTCCCTGGAACGCGCTTGCGATAGTGACTCCTGTTATAGCCAGTCTGAGAGATGTTGTTATGATCGCGGGCAGTGCCGTGGGGGTTCTGCGGTTGTTTGTGAGCCGGGAGAAAATGAGTGTTGTCCAGAATCCGGACAGGTTGCTGTATCGGCAGGTCGATGAAAAGCTGATCATTTCAAATCCCCGGAGGGATTTCTATTTTATTTTGAAAGGGACCGGTGCCCGTATCTGGTTATTACTTAAAGAACGTAAAAGCGAGGAAGAGATCGTTTCGATCATGTCGGATGAATATGAAGTTGACCCCTCTTTTTTACGCGCAGATATCGCAGATTTGATTGTAATGATGAAAAAAGAGAACATTATGCCCCCGTCTGTATAACGGCGCATCCGTGTTAAGTGCAACTATGAATATTGTTTTTGTCTCCCATAATTATTATCCGTGCGTAGGCGGCCTCGAGCGGGCGATTGATCATATCTCCGCGCATATCCTTAAAAGCGGGCATCGGATTACGATTGTTTCTTCCGATGCCATTGTGACGTTTCATGAGGGGAACACTGTTCGACGCGTCCTTCCCCGTAAAGAGACAATCAAGGGTATTTCTGTCCAGCGGTTTTGTTTTGCCCCCCGCTGGATTTCCGCCAGGATCCCGGAGCTTGTGAAACGGATGACGCGCAATATCTGCGTTCTCTTTGCTATGTATCGATTTTTGCGAAAGCAAAAAGTTGACGTCGTGCATCTCCATAATCTGTATATTCCTACGGCGCATGTTTTGTTTTTGTCGTATCTGATGAAATTTAAGCTGGTTGTTACGCTGCATGGCTACAACGTGGTTGAGATTCCGTTTCGGCCGTTGGAAGAAAAATTGGTTTTCAAACATATTTTACGGAGGGCCGATTATGTTACTGCCTGTTCGGCGAGCACTTTGCTGCATGCGCAGGAGGCCGTTCCCGAGATTAGAGATAAATCGTCCGTCATTTACAATGGCGTTGATCCAAGCGAATTTTTGCATACGCGTATGTATGACCATCCGCGCCCCTACATCCTTTCTTTGGCAAACCTTCATTTCCATAAAGGTATTGATATCTTGATTATGGCATTTGCGCGTATTGCGGGAAAGTACCGTGATTTTGATTTGATACTTGTTGGGGATGGAGAGAAACGCGATGATTGCGAAGGGTTAGTTAAGGCATTGGGATTGGAAAGCCGTGTTGTCTTCCTGGGACAAACTGAAGATAGAAAAAAGGTTGTGGAGCTTTTAAACGGCAGTGAATTCCTCGTGCTTGCATCCCGGTATGAACCATTTGGCATTGTTTTACTGGAGGCGATGGCTGCAGGCAAGGCAATTGTTGCAACGCGATCAGGGGGAATTCCGGAAATAGTCAATGACGGTGTTACGGGCATATTGGTTGAGCCTAAGAATGATCAATCGCTTGCGGATGGCATGGTTCGATTGATTGAAAATAAAGAACTACGCGATACGCTGGGGCACAACGGTAGGAGTGTTGCCCGCGCGTATCAATGGGATACATTTGGCGATGCATATTGCGCGGTCTATAAAAAGGTAATGAATGCGTAATGGTAGTCAATGAATCCGGCATGTTTATTTCGGTGCGGAGATTCAACAAGTTACAAATGCAAAATCGGCATATTGTTCCCTGAAAATCCCGTTTTTTATACATGCGGCGCAGTAGGGATGCGGACGGCCGCCCGTGAATGTTTGCCGCAAACGGATATAGATTGGGTTGTTCCAGATGCTTTTGAAATCAGATGTACGTATGTTCCCGGGGATTGGGCGTTTTATTGCGCAGCAGGCATGAATATTGCAGGTATCATCGATATAGGCGTATTTCCAGGGAAATGCGCACATGCCTGCATTGGTATCAAAGAGCGCCGGAAGCAGAAGCCGTAGGTTCAGTTTTTTTGATAACTTTGCGGCCGATATGAGCATGAAATTCTTTTCTGTATCTCCGGATAATGATTCCGGTTTGATCGTTGGTACAATGGGGATTAGATTTTTGAGGGTGAGGAAATCAGCGCCGATTTCTTTGGCAAAGCGTATCATCGGCAACACTTCATGTGCGTTTCTTTTCATGAGGATCATGGTGATTCCGAAAAGAGGCCTGTTTTGTGCCGGTAGTTTTTTCCGGTATTGGTTGAATAAACGCATATGCCTTTTGACTTCTTTGAAATTGGCGCCGACTCGGATAGACTCGTAGATTTTTTTAGAAGGAGAGTCAAAGGAAAAGATGACAGATGAGGCGTTTTTGATGATCCGTTGTACTCGGGCTGCGCACGGATTAAAAACAGTCCCATTGGTAATTACTTTGAGCATTACTCCGTAGCGCTCAGCGAGTTCGACCTCGAGATCAAGGTTCCTGGATAAAAGCGGCTCACCCGCGTTATTGAGATAGAGCGCCTGCGCAGTAGGGAATACTTCTTCCGCGAAGCGGATTAAATGTTTTTCTTCTATGTATGGTAATGCCTGTGCGCATTTTTCGTTGAGCGGCCCCTGGGTGCACATAATGCACCTGAGGTTGCAGAGGGGATCTGTTATTAAGGCGATGTCTGTGGGAAGTGCGCGTACGATAGAGCGTTTTTCTTTGATATCATCAGCAAGCAGTTGGGCGTTTTTTTCTTTTTTCTTTTTATAGGCTGCGTAATTGGTAAGAGTTTTTTGAATAATCTGCATGGTGTGAAGCAATCTAATTGGTGTTTTTTAGCGTGTCCAGCTTTGATTATAGCATCCCAGGAACATAGTTCAATATGTTGTACAAAAAAGTATTGTGTTTTGACGAACGGTTTATGATGCGCCACGATCGTATCAAGGCGCAGGCTTTGTGATATAATTTATTGAAGTTTGGTTTGAGAAGGACGTGTTAGCATATGCCGGTGGCGGTATTGGTTCAATGACTATCATGGAAAAGAAAAAGTTTTTATTGTTGTATCCCGGAGCATTTTTTTCTCCGGATTGGGGAAGACAAATGGAGATAAAGCCCCATCTGGTATATGTGTATACATTCTTGCAAAGATTTTTCGAGGTTATTGTTTTAGATATGGAAAATGAATTTTTACGGCCGGGAAACAAGGAAGCATTGAACGTCTTGAAAAAAAAAGCGCTTGAGCGGGTTATGTCTATTGATGCGGATTATCTTGGTATCTCCTGCTGGTCGTCTCTGAATTATCTCTCGAGCAAGTTTTTTGCCGAAGAAATCAAGAAAATCAAGCCGCGTATGCCCATTATCGTCGGTGGGTACCATCCTACGGTTATGCCCGATGATTTTACGTATGACGGCAGTCCGTTTGATTATGTTGTGCAAGGATCGGTAAACGGGATTGTCCAGACGTTAGGGTTGTCGGTAGATCATGCCATTGATACGATGCATTTTGAGAAGCCCGATTATTTTTCCTATCCCTATAGTCCGTCGACAAATGAAGTTGGGATTTATTTGAGTTATGGGTGTCCGTATCAGTGCGCGTATTGTACTGAATACAAAAAAGAATGGACATCGCTTTCTGTTATTGATGCGGTTGATCTGATTGCTGATCTTGTTGAAAAGAAATCCATCAAAAGCATAAAAATCTATGATGCCTGCTTTGGACTTGATCCGCAGTGGCGTATGAGTTTTCTGAGAAGGCTTGCCGAAAGGAAGCTTGCCTGCCGTTTTTGGGTAGAAACACGGGTTGATACTATTGATGAAGAAGATCTGGAGATCATGGCTTCGCTTAATTTCAGCATAAGCTTTGGGATCGAATCTTTTTCTAAAACGATGCTTCGAATCATGAAAAAAACGAATGATCCCGAAGGATATCTTGCTCAATTTGTCAGATTATCCCGAAAAGCGACGGAACTGCATATGTCTCATTATGCATTCTTGATTTTTAATCATCCGGGAGAGTCTCAGACAACCGTTGATGAATTCAACGATTTTTTTACTAAATACGTTACAACCACCTTACGAGGAAGATATCTTGTGCTTTTTGCGCAGAGTTTTTATTTCCCCCCGGGTAGTTTTTGTTGGCGTCAGCGTGCTTATTTTGAACAAACATTTGGTTCGGTATTTATGCGGCCGGAATGGTGGAAACAAGAGGCGGATCACTATCAGCTTTCACGATTCTTGATCCCATCAAGACTTGAAGCCGGGAAACCCTTTTGGGCTTCTATGGATAGTATTTTGGAACGTCTCCATTGCTTTAATGCTTTGGCTTGTCAGGAAAGTATAACGCAGGATAGATTATCGTAGTATAAACCAGAAAGAAGGCAGACATGAGTATACGGCGCTTGATTCCTAGTATTTTGGGCGTTAATTTAATACTATGGAGTCTCCCAGATTTTGTTATCCAGCCGATTTTCCATTTTCCTCAGGTTGATGCTTTCATGGTTACGTTCCGGATCGTTTTCACGAGTATGCTGGCACTTTCATATATCTCTTTTATGTGGGGTTTTAAGATCCTTGGTGAAACATTTGATAATATCAATTTGCAAAGAGCTTCTTATGCGGCGATTATCTTTGCGTCCCTTAATTTTTTAGTGATTGTATTGCGTCTCGATATGCTTGGAGGTCAGGCGGTTTTGGTGCGGGTTGTGATGTCGGTATTGTTTGGGTTTATACTTATATTCCTTGGGGCTGCGTTCATGGATTTCGGCATGTTGTTTCGTCCCTATACTTTCTTGGCAGGTATTCTTAATATAGCCGCCGGCCTTAGTTATATCAGTCAGATCTATATAAACACAGGGATGACATTGACTGTGCCTATTTATATTGTGGAGATCATTGTGTTATTGAAGGCGGCGCAAGAGGAAACATAAATTTTTGAGCGGGGAAAAATCTTTGGCACTAGAAAAATACGCGAAAAAAGCGGCATGCCGTATGCAGGCATTATTTACCGCGTATTTTTTTTATGAGTTTTTCCGCAAGCAAGTCGCCTATAAGTTTTTCAACATCACTTTTTAATGTCTCTGGTCGTGCTGAATATTCCCGCAACAAAACTTCAAGTATAGCGGTTTCCGTTTTTCCTTCATCCAGCAGTTGCCAAATACGTGTTCCGATTCCGTTGAGACTGTAATACATGCCGTTGTCAAGGTTAAGGATGACTGCTTCGTTTTCAACGATACGGTCGGCAATTATCTCCCGGTCGATTGTGTAACAGGTGGTTTTCGTCACGGTATCCCTCCAGAATGATGTATGATATGCGAACTGTTTTATACGATAAAATCAGGTACGGTTATTTCTACCCGAGGATTTGATCCTTTGGTATCTAGTATGTTCGGGATTCTCATGCGTTTATGAGGCACATGTAATTTTTATTCTGACCGGTGTGTTGCCGAGATCTTCCAGCCAGTGAGATTGTTCTTTTACGACGTCGATTACGAGAACGTAATCCCCTTTTTTGATATCGTTGCGATGAACGATAAATTCAAAAGGTATTGTATCGTTTGGTTTGATTATGGTTGTTTTAAAGGGAGAGCGAAGTTGTTTCAGGTCATCGCGTTCATTCCCTTGTTTGAAAAGCTTTGCCCCTAGTTTATAGGAAGAGGAATCCGTAAAAAGTCTGTTATCCCAGGGAATTCTTCCGGTGTTCGTTAAAGTCCCCTTGATGATACATGGTGTCTGGCTGATGATGATCGAGTCTTTCCTAATAAGGCTGTTGGTTGTAAGATTTTGTATGCTGTATTGATACCAGGGGGTTATCTGATATGGATGGGGTTGCTGAACACGCCAATACGAACAGCTAAGGTCTTTGCAGAAGTCAGGAAAAACTCCGACTAAGAAGCCGGTGCGCATTTGTTGGCGGAATTGATTATTCCATATATCCCGGAACGATTTGTAATCTTTGATATTCCCGGTATAGGGGGATGGCCCCCTGCAGCATGCATGCGTTGCACCGTCTTTATTTATTCTAAAGTAATCATAGACTTCCCTGCACGTGTCGTGCCAGTATCCCGCATTACTTTCCGGGCTTGCTATGTTGATTCCGAGCGCGATCGCTTTTTTTTCGACTTTGGTTAAGACTGTGTTGAATTGTTTCAAAAGAGCGGGGTGTAGGCGAATAAACTGTTTGTGGGATGAAAACCAGCCTTTTGTATAATCGGCATAATGTTCTGCGATGAAACAGCAAATTTCCCGGCTGCCGATGCGTTTGGTGATATCGGGCAAAAGGATCATTTCAGAAAGATTTTCCTTGATCGCTGCGAATGAGATTGAAAGTAATATATTTTTTCCCGATTTCTTGATTTCTTTTTGCAATTGGGTGATGTTATTGAGTACTGTGCGGAAAACATCTTTGCCCATGATGCGCGCGTATGTTTGGGGAGTGCAGGCATTGAGGCTGACCGTAAGGCTTAATTTCTTTGGATAGGAGAGGAGTTTGGCTCTATTTTGTTTTGTCAGTAAGACGCCGTTTGTGTTGAATGTTAAACCTCCGGACGGGCGTTTTCCTTCAACGAATTTCCAAAATAACCGTGAGGTGAGCGGTTCACCGTCTCCCGTTAAGTAAACAATGACGTTGTTGAGAACGTCATCATCAATCCATCGGAGTATCGTTTCGTCAATTTCTTTCTTGGGGGATATTTTCCCTGAAGCATATTCGCTTTGGCGTAAACCGCAGAATACGCATTCTAAGTTACAGAAATCGGTGATTTGGATTTGTAGGACTTTGGGGTAGTAGTTGATTATGGATTTGCGCGGCCTGGCTGATTTCCAGGGTGCAGGAGCAATCGTTTTTTGGGTTTTGGTTTGGTCGCGAATGGTTAGGAACATGGTAGTATTATATAGCTTTTCAATTTGCTTGCAAAATAAATTATGATGCCTGCTTTCCGGTAAGCAAAACCGGGCACGGTACCTTTTTTCTTGTCTCAGGATGTATTTGCCGTTATAATAATTATCCTTACCGGCCTGTATGATCGAAGCGTAAAACGGCTTTTCTATGCAAAAAAAACATATTATCATCGGTGGCGGGTTGTCCGGGCTTTCGTGTGCTTCTGTGCTCGGTGATGATTGTATTGTCCTTGAACAGGATTATTGTGTCGGCGGTCTTGCCAAGACCGTTTTATTCCGGGATTTTTCTTTTGACTTAGGTGGTCACCGTTTTTTCGCTCCCGTCCCCCGGCTCCAAGAATTTTTTAGAGGTATTCTGGGTGATTCTGTCAGGGAAGTGAAACGCAGAAGCAGGATTTTCCGCAACAACCAGTTTATTGAGTATCCCCTGAATCCTTCCGTTATCAAACAGTTGCCATGTACCGATACGGTTCGTGCACTTGCGACGTATTGTATGCGCAATTTCTTTCCCCTCCCAGGGCGTTCTTTTGAAGATGCGGCAAAAAATCGTTTCGGGGACCGTCTCTACGAACTATTTTTTAAGGAGTATACTGCTAAAGTATGGGGAATCCCCTGTTCGGGTCTGTCGACAGAATTTTTCGATGCGCGGTTAGCTTCTGTATCGTTGCGCAAAGCCATACTGCACGCGTTTTCCTTCCGGCAAGATCTGCGTTCTTTTACCGATACCTTTTTATATCCTGCTTGCGGAATTGGTGAATTTTCCCGCCGTTTAGGTATGGGCCGCGATGTGCGGCTGCAGCAAAAAGTAACGGGTTTTGTACATACGGCCAGCCGGATTGAAAAAGTGATTACCAATAATCATGAAGAGATCCCCTGCGTGGGGGTTGTTTCGACCATGCCGGTTCCGCATCTTGTCGAAGCGTTGCATGCGCCTCTTCACGTACAACAAGCGGTCAGGCGCTTGCGGTACCGAAGCCTTGTGTGTGTGTTCCTGGTTTTGAACCGGCGGATGTATACGCCGGACCATTGGATTTATTTCCCCGGTAAACAGATATTCGGCAGGCTTCATGAACCGAAAAACTGGTCTTCCAATATGGCACCTGCTGATAAAACAGGTATATGCGTAGAGATATTCTGCGATCAACTCGATGCAATCTGGAATATGGATGATAGCCGGATAGCGCATGAAGTCATAAGCGAGGTGCCTCTTCTGAACCGGTTTGAGGTTGTTGCTCATATGGTTAAGCGTGTTGCCTATGCCTATCCGGTATATACAATCGGCTATCGAAAGGATCTGGACATGGTGCGGTCTTTTGTTTCTTCGTTCCGGAATCTTTTTCTTGTCGGGAGAACGGGCAATTTCCAATATATCAATATGGATGCTTGCATTGATGAGGGGATGCGGTTAGGCGCACGTTTAAAATCAGCGCATACCGCTGTAAATGCATGCCCGAAATAGCCGTTGTTATTTCCGCCCGGAATGCCCACGCTACGCTTTCTGCTTGCTTGACTGCCCTGCGTCAATCGCGCGGGGTTTCGTTTGAGCTTATTGTTGTAGATGCTGCCAGTACTGATGAAACGGTTGCAATCGCGCGGCAGTATGTTGATACGGTCGTCTGTATTACCCGGGAGGTTGCGCGCAATAAGGCTCGCCGTATCGGAGCCGAGCAGGCAACAGCACCCCTGGTTGTCAATATTGACGCTGATGTTGTGGTAAGGCCTGATACGCTTGAGATTATTGCTGATTATTTCCGGGAGCATCCTGAGATCGATGCAGTAACGGGGATGCTTTCAATCGAACATACGAACCGGAATTTTTTAAGCCAGTATAAGAATCTGTATATGCATCGCATGTTCTTGAGTCTGCCGGCGCGTGTTGGATTCCTGTATGGTTCACTGTATGCATTCCGCCGGGAACTCGCTGTTTTCTATCCGCATGAATATGCCTTGGGGGAGGATACGGCATTTGGCCAGCGATTAGTGCACGAAGGCAAACGCATTGCTTTTTTGAAAGAAGCGGAAGTAGTGCATCTTAAGAAATATACACCCGTTTCGTTCCTTGTAAACGAGTTTCTCATTCCGTTGCATTGGACGCGTATTTATATGGCGAATAAAGGATGGAACCAGATGGTTCGGCAGGGGGGAGGTTTCTCGCATGCTTCTGGAGGGCAGATTATCGGGGTTGTGTTGGCTCCGTGCATTGCGATAACTTTCTTAGCAGGTTTTATACATCCGTTGTTTTTCACGGTTTCACTCTCCATGTTTTCCGCGTGGTTCTTGACGCAGCTGGGATTTTTTATTTTTTATATGCGTCAACGGGGGATTTTTTTTGCGGTACTGGCGCTGGTGACTGCTTTGTGTGATAATATGATAAAAGCTGCGGGTATTCTCGCAGGGTTGGTTGTTGCATGCTTTGCAAAAAGGTAGGATTTTATGCATTGTACGTTACTGTGGAAAAAATTACGTGCACGAATGGTTTATCTGGTGAACCGTTCTAATCGCCGCCTCTTTTATGAGCTCGTTCGGGCCGAATTTAAAATGGCCGATAGTAATTCGACATGGGGGGTTATGTGGAGTCTTCTCGGCCCTTTAGCGACTCTTGCCGTGATGCTGGCTATTTTTAAGACTTTTTCCCCGGGGGTGAGGGAATATCCGCTTTATCTGTTGCTTGGTATTTCCTGCGTTAATTTTTTCCTCATTACGACAACATATACGGTCAAGATCTTTTATTTGAATCGCGAGATCGTTCTTAACTCAACAATCCCCCGGGAGATCCTGATCATTTCCAAAATCTCTATTTTTGTCTATAAATTCCTTATTGAGCTTACCTTGTGCCTCTTATTGGGTATCTATTTTGGCGTTTTCTCTTCGAAACTGTTTTTTTTATTCATTCCGCTTCTTATGGGGTTTATTGCATTTTCTTTCGGGATCGGACTCGTCCTCGCGTTAATATATTGTTTTGTCATTGATATAGAACATATCTGGATGCTTGCTTCGCGGCTGTACTATTTTGTTACACCCGTTTTTTATACCTTGAACGATATTTCTCCCAACGTAGCGAAGTTGATATATTGGGGGAATCCCCTTTCCAGTTTTCTTATCGCATTCAGAAGTATTTTTATGTCAACCCAGAAATTTTCCGTGTTTGATTATTGGTATAGCATTGGACTTGGATTTATCTGCATGATAGCAGGGTATTGTATTTTTCTTTCTATTGAGAATATCGCTGTGGAGCGGGTATGAACGATTCTATAATTCAGGCCTCACGAGTCGCCAAGAGATTTTTTGTGTTGAAGAACAAAAAAACCCTTTTTAAAACGCTCAAGGCTTTTTGCCAGGGGAAATCGTTGTATGAGGAATTTTGGGTTTTTCGCGGGCTTTCTTTTGAAATTACGAAAGGGGAAAAAGTCGCCCTGATTGGCAGAAACGGCGCCGGGAAGACAACACTCCTGAGATTGCTCAGCAATATTTATGATATTACTGAGGGGGAATTAGTTGTAAAAAAACAACCCCTTGTTTTTTTGCGTCTCTGGGTTGGTTTGAACGGCGATCTTTCGGTGATGGATAATATTTATCTTTTTGGCGCGGTGCATGGTTTGGAGCGGAAGTTCCTGGATGCTAAGGCAGAAGAAATACTTCAGATTGCTGATTTGTGCCATCTTCGGCATGTGCCGTTCAAAGAACTTTCTCTTGGACAAATGCAGCGGCTCGGCATGAGCGTTGTTTTTCAGACAAAAAATGATTTTTTGATTTTTGATGAAAGCGTTGGAAACGTTGATTACGAATTTATGCAGAAAACAGATAAATATTTTGCGGCTATTTTTTCCTCGGAAAAAACGGTGATTATAACGTCCCACGAGCCCTCTTTTTTACGGCGGTATTGTACGCGCGCGATTTGGATTGATAAGGGGGGCATTCGCATGGACGGAGCAATCAACGCCGTGCTTGATGAATATGAAAAAGCATCCAGTTAATTGGTTGGTGCTTCTTGTAGCGGCATGTATTCTTGTGCGCGTAGTGCTTATCGGCATTGCCGCCTGGGTTCATCCCAATGGATTAGGCTCGTTATATTGGGATATTGATGCCAAGCGTTATTATGAGGTAGCGGGGTTGTCGCCACAGGAACGCGCTCAGACTTTGTCGTGGGATGCTCCGTTGTTCCAAGAGGTAATTTCGCTACCCCTGCATATCTTTTCAAATCACGCGGCGGTGCCGGTGGTTTTTAATGTAGCTGTTTTTGTTCTTTCCGCAGGCTTAGTATTTGTGACCGCCGGGTATCTTTTCGGTAGAAAATCAGCGTGGTGGTCAACCGCGTTGTTTGTCTCATACCCGTCATTTTTTGTGTATAGTATCCTGCCTTTCCCGGATCCGCTTTTTATCCTTTTGTTTATCGCAGCGGTATACTTTTTAGTCCGCTTGTTGCGGGAATCCCGTTTTGTGTTTGCTCTTGGGGCCGGTATGAGTGCCGGCTTTTGTATTTTGACAAAGGAATCAGCTGTTTTTTTGCCCGGGCTTTTCTGTATGGTAGTTATTCTTACTGCAGGAAAAAAGTATCGCCGTGCTGTGTGCGCGGGTGTGTTGATGCTGGTTACGTGCAGTTTCGTCGTTATGCCTTCCCTGATACATAACAAACTTTCATTTGGTGAGTTTACTATATCCGGGAAGATGACGAAATATTTCAAATTTTTGCATAAAGTACGGCAGCGCTCTTTACCGGTTTCTGTGATGAGAGGAGATGTTTCTTTAACTGCGGGCGCCATAGGGGTTCCTCCTTCAAACCATGTTTTCTCGTGGCTTACTGATTATGTAATGTCCAGGAGACAATTCTTTTTCGGGACGGGTACCATAAGCCTTATGCGCATATGCGGTTTGGATACGCGCTCGCTGGAAAAAATCCCTTTTCGTGCAGGAGCGTACCTTTCTTTATTGCAGGAGAACGGATATCCCTGGGTTGTTTTTCAGGTGATGTCATGGATTTATATTATTGTGCTTTATTGTCTTGCTATAGGCGGCTTCATCACACTTATTGTTGATAAACAAATCGCTCTGGCAACCCTGTTTTTTTTATGCATTGTTTATTTTCTCGGAGTGTATTTTTGGAATTTTAACGCCAGGCATTTTACTATTCTGATACCTAGTATTTCGCTTATTTCGGGAGCTTTTTTAAAGGGGAACATTGATGAGAGAGCTCTCTGATGCGGAACTCGTGTTTTTATCGCTCCGGTTTGATCTTTCAGATCGTGCCACCGTATCCTGTTTTACTGATATCGTGCAACTACCGTTTGATTGGGTGCAGTATCAAAAACGTTTTATTGACGAGCGTTTAGAAGGATACTTTTTATATAATCTCAAACGCGTTCAATTAGAACGGTGTATCCCTGAGTCCGTGCGGTTTAGTTTTTCCAGTATCGCGGCGGAAACTGTAGCGCGTAATGTTTCCCTGACGCGTTCTTTTGGTATTGTCGCAGACTGTCTTAATGGGGCAAAAATACCTTTTCTATGTTTAAAAGGCGCGCATTTGCTCGGTTCTGTATACCGGGATTATCCTCTCCGAAGGATGTCCGATATTGACGTTCTCATACATCCGGAAACGCTTTCTGCGGTTGAACGGATATTGTGCAAAGAGGGTTTTGCGGTTTCCGCTCATGATAATCCAAGCGTGCGGCATTCCCGGATTCTTGCTCCTGTCTTGCGCGAGATCATGTTTGAACGCAGGGACTGTAAACTCGATGTTCATTGGGGGCTTGCGAAGCCGGATGGTATTGCCATGATGCAGGAACAACGTTTGTGGGATAAAACGGGTGCTCTTGATCTGGAGGGCAGGGTGGTTTCGGTTCTTTCTGCCGAGAATCTTTTCTTGCATTTATCCACGCATCTTTTCAAGAACATAATGCGTAAAAAGATGCAATTGGTGATGTTTTGCGATATAATCGATGTCATACGGTATTATGCCGATACGTTTGATTGGGATTATGTTTGTCAGGCAGTTCGAGAGGAGCGGCTTGAGCCAGCTGTGTATTCCTTGTTAACATGTGTCCATAAAGAAGGCTTTTGTACGCTGCCTTCTTCGGTACAAAATGCGATATCTCCGTATCGGCCCTTCATGATCCGTCAAGACGGCCGATGTGCGCATGCTGCGGCTTCGTCGGAAGGTGCGTACTATTGCGGGCTTCTGAAGGGTATCTCGGGCGTACGAAACAAAGTTTTTTTTCTCACGAGCATCCTTTTCCCGACGAAGAAATGGCTGCGGATATATCATCCTGGCGTTCGGATTACGTCAACAGCGCTTTTATATCTCTATCATTGGAAGGTTAGCCTGGGGAAGGGTATCCAGGTCATGAAGGAGTTTTTCAGATGAAAGATGTTGTCAGTATCATTCTCGGCGGTGGAAGAGGCACCCGGTTATATCCGTTAACGAAATACCGCGCTAAGCCGGCTGTTCCCGTTGCTGGTAAATACCGCCTTGTCGATATCCCGATTAGTAATTGCATTAATTCAGGGTTTCGCAAAATATATATTCTGACCCAGTTTAATTCCGGATCGCTCAACCGTCATATCTTCCGGGCATATAAAATGGATTCTTTTACCGAGGGGTTTGTAGAGATCATTGCCGCGGATCAGTCCATGGAGCATGCTGATTGGTTCCAGGGTTCAGCCGATGCCGTGCGAAAATGTTTAAAACATATTAGTGACCCGCGCATTAAGTATGTGCTTATTCTTTCCGGCGATCAGCTTTATAAAATGGATTTTTCGTTGATGTTGGCGTTTCATATCGAAAAAAAATCAGAATTGACCATTGCTTGTAATCCTGTTTCAAAAGAAGAGACGGTTGATCTGGGGATTATGGGGGTTGATAAGGAGCACCGCATAAAACATTTTGTCGAAAAGCCAAAGCATGAAAAAGAGATCTCCGGATTTGCCGTAAAAGTGGATGCCCAAAATAAGTATCTTGCTTCCACGGGTATTTATATCTTTAATAAAGAGGCGCTTGTTGAACTTTTGTTGAGCACCGATGGTGTTGATTTTGGTAAAGAGGTTATCCCTGAGGCGCTGGAAAAGAAAAAAACATACGCGTATATTTACAATGGATATTGGAAAGATATCGGTTCGATTCAGTCTTTTTATGAAGAGAATCTTCTTTTTGCCTCGGCTCATCCGCCGCTTGATTTATACGACGAGAACTGGCAATTTTTTACCCGACCGCGGTATTTGCCGATGACCAAAGTTACCAAAAGTCTTATTGAAGATTCGACGGTCGCCGAAGGTGCGATTATTGAACAGGCGGCCATTAAAAACTCGGTTGTCGGGCTGCGGAGTATTATCGGGGCCGGGACCGAGGTGAGCGATTCGATTCTTTTGGGATGCGACTATTATGATTTTACTGCGGTCCCCCGGCTTGGTATCGGAAAGAACTGTGTTATTAAAAAAGCGATTATCGATAAGAATGTGCGTATGGGTGATAATGTCCATATTGTTAATAAAAAGAACGTCCTTGAGTTCGAAAATCAATTGTGTGTGATTAAAAACGGTATCGTCATTATTCCGAAAAGCGCGGTTATTCCCTCCGGTACCGTTATTTAGGGTCTTCAGGTGTTCAGTTCATTTAAAGTTCGTAATTATCGGATTTATTGGGTAGGAACGTTCGTTTCCCTGATCGGCACCTGGGTTCAGTCTGTCGCTCAGAGTTGGCTTGTTTTTAAGCTGACAAATTCAGCGTTTTTGCTGGGTTTCGTGGGTTTTTTGAATACGCTTCCCATGTTTTTATTCTCTTTGTTCGGGGGCGTATTTGCCGACCGGGTTAATAAGCGCATTGTTTTGCTGTATACCCAGAGTGTTTTTATGATACTGGCTTTTGCGCTGGCGGTATTAACACAGTTGCAAATCATTCAGACTTGGCATATAATGCTTATGGCCGTATTGAACGGCATCGTTATGGCGTTTGATGCTCCCAGCAGACAGTCGATGGTCGTTGAATTGGTCGGTAAAGAGCATCTGCTGAATGCAATTGCCTGGAATTCCGCGGCGTTTAACTCCGCACGTATTATCGGGCCGGCTCTGGCAGGAATTCTTATGGCAGTTATCGGTATGAGCGGTTGTTTTTATCTCAACGGCGCAAGTTTTTTCGCCGTTATTATTTCGCTTATTGTTATCCGGAATATCCGTCAGCCTTCCAAAAGCGACAAGACATTTCTGCTCCATGATATAATCGATGGGTTGCGGTTTATGAAACATAACCGTGTCATCGTGGTACTTATTAGTATCGTCGGTATTATGAGTTTCTTCGGTCTTTCATACGTGATTTTGATGCCGGTTTTTGCCGAGCGGGTATTGCATACTGATGTTTCCGGATTTGCCGCATTAATGTCGGCTGCCGGTTTCGGAGCTTTGGCTGCTGCCTTGATGCTGGCTCGCCTCGGAGATTTTCGGCGCAAGGGGAAGCTTCTTATTGCTTCATGCGGGATTGTTTCGATTGCGCTTATCGTGTTTGCTCTTTCAAAAACGTTTGTTCTTTCGTTGGGATGTTTAGTCTTGGTAGGATGGGGGTCAGTGATGAGCGTGAGTATTATTAATACGCTTTTGCAAACCATTGTCCCCGATCAATACCGTGGCAGAGTTATGAGCGGGTTTATGATTACTTTCGCCGGGGTTTTGCCTTTTGGGAATCTTGCCTCCGGTGCCCTTGCTCATACCTGCGGGGTGTCAAGCGCGATAGTGTTGAGCGCTGTTACGTGCGGAATATCCATTATGATCGTCAGCTGGCTTTTTCCGCAGGTACGAAATCTGTAGGAAGGAATGTCTATGGTTGTAAAAAAGAGTGAAACTGTTAATCTGATCAGCCTCCTGAAAGACAAGGGTATCGTTTTGGAGTTAGAAGGGGACTGTAAGAAGAAAATACTCGCCGAACTTGCCGCTATCGCCGGTCAGTCGAGTAAGATGTTGAATGAGAAGGGATTCCTTAAGATCATGATTGAGCGGGAATCGCTTGGTTCGACGGGGATCGGGAATGGTGTTGCAATTCCGCATGCCAAATCAAAATATGTAAAAGATTTTATTCTCGTATTTGCGCGTAAAAGCGGGGGTATTGATTTTGGCGCTTTGGATGGTGAACGGACGTATTTATTTTTTGCATTGGCGTCTCCGCAGGAAAAAGTAGGGATGCATTTAAAAATCCTGGCGGAAATTTCCCATCTGGTGAAAGATAAATTCATTGTCGACCGGCTTCGGCAGGCGAAAGATAAAAAGGAAATCCTGAAAGTCATCGCTGTTTTTAACAAAAAGCCGGCATGATGTTTTTTTTACTGGGAAAGGAATTCGTATTAATAACGGGTCAATGGTACTCAACAAGGAGATGAGCATGAAGACGTTTGTGTGGGCAGTGGCAGCGGTGGCGGCAGTAGCAGTTCTTGGTGCGGGATGTGAGAAAAAACAGGTAGTAGGAGATGAGCAGGAGCCGATGTCAATGGCTGCGCTTTCTACGTTGGCAAATGAAACTGCTGCAGCTAAAACGCAAAGCGCAACAAGCCAGGTTTCAGGCGCGTCTGTTGTTAATGCAACACAAGCCAGTGTCACGACGGCAGCGACAATCAAACCGGAAGTACCATTAGAGCCGTTACCACCGTCAGGCCCGTATAAACCGACCGTACAGGAAGTTCAGAATGCCTTGAAGAATGCAGGATTATATGCCGGTGAAGTCGATGGGAAATCAGGTGCGAAGACAAAAGCCGCGATTGAAGCATTCCAGAAAGCCAATAATCTGAAAGTCGATGGTAAGGTCGGGCCGCAGACATGGGCTGCATTAAGCGCGTACGCCGCTAGTGCTTCCGCGGAAACTCCGGTTGTGGTGGAGAAAAAATCAAAGAAAAAACATTAATTTTTCCGGGTTCCTTGTAAATCGGGTGTTCATAGAGTATACTTAGTGTAGCCGATAAAGGTAAACCTACCGAAAGGTAGGGGCGCAAAGCCGCAGGCCTAAGTCGCTGGGTGTTGTAAAGCCACTGGAGTAGTTGTGCAAGGCGTGGTGGCAGTGTGTGTGTTTTCCGGCGATACGGCGGCTGGGTTGCCGTAACATGGTAAGGTTAGTTGGCACTAACCTTTATCGGCCCTGTATTTATGCCCGACGCTCAAGTCGGGCTTTTTTTCGGGGCGGTTCAAATCATAGAACCGCCCCTCTTTTTATGTTATAATACATTTTATGCTTCAATTCCCTCGCGATTTCTTTTGGGGAGCTTCAACAAGCTCCTACCAGGTCGAAGGTAATAATGTTGCCAGTGATTGGTGGCATTGGGAACAACGTTTCGGTAAAGATCCTTCGGGGTACGCCTGCCGGCACTATGAAATGTACCGTGCTGATTTTGACCTTGCACAATCACTTAATCATAATGCTCATCGCATTTCCATCGAGTGGAGCAGGGTAGAGCCGGTTGAAGGTGAGTTTTCCTACCAGGAGATCCAACACTATATTCACGTTATTCAATCATTGCGTCAGCGCGGTCTTGAACCGGTTGTGACGCTGCATCATTTTACAAACCCTCTTTGGTTTTCCAATAAGGGCGGATGGGAACAGCCTGATGCCGCCATCTATTTTTCACGGTATTGTCAGCGTATTATTGATGCCCTTGGCGTTTACGTACATTATTGGGTGACCATCAATGAGCCGATGGTTTATTTGTACCAGTCATATCTTATAGGGAATTGGCCGCCGCAAGCGAAATCCTTTGTAAAAGCAAAACGTGTTTTTGACAGTTTAGTACGGGCGCATATCGAGGCTTTTACCTTGATTAAACGTGCATATCTGAAACGCCAGCTTCCCGATCCGATGATTAGTATTGCGCAGAATATCCGCTCGTTTGTCCCCTGCACGCCGTCGTTTAGGAATACGTTTGCCGTTGCCCTGCGTGATTGGGCGTTCAATTATTATTTTATCAACGCAGTCGGCCGGGCCAAAACCCTTGATTATATCGGCGTCAATTATTACACGCGCGATTTGGTTGATGTGAAACATTTTGGTTTTGCCAGCCTCTGGTATGATGTCTGTCAGGAAGGGCATCATCCGTTAGAGAAAAATTCGTTAGGATGGGATATTTATCCGCAGGGTCTGTGTGATTTATTAATAAGTTTGAAGCGGTATAAACTGCCGGTATTCATTCTTGAGAACGGTATCTGTACCGATGATGATGAACAACGATGGAACTACATCCGGGATCATCTGCAAGCGGTTCATCGGGCAATGGAGGCAGGATGCCCTGTTATAGGGTATTTGTATTGGTCTTTGCTGGATAATTTTGAGTGGGATAAAGGCTTCCGGCCGCGTTTTGGTTTGATCGATGTCGATTATACAACATGTGCACGTTCGGTAAGACCAAGCGCCCGGCGTTTTGCCGAGGTTTGTAAAACAGGGAAATTATAAATGATAGAGCTTCTTGAAAAAGATGCGTTGATCCGTGAGATCCCGTTATTTTCCGATCTTTCAGCCGAACAGCGGTCTTTGATTCATGCTCGCTCGACCATTGTAGAGTACAAAAAGAATACGTTCATTTATAAAGAAAACGATCCTGCTGATGCGTTCTTTTGTATTGTTTTGGGGAGAGCTGTCTTATACACCGCTGATAAATTCGGCAAAGAACGGATCCTGGAATATTTGCATCGGGGGAAATATTTCGGTATCATTTCACTCTTAACCGGAGACCGCCATTCGGTTACGGCGCGCGCCTTGAACGACTGCCTTATTCTTGTTATTAAGAAGGAAGATTTTGATTGTATACTCAAACGGGTTCCGCAACTGGCGATTGATCTTTCGCAGACACTTTCCCGGCGTCTCAAGAATAAAGATTTGCATCAAAAGACGATTTTTGAAAGTACGGTCATTTCGGTATTCAGTTCATATTCCCAGGCAGGCAAATCCGTGTATGCATTGAATCTGGCTCTTTCATTGTATCGGGAAACGCATAAAACGGTGATTATTCTGGATATCTGCCCGCGTGATAAAATGCATACCCTCCCGGAACGGTTGCGTCTTCCCGGGGATAGAAAAGTCTATGAGCTGGGGGCTTCTGCGCCGGTACAGGATTTTGTTACCAAGGATGCAAGCGGTATCAATGTTGTTTGTTTCCACTATAATCCGGATGACGAGGCTTCAATAAAGAAGCTGATCGGAGCCGTGATGTTTCTGGTAAATGATTATCACTACATTGTCCTTGATTTGCCGGCGACCATGGATGAATTTGTTTTCAGCGTTTTGAACCAATCCGATCTTATCCATATTTTGACGAGTCCCGATACGATTGATTTGAAACGTACTGCGCATCTGGTCGATCGTTTGCGCGATGAGTTTCATTTCCAGGAGAGTAAGATCAAGATTCTCGTTAATGAATATAAGCTTTCCCGGTTGCATTATCAGGAAGAATACCAGATTTTAGGCCAGAGTATTTATGCGACACTCCCCAAAATAGAATTTTGTTCCAGCGAACGATTGATTGTCGATGATCCCGATTGTGAATATTCCAAAGCGGTTCGCCGCATCGCGCGCCAACTGGGCGATTGCTTGGTCGGCCTTGCTTTGGGTGTCGGTGTGGGATACGGATTTTGCCATATCGGCGTGCTGAAAGTTTTTGAGGAGAAGAAGATACCGATTGATGTTATTTCCGGTGCCAGCATTGGTTCGGTTGTCGCAAGTCTTTGGGCTACGGGAAAAAGTGCGGATGAAATCCTTGAGATTACCAAGGAGTTTAAAAGCCAGAAATATGTCTGGAATTTAGTTGATTTGACATTTCCCAGCGTCGGGTTCATCAAAGGGAATCGTTTGTACGCGTTCTTAAAAAAATATTTAGGTAACAAGACGTTTCAGGATGTGCGGCTTCCCTTAAAAATTGTTGCCAGCGATATCCGCCGCAAGGAATCGCGGGTTTTTGAAAAGGGGCTGCTTATCGATGCGATTATGGCCAGTTGTGCCATGCCGGGAGTTTTTCATCCTTTTAAGTTGAGCGGTGATATCCTGCTTGACGGCGGTATTATTAATCCGCTGCCGACAGAGGTGCTTTTTAAAATGGGTGTTAAGAAAATTATCGCGGTGAATGTCACTCCGTCGAAGGAAGATATTATCCGTGAATATGAATTGATGAAAGCCACGCTAAGCGCAAAGACTACTGCGAAATATCCATGGTTTGATCTGCGTCGCTTTGTGCAAGACCGCCTTCGCACGAATATCGTTGATATAATCTTTAGCAGTATCGAGGTTATGCAGGCCGAGATGGCGCAGAAAGAAGCGGAGTTGGCAGATATTGTTTTGCATCCGAATACCCAGGGGTTACATTGGTTGGAATTGCACCGCGCTCTTGAATTTGCGCATCGGGGGGAAGAAGAGGCACGCAGGAATATCGATAAAATAATACAGGTTGTTAACGAATAATACTAAGGGGGTTGTAATGAAAAGGCTTGTCCTTGTTGTTTGTGTTGTAAGCATGATTGTAATGACGGGGTGTGTGCGTTTTAAAGACGGAGTAAAATGCGTCATGGGTGTATCGACAAAAGTATTGGATGATAATCGCGCGGGCGCTCAAATGCAGGAATTTCCGCTTGATCAATCGACATGTTATGCAAAAACCAAGGAGGCCCTTGTTAAAATTGGCGCGTATATCTATCATAAAGATCCGGGGATGATTGCGCTGTATGTTTCTGAAACTGACACGACTCCGGTGGGAATTTATTTTACATCTATGGGCCCTACGCAGACAAAACTTGAATTTTCTTCGCCAAGTACGTTTGCCAAGGAATTTATCGCACGGAGGATAGGTTTACGGCTTGAAGGTAAAAAGGATGAGTTGTTCCCTGATGCGGTTGTTAAGGAAGAGAAGAAAGCTGTTGAAGCTGCTCCGACTCAAACCAAGAGACTCCAGGAAGAGTTGCAGAATTAAAGCGGCACTCTCTTCTTTTGGATAAACCGCTTGAAAAGCCGAGTTCTCGCGGATATAATACTGGAGAATGAAAACATGTACGTGCGGAGATATGCGATGAAGAAAAATTTGCTGGGCAGTATCATTTTTATTTTAGTAATCGGGGTCAGCGGTTGTGCGCCTTTGATTGTAGGAGCAGCGGTTGGTGGAGCTGGCGCATATGCTGTCAGCAAAGATACTTTGCAGGGGGATACTGATAAGCCTTATGACGCCCTCTGGAGTGCTGCCTTGTCGATTGCCAAAGTTAAGGGCACTGTTATCCTGGAAGATTATCATAAAGGGATGATCAATCTTAATATTGAAGGTGGCAAGGTTTGGATTCGTTTCATCCGTTTAACGCGCACGGCAACACGGGTGAAGGTTTCAGCGCGTAAATTCCATATGCCTTCCATAAGCTCCGCCCAGGATATTTACACCAAAATTATGGATGAGGCCCGGTAAAACAGGAAAATCCTTGCATTCAAGCTATTTTTCCTTATAATAAAATACCTCATTGGGTTCAAATAGATTTTGACGAGGTAGCTTTCTGCCTGGAACATAACGAATATGCTGCAGCATAAATTCCGCCGAGATAGCTCAGTGGTAGAGCGCGGCCCTGAAAAGGCCGGCGTGGGGAGTCCGATTCTCTCTCTCGGCATAAATGAGCGCATAACTTACGGCATCCTTTTTGGGATGCCGTAAGTTATTTGCGCGAATTTACTCCGAGCCTATGAGCAATTTCGAAGAAATTGCAAATGAATAGGCAAGGAGCAAATGAGTCAGCAATGTCATAGGTTTGTTAGCGCCTATAGGCGCGGACAAACCTTTAATTTTTTTCGGTAGATCTCCCCACGCCAAAGGGGTACGGGGGAAGAATTCCCCCGTGTATGGGGGAGAACAGCGATACTAAAATACAATTTAGATTTGAGCGTTAGGAGGGGGCTTGCCCCCTCCTAAGGAACGAGTGAAACGAGTGACGCGTGGGGAGTCCGATTCTCATGGAGTCCTCCCGTTCGTAACGCTCGAAAAATTCTCATAGAATTTTCCTCGCACTTACGGGATCAATTCGCACAACAACTTACGTCCATTCGCTTTGCTCATTCCGTAAGTTGTGTGCTCATTGAGATTCTCTCTCTCGGCACCATTTAAAAAGGGGAGGTTTTTATAGCCTCCCTTTTTTGTTGTATTTAGGCGTAATTGCTTGATTTACGAGGCAGTTACGCCTTTATTATTAGTTTAGTTATCTTTGTGTAGATTCGCAAGGCTGTGTATAGTTTCGTTTGTTAACGTCACGCTAATGTCACAAATGGAGCTTTAAATGTTAGAAAACCATGGCAACATAATGTATTGTAGAGAGTGAGATGTGATTCTTCCCCGCGGCATTTAGTTTCTCTCTCCCGGCACCATTAAAAAGGGGCAGATAAAGCTGGCTCTTTTTTGTTGGGGTCATTTTGCTTGTAACGCTCGAAAAATCGCGCAGATTTTCTTTCTCCGGAGGAGAATAAGCACAATACGCAGTACCCATGGTGCATGACAAAAATAGTGCCAAGATTGGGAAAGTGTGATACAATTCGATACATGTAAATGTAATGTACACTACTATGAATATTGCACTGATTTGTCCTTCCCAGGAAGGTATTTACGGAACGTTTAAAGCCCCTGCGCAAATGCATATGGGGATTGCGTATCTTGCCGCAGTCGCAAAACCTGCTCAGGTGCGTATTATTGATATGCACGCAGAGCACCTTACGAAAGAACAGTTTGCCGCGATCATTCACGAAGGGAACTTCGATATTGTCGGTTTCTCCGTTGTTACTCCCGCGGTTGATTCTGCTTTTGAACTGGCGTCGGCAGTAAAGAAGGTTTCCAAGGATACTCTGGTTGTTTTTGGAGGTGTCCATCCGACTATTTTGCCGCAGGATGTGCTTACTCATAACGATGTTGACGTTGTCGTTATTGGCGAGGGAGAGGTAACATTCCGCGAACTAATTCAGGCTCGCCAGGCAGGGAAAGATATTTCGGACATCCCGGGTTTAGCTTTTCGCAAAGACGGCGCTGTATTTTTTTCACCGGCCCGTCCGCTTATTCAGGATCTTGATGTAATCCCCTTTCCGGCGCGAGAACTTTTTATCCATAAAGAATATACCTATCCGGATTCCCTTTATAAAGCAAGCGCTCCGATTATTACGAGCCGCGGGTGTCCGGGGCGATGTTCGTTTTGCGCGTCACACAAGATATTCGGCAGGACATTCCGTATGCGCAGCGCGGCTCATGTTGTCGATGAGATTGAGGATTTAGTCAAGCGCCAAGGGATCCGGGAAATTCACATCTGGGACGATAATTTTGTTACTGATAGAAACCGGGTTTTTGCCATACGCGATGAAGTTGTGCGCAGGAAACTCCAGGTAAAGATCGCTTTTCCCAATGGCATGCGGGCAGATTTTATCAATGCAGAGCTTCTTACGGCGTTGAAGCAGATGGGGGTTTATAGTATCGCTATCGGAGTGGAATCGGGAAGTCAGCGTATTCTTGATACCTGTCATAAAGGTGTGCGGCTTGCTCGTATTGAAGAGGCATTTACCCTTATGAAAAAAATGGGTTTTGAAACCTGGGCTTTTTTTATGTTTGGTCTTCCCGGGGAAACCGAAGAAACCATCCGGGAAACCATAGCATTTGCCTTAAAGCTTGATCCGGACATCGCCAAGTTCCATCTTTTAAAACCGTTCCCCGGTAATGAAACCTACGAATACTTTTCTTCGAAAGGATTTATTCTTACGAATGATTATCGCCAGTACGGGTTTCATACCCCTCCGATCCACCGTCTTGAAACACTGATGCCTGAAGATATGGTGCGTTGGCAAAAAATAGCCTATCGAAAATTTTATTTTCGCCCCGGCAAAATTATTCAGCAGATATTCCGTATGAGGAGCTTGAATAGGTGTATCCTGAATATGCGGGCCGCATTGGGAATCGTGCGGATGATACGATTGCGCTGAACGTATCGAGCAGCCCAAGCCTTTTTGTCCGCACCCTGAAGTTCCTCGCTTTTAAAATACGTATATCGTTTTTAAGATTGGCTTAATGCATAGACCGGCAGAATGAATTGAAGCCGGTTTTTTTGGGGATACTTTCTTCGGGATGTAGACGTTGCGCACTAATACCGGGGAAGGTCAGGGGGTGCTATTTTGTACCGGTTTATCGCTTCAACCCATTGCGGCGATACCGTATCATGTAAGGGAAGAGTCCGGTTAAAAAATCCGCATCGGCTGCAGAGTATACGGAGTTCTTTTTCAAAGGAATAGTTTTCAGGAGGAAGAGCTTTTATTCCGACGTTGAAACCAAATATCCTGTCTATGGCAGCGGCGGTTGTGCAGGGGTAATAGCCAAAAGCGTTGAATCCGATGCCGCAATTTCGAGGGACATGGCAGGCATTGCAGAAGTCGGCATTCGCGTATTGCGGATAATCCGAGAGCGCAACCGTGACCGGATAGTGGTGGAACGGGATAGAGTCTTTTTGTGAGTCAATAATATGGATTTCCGGAGGTAGTGCCGGGAGCGCTTTCATAACAGCTGCTTTTGTCGTGCTGGTTAAGAGCCAGAGTTCGGTTGTTTGTTTTGTTGCGCGTATGTAGTCGACAAGCAACTCGATGATACGTCCGATTTCGGGGTGTAGGATCGGCTCTCCGCCGCTCAGGAGAATACGGATCCATCGCCTCTTTTGTTGCCTGCTTTCTACGATGAACTTTTTGATCTGCTCGAGTGAAATCTCAGCGGATGACGGCAGGATGTCAAGGAACCGGTTGCAATTCTTGCATGTCCTGAAGCAGCGGTAGGTGACATCTATTTCTAGAATCGCCGGATTGACGGTATATTGAGGGCCTAGGATTGCGGTTAACGATTTCTTTATACGTATTGACTGAAAGGTTTTGCTGAGCGATGAAAAAAGAACAGGAGGGATGCGGGTTTTAAGCGGGGAATTAAAAGAAAAAAGCCAGAAACACCAATTAATTATTCTTAGTATTGCGGCACGGATTCTCATCGATGGAATAAAGAAGAATTAAAAACTCCCCCCGTTATCAAGCTTTGCGTTAAGCATTCCTTGGGCCGGGGGGAGTCATATTGTAGGTATTAGGCTTTGACTACGTCTGTAGCCTGCTCACCTTTGGGGCCCTGTGTTACTTCGAAGCTTACCTCCTGGCCTTCTTCCAAGGTTTTATACCCGTCACCCTTGATTGCGCTATAATGAACAAACACGTCTTTGCCATCTTCACGCGTAATAAAGCCATATCCTTTTTGGTTGCTGAACCATTTCACTTTGCCTTTTGCCATTTCGATCTCATTCACCCCCTTCAAGGATTCCCTGAATTTTTCGCGCATCAAACGAAGAAATCCGGGACAATAAACAAAAAACCGTAAAGCGTTTGGTTTAAAAACTATTCCTTTGCTTTACGGTCATGATGCCTTTTGATACGCTCTCCTTGCTACATATAAATGCTTGTTCCACATAGAATTATAGCAATACTAATTTTGTTGTCAATAATTTTTTGCTCGTCTCGTCGGGTTTAATCCTCCCGATGATATGGTTATAGGCGATGGATACAGCGCAAGCGCTGTTCATTTCGTTGACTAATGAAGAAAAATTGATATAATGGATGAGCAATAAGAGGCCCCCTTTATGCTGGTTGGCCGGTATCGGTAAAAACATCATCGAGCAGGCCTCCGGATATATATCACTAAAGTTCTTGTACGTCCGTTTATTATAGATACGCCGATGTAGCTCAGCTGGTAGAGCAGCGCTTTCGTAAAGCGCGGGTCGGAGGTTCGATCCCTCTCATCGGCTTTTTTATTTTCTTCCGGAAGATAGGCGATCTTATTGTCATGTCAAAGTTCAGCGAAGTCTTAAAAACCCGCAACTTTTTTTTTCTGTGGATTGGCCAGATTATTTCCCAAATCGGTGACCGCCTTGATCAAATGGCGCTGATCGCCTTTGTTTATTCACGTTCCCCCGGCTCAGCGCTTGAAATCGCAAAAATCCTTTCTTTTACCATTATTCCTGTTTTCTTGATCGGTCCGATCGCAGGTGTTTATGTTGACCGCTGGGACAGGCGCCGAACGATGTATGCCTGTGATTTCCTGCGTTCAGCGCTGGTTTTGACTATTCCTCTTTTCCTGTTTTATACAAAACACTTATCCTTTGTGTACGCAATCATTTTCCTTATTTTTTGCATTGGTAGATTTTTTGTCCCGGCTAAACTTGCCATTATCCCGGATCTTGTTGAAAAAAAGGATCTTTTAATAGCAAATTCCTTAGTTAATACCACCGGTATGATAGCGTCTGTTCTTGGGTTTGGCATAAGCGGCTGCATTATTGAATGGGTTGGGGCAAAGAGTGGTTTCTACCTGGACTCGCTCAGTTTTCTTATTTCCGGGGCATGTATTTTCCTCATCGCGAAAAAGAATGTGCGTATGAAAATGAGTGTCGTTAGCAAAGAGATCGTTGAGGTTTTTAAACAGTCGGTACAGCAAAAAGCGGTCATACAGGAAATACGGGAGGGAATGGTATATTTTATTAAAAACCGAGAGATCCGTTTTGTCGCCAGCATCATGTTTATACTGTGGTCGGCCTTAGGCGCGGTATATACGGTTATCATCGCGTTTGTCCAAAAAACGCTTCATTCGGCGACCAAAGACCTCGGGCTTTTGGCTATGTTTGTGGGGATCGGTCTTTTTGTCGGATCTATACTGTATGGTAAATTCGGCAACAGGCTCTCTCAGTATAAAACGATTTTTTCGTCGCTTATCATGAGCGGCATTATGCTGGTTATTTTTTCGCTCGGGTTGCAGTATTATCCGCGGCTTCTTGCCGCGGAAGTTTTAGCGCTTGCATTAGGCATGGTTATTGCACCGATTATGATCGCTTCCAACACCGTCGTGCATAACGCAAGTAAAGTTGATATGATGGGGAAAGTTTTTAGTTCTCTTGAGATCGTTATGCATCTTGCGTTCCTCGTGTTTATGTTTGCCAGTAGTATGATCGCCGAACGTTTGTCTTGCGGGATAATCCTCATTAGCGTGGGAATTATCTTTAGTATCGTTGGCGCGGTAAACCTCGTCTGTAATCGTAAGATCCCATGGTTCAGTTAGCAGAAAATTATCCCGAGTGTGTTCAGGGTATTACAGTTATGCCTCCTTCGGCGAAACTGTATGTGCCACTCTCTCAGCATATCGGCAAGATTTGCGATTCTCTCGTTAAAACAGGCGATTATGTTTATAAGGGGCAGAAAATCGGGGATTCTTCCGCCAAGGTTTTTGCTGCAGTACATGCGCCTGTTTCAGGTACTGTCGTAGGAGTTGAAGATTGGCCGCATCCTGTTATTGGCCGCTGCAAGGCAGTTATTATTGATAACGATCATCAGGAAAAAATAAATAGTGTGCATGTTCCAGGGGAAGATGCAATAGCGCATCTTTCAGCCGAGGCTATTCGTTCGCTTGTTTTTGAGGCGGGGATTGTCGGGATGGGCGGAGCAAGCTTTCCTACCTTCATAAAATTGAATTCATCAAAACCGCTTGATTCGCTTATTATTAACGGCGCTGAATGCGAGCCGTATTTGTCAGCGGATAATTGCCTGATGCTTGAAAATGGCAAAGAAATTATTGCCGGGATTGAGCTTATCAGGCGTTGCACCAATGTTAAGAATATTTATATTGCCATTGAAGATAATAAGCCGGAAGCGATTGATGTTTTTAGAAAATTATGCCGCGGCAGGGACTATCACGTTAAGCCGCTCGTGTCCGATTATCCTCAGGGTGGGGAGAGGCAATTGATCAAAAGTATTCTGAGGCGGGAGGTCCCGTCGGGAAAACTGCCGTTTGATGTAGGTGTGTTAGTGCATAATGTCGCAACAGTGTATGCGATCTATGGGGCGGTATATTTGGCAAAACCGCTTTTTGAGCGTGTGGTTACGGTCGCAGGTGATTGCTTCAAAACGTCTCGTAATTGCTTAATTCGCGTTGGTACGCCTATAAAAGACATTGTTAGTTTCTGCGGGCCATTGGTTAAGGATCCGAAAAAAATAGTTTTTGGCGGGCCGATGATGGGAGTAGCGCAATTCAGTCTGGAAACGCCGATTATTAAAAGCACCGATGGTGTTTTGGCTTTTTTTGATATTGATACAAAGCCGGAAGTGGAGATGCCGTGCGTGCGTTGCACGCGGTGTGTCAGAGCATGCCCTGCCGGTCTCTTGCCGTGTATGATTGCTATGGCATCAGAGAAAGAAAAGTGGGATTTAGCAAAAGCGTATGGTTGCCTGGATTGTATTGAATGCGGCGCCTGTGATTATGTTTGCCCCCAGGAGAAGAATCTTGTGCAGGCGATAAGGCAAGCGAAAGTGAGGTCTCCTCGATGAAAGAGATGTTCCGATACGGCTTTATCCTCGGGTTCATTTGTTTTTTAGCAGGGCTGGTTTTATCAGGGGTTAATGCTTTGACTGAGCCAGTTATTGCTCAGCAGAAAGAACTCGGGCATGTACAGGCGTTCAAGGAGCTGGTTCCTGCGGCAGAGACATTCAAGCCATTTGAAAAAGATGGTTCGGTTTTATTCTTTGAAGCATTGGACGGGAATAAAAATATCATCGGTTTTCTTGTGAAGGCTTCGCAAAAAGGATATTCTTCTACTATCGAAACATTAACCGCGCTTAAACCCGATTTAGAAATTATAGCAATAAAAGTATTATCTCAGGATGAGACCCCTGGTTTGGGGACGCGTGTTACGGAGAATTCATTCACCGATCAATTTAAGGGTAAAACGCTTTCGACGTATTCGAGCGTACAGGCGATTACGGGCGCTACCATTTCATCGTCGGCAGTTATCCATTCTGTGAAAGCCCGTTTGGAAGAATTAAAAGACATTATGATGCAGGAGGCGGCGCGTGGCAGGTAATTTTCTCGTTGATTCATCACCGCATATCCATAGCCGTCAGACAACGAGGGCTGCGATGTGGTCGGTTGTTCTGGCGTTACTTCCTTCGGGAATTGCGGGCATTTATTTGTTTGGTTTAGGTGCTCTTTGGATCACTGCAGTATCGATTATCAGTTGTGTTGTGACTGAGGCGGTTATTCAGAAGTTAGGGGGTAAGAAAATTTCTATACATGATGGCTCAGCCGTATTAACCGGGCTATTGCTTGCCTATAATCTTTCTCCGAGTGTTCCTTTATGGATGCCGGTTATCGGCGGAATTTTTGCGATTGCTATCGTAAAACAGGCGTTTGGTGGATTAGGTATGAATATTTTTAATCCTGCGCTTGCGGCGCGCGCATTTTTAATGACGTCATGGCCAAAACAGATGACGTCATTTGTCCCGCCTTTTGCTCCTGATGCAATTACCTCTGCAACGCCGCTTATGGCTTTAAAGGAAGGGCACGTTACGCGTTTTGCCGAGCTTGGATTATCCTATTGGGATATGTTTATCGGAAAACGTGGCGGCTGTATCGGTGAAGTTTGTATTGCAGCGCTTTGTATTGGAGCATTGTATTTATTATTAAGAAAGATTATTTGGTGGCAGACGCCTGTTACGTTTATTTTGACAGTGGGTTTGTTAAGCTGGGCATTTGGCGGAAGAGTCCCCCTGAGAGGAGATTTCCTTTTTAGTATACTTTCCGGCGGCCTGGTGCTGGGAGCATTTTTTATGGCGACTGATTACGTTACGACTCCGTTATCAAAAGGAGGGCAGCTTGTTTTTGGTTTCGGTTGCGGTGTTATTACATTTGTGATTCGTAAATACGGCGGGTATCCGGAAGGCGTTTCATATGCAATCCTCATGATGAATGCGGCGGTTCCTCTTATCGACCGTTACATTAAGCCAAGGCGGTACGGTACGTTATGAAACAGTGTGTAAAAGAATTTGCCAAAGGAATTACTGTTGAGAATCCGACATTTGTACTGATATTGGGGCTTTGCCCGACGCTGGCAGTTTCGACAAGTGTGGTCAATGCTATTGGCATGGGCAGCTGCGCGACATTTGTTTTGTTGGGTTCCAATAGTATCATTTCGCTTGTTCGCCGGATTATTCCCGATCAAGTCAGGATCCCCTGTTTTATCGTGATTATCGCGACATTTGTTACAATAGTTGAAATGATACTGAAGGCATATTTTCCTGTTTTACATCAGGCATTGGGAATCTTTGTCCCGCTCATTGTGGTTAACTGCATTGTTTTGGGTAGAGCAGAAGCATTTGCCTGCAAGAATCCGGTACGTGAGTCAATCTTTGATGCTTTAGGGATGGGGGTTGGTTTCACCGTGGCTTTAATCCTTATTGCAGCTATCCGCGAAGCCTTTGGTGCCGGGACTATTATGGGTATTCCTCTGGTTAAAGGTATGGAACCGGCAACTATGATGATTCTAGCGCCGGGTGCTTTGTTGACGATGGGACTTTTGATCGGGTTGGTTAATTATATACATATCCGCCGAAAAACTAATAAAGAAATAACGAGGACAGGTTGCCATGGATGCAGCTAAGTTTATTTCGATCATCATTTCGATGGTTTTTGTTAATAATTTTATACTGTCTAAATTTTTGGGGCTTTGTTCGTTCATTGGGGTCTCCAAGGAAATTAAACCCGCCGTATCAATGGGATTTGCCGTAACATTTGTTACGACACTCTCGAGCATAATCACCTGGCTCATTTACCGGTTTCTTTTGATTCCTTTTCATCTGGAATATCTGCGTACGGTAAGTTTTATTCTTGTTATTGCAAGTTTTGTACAACTCGTTGAAATGATCGTTCGCAAGAATTCTCCGGGGCTTTATCGGGCATTTGGGATTTATCTGCCGCTTATTACGGTTAACTGCGCCGTGTTGGGAGTTGCGGTGCTTAATTCAGAGATGTTTTTTACGGCCGGTGGAAGTGTTGCGGGAAGTTTTTTGTTGAGCTTAACACAGGGATTCTTTGCGGGAGTCGGTTATTTACTTGCGATGATGCTTATGTCAGGAATACGTCAGCGGCTTGAGCTATCGACGCCACCGAGATGTTTGCAAGGCGTGCCGCTTGCCTTTATCGTTGCGGCTTTAATGAGTTTGGCGTTCATGGGATTTAGCGGGTTTACACTATGAGCATGCTTACAGCGATTCTCATTTTATCAGGTCTTGGTGTTATCTTTGGTATTGGTCTTGCGTTTGCCGCCAGGAAATTCTGCGTAAAAGCTGATCCTCGCCTGGAAAAAGTTTACGCGCGCCTGCCTGGTATTAATTGCGGCGCTTGCGGAAAACCTGGCTGTATGGGCTTTGCCGAAGCGCTTATGAAGGGTGAATGCTTGGTTGAAGGCTGTGTTGTTAGTTCGCTCGACGCAAAAAAAGAGATTGCAGATGTCCTTGGTGTTGTAGTCAAAGAGCACGTGAAACAAGTGGCTGTTTTACACTGCCATGGAGGAAGTGGGCACGTTAAAGATAAGTATCAGTATAACGGAATCCGTGATTGTATCGCTGCCAATCTTGTCATGGCAGGCCCTAAAGAATGCGTGTATGGTTGCATTGGGTTTGGCACGTGTGCTCGGGCGTGTCCATTTGGTGCGATTTCCATGAGTGCAGAAGATTTGCCGGTTGTTGATGAAAGCAAATGTACTGCGTGTAATAAATGCGTAGTGACGTGCCCTAAAAAACTTTTCAGCCTTGTTTCCATTACAAAAGCATATGCGGTTCGGTGTAAATCTCTGGATAAGGGTAAAGAAGTTTTGAATGTTTGTTCCGTTGGTTGTATTGCCTGCGGCATGTGTCAGAAAGAGTGTCCAACTGGTGCAATAAAGGTGGTTGATAATCTGGCAGTTATCGATTATCATATATGCGACAACCGCGGGGCGTGTTTTCGGGTATGCCCGCGTTCAAGCATTGCCAAGAAAGAGAATTCCATATGGGTGTCAAAATGAAGAAGATAGTGGTTTTTGCTTCGGGAAGAGGAAGTAATTTTTCCGCGATTGTTGATGCGGTCAAACGCAGAAAATTAGCTGTTCATGTGGCACTTCTTATCTGTGATAATCCACAGGCAGGAGTCCTTGAGCGCGCTCATAAGGCAGGTGTGCCGGTAGCGCTTATCGAGCGCAGTAATTTTGCTTCAAAAAAAGAATTTGAAGCCAAGATGATTGAATGCGTTGATGCCTGTGGCGCTGATCTGTTGGTTTTGGCCGGTTTTATGATATTATTCTCGGCTGATTTTGTGTCCCGTTACAGAGGAAAGATTATTAATATTCACCCGTCTTTATTGCCTGCCTTTAAGGGCACGCATGCTATTCATGATGCATTTATCTATGGCGCACAAGTAACCGGAGTAACCGTTCATTTTGTCGATGAGGAACTCGATCACGGACCTATTATTCTGCAGGGTAGTGTGGAAGTAAGAGCAAAAGATACGGAAGATTCACTGGAAAAGAGGATTCACGCCTTGGAACATACCCTTTATCCGCAGGCGATAAAACTTTTTTGTGCAGGAAAGCTCGCTGTGCAAGGCCGTGTTGTCCGTATTAATCCTTAGGCCGCGCCCAGATCGCTCCCCGGTTTAATAGCAACGCATCGTTCGATAATTCATCGACAAATTCTATTGAATCAAAATCTTTAAATTCGTATGTTTGGATGCAATAGGTTGCAATTTCAATAATTTTCCTGCGGATTGTGACGGGATGGGGAGGATTGCCGGTTTGTTTTATGGCGTAGACGAAACGGAATGACTTATCTTGGAACTGCCCCTCAGATTTTTTCACCTCAAAATATTTCTTCATATTTTCTTCCTGAAAAGCGGCACCGACACGTTGGGCTATTTGATCGGTAAGAAATTCGGCCATGGTAATGTCGTAGTGCCGTACATGTTTACCGGTTTTGTCACCGACTGCTTCCGGAGCAAGTTTGAACTTGATTACATAGCGCCGGTTTGACTCGGTCCAGGGAAGAAACCCGGCATAGGCTTTTTTGGTATCAAGCGTGCTGCCGATCATGGTGTAATCGATCCCCAGGTTAATGTCTGAGGTTTGCAGTACGTAAAATTCCGGTGAGTTGTCGGAGCTGATAAGCACGCGGCCAATGGTCGTCAGGATGTTGCGCAATTTTTCTGAGATATCGTCGTCAAAGATTTTATCTTCTTTTACGCCGTAATCTTTATGGAGGATCTTTTCAACAGGCGCGTAAATCCAGATGGTTGTATGTGTGCGGCGAGTGGTAACATCAAGGCCGTATTCATCCTTGCATATTTTTTGTACGAGGAAAGGAATATCTTTTTCCTGATAGGTTGGCTTGATATCGGCGGAACAGCCCAGGATCGAGACAGCAAGGAACGCACTAATTAAGAGGAGGCCGGATTTTCCCGAATTCCTTGAAGATTGCCTCGATTTCGTCATAATTAAGCTCTTCTTTAACCAGCAGTTCTTGTGCAAAACGCTCAAAAAGAGGCGCTTCTTTACGGAGAAGAGTGTCGGCTTCTTTGAGGCATTCCTGCAGGATTTCTTGAACTTCGTTATTGAGTTGTTCTTTAACCTTTTCCGATAGATAATCCGAGGCTTCTCCCCGGAAGACTCCCATGCTGCTATATTTTTGTGCCAGGAGTGCATAACTGCCTACGAGCCCTGATTTACCCATACCAAGCTCCCATACCATGCGGTGCGCCTGATTCATGGCCATACGGAAATCCTGATAGACGCCCGAGGTTGTTGTCCCGTATTTAATCTTTTCCGCTGCGTATGATGCGAGGCTAACCGTAATATCTCCCAGTAAGTGTTCACGGGTATGAATCTTGGTTTCTTCGCGCGGATGCGGCATGACAAATCCCAATGCGCCGCCTCGTTCATGAATCGTTGCTTTGAAGACATCAAGCTGCGGTGAGCAGAAATACATGGCAAGCGCGTGTCCCGCTTCATGGTAGGCGATCTTTTCTTTTTCTTTTGGAGAAAAGACAACTTTATGCTTTATACCTATTTCAATACGGTCATAGGCTTCTGAAATTTCTGCCATACCAACGGTTTCTTTTTTATTGCGTACGGCGATCAAGGCGGCTTCGCGTAAGAGGTTGGCGATGTCTGCCGGAGTGCTTCCAACGGCAAAGCGTGCCAGGCGTTTGGTGTCGCAGGTGGCATCGTGCTTTACTTCTTTGAGGTAATAATCAAAAAGTTTCTCGCGTTCCTCAAGGTTTGGGAGGTCGACGTTGATCTTGCGGTCAAATCTTCCCGGACGAAGGAGTGCTGCGTCAAGAAACGAGCTTGGCGCGTTGGTAGCTCCGATAACGACGACATTGAAATCCTTGTCTTTTAAGCCGTCCATCTCGATGAGGAGCTGATTTAACGTCGTATTTGATTCCGTCTGTCCGCCGAACCCGCGGTCAACGGAACGAGCGGCACCTACGGCGTCTAATTCGTCAATAAAGATAATACATCCGCCTTCAAGATAGGCCAGCTGGCGGGCATGTTTAAAAAGTTTCCTGATACGGCTTGCTCCAACGCCGACAAACATTTCAATAAACTCGGAACCTGACATGGAGATAAACGGCAAGTTCGACTCAGTGGCAATCGCTTTTGCCATGTAGGTTTTTCCGCAGCCTGGAGGGCCGATCATGAGTATACCGCGGAGGATTTTTCCTCCGATCTTTTGCAGATGCGCCCGGTCCGTGATAAGCCGGACAACTTCCATGGCTTCCTGTTTTGCTTCTTCCATGCCGATAACGTCATCCCATTTGATGCCGATATCTTTGCCTTCAACCGATTTCTTTTGGATATTGGTCATTTTCTGGGGGCCGCCGCGCATGACCCAGATCCAGAGAACGCCGGAGAGAGGAAGGCTGATAAGGTTTAAAACCAGGAATATGTAGAAAAATATGGCGTTTTGCGCCAGGATTGACTTTTTAAAATAGGATTCGGAGGTGATCCAGGCATTGATAGAGCTTCGCAGGAAGTAGATGAACGATATGGTGATGGCTGCGACGCCAATCCAGGCGAGTATCGCTATCCAATGTGTTTCCAGGTAATACTTAAGCTTACGTTTGTTCATGCAGAGCTCCTTTATCATGCCTTCCGCAAAATCTCATTGGCCTGAACTATGCCACGGAAAACCTTGGAATGTTACAATACCATATAGGCATAGACCCGTCAATCAAAAAAACAATTGACCAGTATACCGTGAAGAGTATAATAGAAACAATATTTTTTCTATACCTCTATTTAATTCTCTCAACTTGAAAAAAGGAGCAACCAAATGGCTATAATACAGAAAGTTGTCGCTCGCGAAATACTTGATTCCCGGGGAAATCCTACGGTAGAAGTTGATGTTGTGCTTGATAATGGCATTCTTGGCCGCGCAGCAGTGCCTTCGGGCGCTTCAACCGGTGAATTTGAAGCTCTTGAATTGCGGGATGGTGACAAAAGCCGCTACATGGGAAAAGGTGTAACCAAGGCGGTCAATAGCGTCAATACGGTAATTGCTTCTAAAATCAAGGGTTTAGCTCCTGATTTTGAGAAGATCGATGCGTTACTCATTAAAATGGATGGGACCGAGAATAAGGCGAATTTTGGAGCAAACGCGATCTTGGGTGTTTCCATGGCAGTGGTAAAAGCGGCGGCGTTAGATAAAAAGCAGTCTTTGTATAAATTCATGGGCGGGGAAAAGGCAAAAATTCTTCCTGTTCCGCTGATGAATATTGTCAACGGCGGCATGCATGCGGATAATAATCTCGATCTGCAGGAATTCATGATTATGCCGATTGGTGCGCCAACGTTTAAAGAATGTTTACGCTACGCAACAGAAGTCTTCCATACCTTAAAGTCAATCCTAAAATCAAAAAGACTTTCCACTTCGGTCGGTGATGAAGGAGGATTTGCGCCAAGCCTTAATTCAAATGAGGAGGGGCTTGGAGTTATTATTCAGGCCATTGAAAAAGCCGGTTATAAACCCGGTAAGGATATCAGTCTTGCCCTTGACTGCGCAGCAAGTTCATTCTATGAGGGCGGTAAATATAAATTTGAAGGCGGGCTTAAGACCTCCGAAGAAATGATCGCTATTTATGAAAAATGGCTTTCCAAATATCCGATCCTTTCCATTGAAGACGGACTCGGCGAGCATGATTGGGCCGGGTGGAAAGTCATGACTGACCGCATCGGGTCTCATGTGCAGCTTGTCGGAGACGATCTGTTCGTGACCAATCCGAAGATTTTTAAAAAAGGTATCGATCAGAAAGTTGCCAATGCCATTTTGATCAAGGTCAATCAGATCGGGTCACTTTCCGAGACTTTGGCAGCGGTTGATCTTGCCAAAAAGAACCATTATGGCGCCATTATTTCGCATCGTTCCGGAGAAACCGAAGATACGACGATTGCCGATCTGGTAGTTGCAACCGGGGTCGGACAGATTAAGACCGGCTCGCTTTCCCGTACGGATCGCGTCTGCAAATATAACCAGTTGCTTCGCATTGAAGAAGAACTTGGCGCTCGGGCTGTGTATTACGGAACAATGTGGAAAAAATAAGGCGCATGCATGTTACGAAAGGCATTTTGGATTTTTGGTCTTGCGGTTTTTATGCTTTTCCTCTTCCTGCCGGGATACACAAAACTGCAGGAATTGCGTGATAAGAACCGTGCTTTGCAAGACCGGATCAAGCAGCTTGATGTTGAGAATGCGCTGTTGAACCAGGAGCTCTCACGGATCGAAACGGATCCCCTGTATCAGGAAAAAATCGTGCGTGAGAAAATGGGGGTTGTGCGTAAGGGGGAAATTCCCATTAAGATAATCAGAGCCGAGAAAAAGGATTAATTGGGCTTGACTTCGGCGCAAAACGCAGTATAGTTATAGAACAATTGATAGCACATGCGGTGATAACCGCATAGCATATAGATCGCGGGGTGGAGCAGCTTGGTAGCTCGTCAGGCTCATAACCTGAAGGTCGTCCGTTCAAATCGGGCCCCCGCAACTTAAATTGCAATAGGGGCCGGCACGTAATTGCCGGCCCTTTGCGTAAATCCTGAATATACGCGAAAATCCTGTTTTGAAATTTTTGCGCGTTTATGAAGCAGGGCCAGCATACAAGAACGCCGCTTATGTTAAGCGGCGTTTTACATTTACTGACGTCGTGCCGGAGACCATTATGTATACTCCAGGAGGCTATACAAAAAGCAAGCAAGGGCGAGGTCACTGCTTCACTTCTACAGCCTCACTCTTGCTTAAGAAGGTGGTCTTCCATCACTTCCTTTATTTCCCCCACCCTCTATTATAAGTATAGAACATTATTATTCATTTACAAGGGCGGATTGAAGAATAATAACCGGGTTTTAATGTCAGGAGTCATACCGTCACACGTACGTTCATAATCCTTATGAGCTATTAGTTCTTGATTTTTGAAATTTGGTTTCATTTGAAAAGGACGCGTATTGAGAAACAGTGTTCCCGAAGCATTGAATCGTTACGAACGGTAAATAAACTGACAGCTGAAAATTAAAATGTTGTTCTTAACGAAATAGTGCTGTGAACCATGGATTACATTATCCAGGTTTCCTGCCATAGTTATCAAACATTGACCACGGCTGCATGCCTTTGAATTTACTTGAGACTTTGCCTGCTGCAGGCAGGTATCTTTATGACGTTGCAGCCCGTATTGTTCCCCTTCGAACATGCTTTGTCGCCTTCAACTACGTATTTCATTGCTGCGTTAATCTGCTATAATGATATAAACGGGAGGGAAAAGTGACTCTGAAAAACGGGAAGAAAGTGGCACGAGCGGTTCTCCTTGTCTTTTTCGCCGTTGCGCCGGTTTTTGCCGGCGACAGTACCGTTGTTTTTTCCGTCGGTTCCAGCAATGCCCCGTCAGCTCCCCGGTTATTGTATCCGTTGAGCGATTCTGTCATACTGACAGGAAAGGATTCCCTGGAGTTTAGATGGTGGAATGAAGGGGCGGGGATAGACCACTTTATATTTAAAATATATAAAGGGTATGCAATGTACGGCCAGGATTTGTTGTATAAACAAAATGTGCCATCGGGTTTATCTTCAATTACGATTCAATCAAAAATGTTTGAGAATGGCCGGGTTTATACCTGGTCTTTAATACAGGTTTCGTTTGACGGCCTCAAGAGCGATAAAAGTTTCAGTGCATTTAAAGTAATTAAGGAATAGGGAGTGTATTCCCGGTTTTCCTTCCGTTGTTTGGTATATTCATGGGCGCGTTTCTGTCTATTCTATCGGTATGAATGCTCCTTTTGTGTTTATAAAAAACTATGCCTGATTGGAATCCTGCGGTAGAATGTCCTCATTGTAGGAGTAAAGATACCAGGTTCGTGGAGCCTCGGGAAGAAATGTTGGCTTATGAGTGCAATGTGTGCGGCTGCTGTTTTGAGGTGGAAGGGGATTAAAAGGAGGCAGGAGATGAGAAAGATTGTGATGTTGGTAGTTTGTTTAGGAATAGCAGGGTGTGCGACAACTGCGCAATATGAAAAACAATTGAATACGTTGATAGGAACCAGCGAAGATTCCTTAATTGCTTCCTGGGGCGTGCCTGATAAGACATATACGTTGAGTAACGGTAAGAAAGCGCTTGAGTTTGTGCATAAATATGCTGCTCAAAGCGGAGGGTATCTCTATACGGTCCCTCAAAGGACGTATTATTCCGGTACACGAGGGGATAAATCCTACAGCGGCTCGGCTACGACGTATGTAACGGAGAGAATGCCGGTTGAAAAATACAAGTTTTTCTGCAAGACAAGTTTTATCATAGATACGGATGGAAAAGTGCAGAGTTGGCATCACGAAGGGAACAATTGCGTTGCAAATTAGACGGTTATTGCGGGATGTGGTGTTTGTTCTTAGTCATGCGATAGCCGTTATCAATTACCGTAATGTATAGTCGAATTGTGTTTCTCCGTTTATCCCGCCAAAAGGTTTCTTTTCGAGTTTGTATTTAATATTTTGATCGTTTGACAGGTGTTTCTTTTTGTCATTCTTTGCCAAGATTGTTTGGGCGGGTATATAGACGGAATTGTCTTCGTTTGTTTCTGATGGATCAGGCATTTCTTTTGACATCAGGTTTTGCAGCAGAGCAAATACCGATGGGTTTTCAGACGATACTCCCCAGAACGAGCTCCAGGATTGTTTATCTTTGTTTATGAAGAAGAGATAGAGGAGAAGGCATAATAACCCGGTGATAAAGAATGCTCTTTTCATGGGTAAACCCTCGTATAATCCATCTTTAATCTATTCCCGAAAAACCCCGGTGTCAACGAAAAATTTACTCGTTTTTTTCGGAAGATGTATAATAATAAAAGACGGTAAATTTTGCGGGAGACTTTTACGAAGAAAAGTACATGTTTAACGGTATAATCATACAATGTTGCATTCTCTCATTTGTATGCCCATGAATTTATTTGTACGGTATGGTAAATCCGCGTACGTTTATGCCCGGGCGTTGGCGCGTCTTTTCCGGGGGTTGCTTTTCGGCAGGGTCCGTAGCGAATACATCGCGTTGCTTTTTGTGAAGAACAGGCTTCGCAAGGAGAGCCTTCTTATATCTATTTTTGTTACCGCAACATGCAGCCTGCAATGCGAACATTGCATTATGGGCAATCTCCTTGGCGCGCGCCGAGGGTATTCGCTTTCTCTTGAAGAACTCCGTGCTTTTATCTTGATTTCCGAACGCTCGGGGTATGTTTTTGAGATAATGCTTACCGGCGGAGAGCCGTTGTTATGGAACAATCTTAAAGATGCGCTTCGGATTTTGCGCGCATCACGGATGTGCGCGGGGCTCTCGCTTTTTACGAATGCCACAACAATTGAACCGTTATTTGACGCAGAGACAGTTTCGTATCTCGATACTATTAAAGTGTCTCAATATCGGCACAATAGTGAAAATGTCGATATGCTGATACGCCGGTATCCATCTAAGGTGCAGATATTCCACGGAGAGGATTTTTACGTGAATCCTCGCGTTGCCGTCACTCATGCCGTTCCCGCTTTGTGTTTGAATCCGGAACTTTTTTATTTTGATTACCATATGTATGCCTGTCCCCATTCCGCCTCGATCGCTTATGGGAGCGGGAGCACGATGCAATTAGCCAATCCTCTTGCGGTTGGTTTCCTCAAGGGATTGGAGAGGATTAAGCATGAACAGCAATATGAGATTTGTGCATATTGTATCTCTAACGAGAAAGTCAGACTCCAGGTGGAGAAAGTGGCAAATAAGGGAAATCTTCTGCGAGGGCGGGGATGATTTACTTGACGACTGTTATTGCTACGCATGAACGGCCGGAACTTTTATTGAGGACGCTTGCGTCTATTAAGGCAGCGCATAAGCCTCCCGGTTATCGTGGCGTGGTTGTTGTTGAGAATGGTCCACGGCAGATGGCACGAGACGTGGTGGTACGAGGTTCGTTTGGCTGTCACGTGCGGTATTTTTATCTTCCGGAAGCCAATAAAAGTAAGGCACTTAATTTTGCGCTTAGCAAAATTGAAGGAGGATTGGTTTATTTTAATGATGATGATATCCGGCTTGATGAAGGAGCATTAACTGCGGTTTATGAGGCTGCGCTGAGTCTCCCAGGAAGGTTCTTTTTGGGGGGTCCTGTGGATATGGAGTATGAGACAGTACCTCCGTTGTGGCTTAAGCAATGCATTGCATTTAGTGATGGGTGGGGATATCCCGGTTCTTCTATTACACAGGTTTCAGAAGCGTCTTTTTTCGGGGCAAATTGGGTTGTCGCAGCAGAAGATATGATTCGGATCGGAGGTTTTTCCCATCGGCTAGGCCCGTTGGGGTTTGCTAAGGGGGAAGAAACAGAGGTGCAACGGTTGTTGATTGCTGCGGGAGTAAAAGCTTACTATGTACCTGCTGCGCATATTTGGCATTATGTCCCCCGGCACATGTGTACAGAACAATTTTTGTTATATGAAGGGTATCGGGATGCATTTTCTTCCAGCCTTTTTCATCGTTGTTCTCCGAAGAAAGATTTTGAAAGTGTGCTGCGTGATGTCTTCTTGATGATGAAGTTTCTTTTGTTTTGCGGGTGGTATCTGACACGGCGAGATCGAGCAAAGGTTTTTTTGAACCGGTATGGAATATACCGCAGGTGGGGTGATTTACGAGGAAGACTGCTGTCTTATTGCGGTATCTTGAGGAGGCCTGCGAGTGCAGGTGTATTATGAATGATATGAGTTTTCTTAGTATCGATGAAACAAAGTGTTCCGGCGATGGCAGGTGTGTTGATGTTTGTCCGAACAAGGTGCTTGAGATAAATGATAAAAGCCATCTTCCGCAGGTTGCCGGGGATGGGCAGGAACGTTGTATTCAATGCGGTCATTGTGTAGCTGTTTGTCCGCGCGGAGCGCTTTCTCTTGCATGTATGCGTCCGGAAGATTGTCAGCGTCTTAATCCTGATTGGCGCATCAGTCCGGATCATATTGAACAGTTGTTGAAAGGCCGCAGATCCATTCGTTGCTACAAAGATCAGCCGGTGGAACAGGAGACGCTTGAAAAGGTGATTGATATCGCCCGTTATGCGCCCAGCGGTATTAACAGGCAGCCGGTATGTTGGGCGCTTATTAATAGTAAGGAAAAAGTTCATCAGGTTGCCGAACTTGTGGTTGCCTGGATGCGTCGTTTGATTGCTGCCGGTTCTCCGCTTGTGGCATCATTTCATATGGATAATCTTGTTGCTGCCTGGGAGAGGAATGACGATAGGATTTGCCGGGGAGCGCCAAGTATTGTTGTGGTGTATGGGCCGAAAGAAGACGTTTTGGCACCGCCCGCATGCACGATTGCGCTTACCTATTTTGAACTTGCCGCGACTTCATTCGGATTGGGCACATGCTGGGGCGGATATGTACATATGGCGCTTAATAACTTTGAGGATGCACGTACGTTCTTTGGGTTTTCCGGCAGGGTGCGTTGTTATGGCGCGATGATGGTTGGATATCCCAAACCGCAGTACTTTCGTATCCCCGCCCGCAATAAGCCGCATATAAAGCGGATATAGCCTTTGATCGCGCTTTTTAGCGCCGGTTCATTCTAAAATTAATGAGCCCTCCGGCGGCTTGTAGATAGCGCCGTATATCGGAGAAAGAATGTATTTCCAGGAGACGTTTTGCAACAAAGCGCGGCCGGAAATAAAAACTTCGATATGCCCGGCGTACCCAGATGTCGGCGTGCGGAACCAAATAGGGGAGTCTATCGGACCGTTTGCCTAAAACAAAATCTCGCCAATAATTATCGTCAATAAGTCCGGCTGTCTTTGCCAATTCGAAGAGATGGGTTTTTGGATACGGCGTTGCTACGGTAAACATTGCCAGGTCCGGGTTTAAGGCACGGGCGTATGCAATGGTCTCTTTGATCGTTTGCGCAGTTTCATGGAAATAGCCGATTATGAAATATGCGAATGTTTCAATCCCGGTTTTTTTCGTCCAGGTAAATACGTCATGAACCCGCGTAAGATCAATGGACTTGTGCATGCTTTTCAGAATATCCCCGTTCCCTGATTCGACGCCATACCGCAACCTTTTGCAGCCGGCTCGGTGCATTAATCGTAAAAGTTCCGTATCCACGCAATCAACCCGGGTAGGCGATTCCCATCGTACCGGCAAGCGTCTGCGTATTATTTCTTCGCATATCAATACCATGTTCTCGCGGTCCAGAGTGATCGTATCATCATAAAACAGTATTTCTTTAACCCCGTGGTGTTGCATGATGAATTCCATCTCATCGACAACGTTTTTAGGATTTCGCGTCCTGTGTTTTTTATCCTGAGGGCCTTTCATGCAAAAGCCGCATTGAAAAGGGCAGCCGCGTGTAGCGATCATGGTTGCAGCAGGAGTATCCGTGATAATCGTGGAATAATGATGTGTTGATATAAGATGTCGTGCCGGCACCGGAAGGTGATTGAGGTCATCGATAAAAGCTTCGCCGTATGCATGTATCCGGCCGTTTTCTTTCAGGACGAGCCCCGGGATGCCTTCGAGAGGCTGGTTTTGTTCTATGGCACGCGTCAGGGCGAGCATGGAATATTCCCCTTCGCCGATTATTCCGTAATCCACGCAGTCATATCCAACTATCTCTTCAGGATAGACCGTAAGCAAAGGCCCCCCCATGACTACTCGTGCGCCGCATTCTTTTGCTATGCGCGCAGCTTCAATGGCTCCGTGTACGTTGGAAATCATGGAGGTAATTCCGACGATATCGGGGGCTTCCTGCATGAGTATTGTGCGAAGCTGTCCGGCATATATGCCAAGCGCTACTGCGTCGATGAGCTGAACGGTATACCCTGCTTGTTCCAAAACGGCGGCAATATATAAAAGTCCGAGAGGAGGGACAATACCCCGTATACGATTCAGGCTTTCGGGCAGACGCGAATTTACGTCGTTGGTGTCATGGTATCGGATCAGGATTATTTTCATGGAAGGAACCGGAAAATATCACGCATTTTTTTTCTCACAATCATCCGGAGCATCGTGAGTGCCGTTTGCATGCTTGCACGCATGCTTTTGGAGAATTTTGATTCACCGCCAACCCTGCCTGTGTACGTAACCGGAATTTCGATAACCCGTTTATTGTGGCGCATCGCTTCAATGATCATCTCGGGTGAAAAATCAGGACCTGTTGAGACAAGGTGGTCGCGAATCTCGCGGTAAGAAGATCTCCATATCCCCCGATAGGTGCATCCGACATCGGTCAAACGAGGCTGATTTTTGATAAGCCAGAGGAGTTCAATCAATTTCGCAACACAAACGTTCCCCCAACGCAGCAAAAAGCTCATGTTTGCTGCTTGCTCGATCATTTGTTTTGTGGTACGCGTACCCAGGACCATATCAGCGTCCTTTAAATATTCCAATATCTTGCCCAGGTCCCGCGCCAAGAACGAGCCGTCTGCTTCTACTAAAATGAGGATATCGCCGCTTGCATTATCCATCCCGTATTTTAAGGCGTCACCGTACCCTTTGAATGAACCGGTTAGAACCCGGGCGCCTTTTTGCGCGGCTATTGTTGCCGATGCGTCTTCCGAGGTATTGTTCACGACGATGATTTCATCAACCCGCTCTTTGAATTCATCGATAACATGCCCGATTGACGCGGCTTCGTTGTAACAGGGCATAATGAGGCTTATCTTTTTTTGTTTGAATTCGAGGGCCCTGAGTATGTATTGTGCGGTATTGTAATCATCAATAGAATTTACGTTTACATATGTTCCGGTAAGCATGAACGGGAGGACATTCTTTTCAGTTTTTGCCAGCTGGTTAATAACATCGGTAAGTTCGACCCGGTTAGTTTTTAAAGACGGCGGAGTAGCCGCGATATGACGGAAGAAGGTTTTTTTAAAAAGGTATGTTCCGCATCCTAACCAGGTATTATTGGTATGCGCAGGTTTTTCTTCGAGGTCTGCAATTACACCATCCGCGAGTGTGACCGAATAGTTTTTTTTAATGAGGGAGGAAGAGGTTTCTTCTTTGATCGCGCAAACCGCTGAAAAGTCGGCGTTCAGAAAGTCGCGTATTGAGGCGTGATTTGTCTGATGGTAGAATTCATCTCCTAAGATTACGCACACGGTATCTTCCACGTACGGCGCTATCTCCTGAAGCCCTATGGCAAGTCCTTTATCAACGGCTGGGACAACAAGATAGGAGAGGTGTACCCCTAGTTTTTCCCCATTTCCCAGGTGCTTGAGAAATTGGTCCTTTTTTTCACCTATCAAGATATAAATGTGGTTTATCTGGAGGTCGTCCCGCATTATTGCGATATTCCGGGCAATCAGCGATATCCCGCCTACTTCCAAAAGGGTTTTATGGGTGCGCAGCGTGTTTGGATGTAATCGTATGCCTTTACCTGCCGCGGGAATAACTCCGATAAGGGGAGATTTCATGCAATGGGATATCCTCTGCTGAAAATATGATCGGCCATTGTGAGGCCGACATGGTGGTATGGTCTTGGCGCGATCATCTGTAATTATACTCTCCGGAGTTGTATCTTCAACAAATTTTAAAGCTAAATCTTTTTTAAAGCCCATTTTCGTACTATAATACTATCGTAAGAGATCAATAACCCTCCGTGTGAGAAAATAGTGAGGATACAAGGAGATCAGGTTTGTTCCAGAAAAGCAATTCGTATCCGCAGCAAAAAAGTATATACGGAGTATTGCATGCGTGGATAATAGCGACGGTTTTTGTGTTTTTCTCGTTGTATTTTCTTTCCGTTGCGATGACTATCCTTTCTCCGATCATTATCTCTACGTATGACGGTGATCTGGCTATTACTGAAATGGACGTCATCAATGCGATGCACGGCCACCTTTTGCTCGGTCCTTATTCAAGGGTAGGGTTTCATCATCCGGGCCCATTATTTTCGTATCTAACGGTTCCCCTCTATTCGTTGCTCGGTGTTACCGGAATTCTTATAACCGCTTTATGCATTCATTTTATATCGGTCGTAACAATCTTGGTTTGTTCTTTGCGCGCAGCAGGAAAGAAATTCTTTTTATGTAATGCCTTGTTTATTGCGCTTTTATTGTATTCCAAGCCGCAGGGTTTTTTCCTGAGTTATTGGTGCCCGTTTGTTACTGTATTGGCTTTCGGTGCGTTCGTATTCGTATGCCTTCAGCTCTCACGAGGCTCTCTGCGAGCTCTTCCGTACATCGTTATCGCCGGTTCGTTTCTCTGCCAGGAACATGTGTTGTATGTCCCGGTTGTTGCGATTTGTTTTTTCCTCTGCGCATGGATCTATTGTGCGTATAATTCCGGGGAGCTTAGAAAACAAAAATTGGTGTTTTATGCCAGTGCGTCCCTGGCATTCGTATTGTGGCTGCCGGTGCTATACCAACAATTCTTTTTCCACGACGGTAATATTTCAAAAATAGTACAGTATTTTATGTCCGCGCCTTTCATGCATCCTCCGGTGAAGGAAATTATCCGGGTCGTTTTCATGAGTATCGCTCTCATCCCCCAGGCTTTTTGGCACTTCTTAGGGAACCCTGTTGTTTCTTTTACGATTGTCGGCTTTGACCACTTATCGTTAGCCCCCAATATTTTTATCACAGTTGGCTTCATACAATGTGTTGCGGCTGCCCTTGGCTTTATTATTTTTCGACGCCATACCGACCGCTATGTTGCCAGCATCGGTATTCTCTTGGCGGCGTTATTGGGCATTGCGCTGGTATCGTTATATAATATCCGCGAGCCTTTTATCCGGCATTATCTGGTTACATGGATTTCTATTTTGAGCCTTTTGAGCTTATCGTGTCTTGCGCTTTTCTTTTTTTTAATACCGTTTGCCCGGCTGTTGCCCGTGCATCTCAGACGCTCTGCAGCGGTGCGTTTGCCTGCCTTGAAGGTATTAGGAGGCGTGCTCGTTTTGGCGTTGCTATGCGCTGTTTTAATACAAAGCATGCCTCCGTTTTATTGGTTTAATAAACAAACTATGGGTAAAAAGGTAACCGTCACCAATCCGTTGTGCGAAACGGTTTATCAATTCCTGGCGGCGCGGAAAGAAAAGCCGCTCATTTTTGTCGATGGTTCAGCCTGGGTCACCGCGGCCGAGATCGTTTCTTATGTGCATCGAAAAAACGTGCCCTTTTATATTAATAATGAAATGCTTTCTGTGTTTGGGAGTCAATTTAAGAAAAGCGGAGGGGAACCTGTTGATACCATGTATATTACGAATTGCGAACAACCATTGCAAAACGGTTTGGAGTTGATTGTAATGAGCGACAAGGGGTTGGATGGGGAGCTCAAACCGATAAAAATCTATGCGTATTATGTCCGGAAAGGGATACGGTCTCAATTTAATTTCGATACTAGACATATTGAATTCCCATGAGAACTGATGCAATGAAAAACACCAAGTTTTATTTGAGCCTTGTGTTTGTCATTACGCTGGTAACATCAGTGTATGCGTATTCCCTGTTCGATAAGGTCGTGTATAAAGAGGTTTATCTGCGTGCGGCAAATACGACCGTTTTGGTCAATCGCGTAACCAGCGAAGTTAAATATGTTTTGCGGTACAACGGGAAAATGATAGAGCTTAAAGGTCCATCGAAGAAACGGTTTCAGGTGATGTATAACCTCCAGGCGAAATCCGGATAGATCTAATTTTTGCGCAGGAGGTCCTGTAAGCATACGGTGCTATACGAATCGTCTGCCTCTTGACAGGCGATTTTTTTGTGTTATATTCCCAGTATATGCTTAATGTTCTTTCAGGTGTTTTCCTGAAAGGATAGCGGGGGACCCAAGAGTTGATCAGAAGCTGATCTTGGGGCGAATATCGCCTGATATCTGCGATTAGGGTTACTCAACCCGAGCCCGACAGTTAACCTCGTCAGCCCATGCCGTCGAAAGCGGCACACCGGCGTACTATTTATATGAGCGCCGTGTGTTTGAGAGAACACACCAGAGAATGCGTTCTCTGGTTTTTTGTTGTAGAAAGCAATGCGCCGGCCTATCCGATTGGGCCGGGTGTATTGAGGAGATATGATGGGAAACGGATCGTGGTTTAATACAATTAAAAACGTTTTTATGGGCGGGCCGCGTAATGTCCATGATAAGACGATTTTTCATCGTTTGTCGCTCATTGCTTTTTTTGCGTGGATCGGGCTTGGGGCTGATGGTTTATCATCATCATGCTATGGTCCGCAGGAAGCATTTTTAGCGCTTAACGGCCATACCTATCTAAGTTTATTTGTGGCACTTGGTACGGTTTTGACTATTTTTGTTATTAGCGCAAGTTATTCGCAGATCGTAGAACTTTTCCCTGCCGGCGGCGGCGGATATCTTGTTGCCAGCAAATTATTGTCTCCGACATTGGGGATGATATCCGGTTGTGCTCTTTTGATCGACTATGTCCTGACCATCGCGGTTTCTGTTTCAAGCGGCGCGGACGCGTTATTCAGCTTTTTGCCGGCACCCTGGTATGGCTATAAATTAGGATTTTCGATTGCGGTTGTTCTGATACTTATGTATTTAAATATGCGCGGCGTTAAAGAATCCGTTGTGCCTTTGATGCCCATTTTTCTGACGTTTATAGCGACACACGTTTTTATAATTATGTATGCGATCGCCCGCCATGTGCCAAATCTTCCTGATCTAACCGCATCGACTATTTCTGATACGCATGCAACGATGTCGCAAGTAGGGTTTTGGGGATTACTCTTTTTGATATTGAAAGCATATAGCATGGGCGCCGGCACTTTTACCGGTATCGAAGCGGTTAGTAATGGGACACCTGTTTTACGGGAGCCAAAGGTGCAAACAGCAAAACGCACAATGCATTATATGGCAATTTCCCTTTCTTTCATGGTTTTGGGATTAATGATCGCGTATTTGTTGTATAGCGTCAAAGCGCAACCCGGTAAGACCTTAAATGCCATACTTTTTGAACAGGTGGCAGGTGGCTGGAGTGGAGGAAAAATATTTATACTGATTGCGCTTATATCCGAAGCAACCCTGCTTTTTGTTGCAGCCCAAACAGGGTTTTTAGACGGGCCGCGAGTTCTGGCGAATATGGCTACCGATCGTTGGTTTCCCACCAGATTTTCCAGTTTAAGCGATCGTTTGGTAACGCAAAAGGGAATCCTTATCATGGCCGGGTTATCCGCTGTCTTAATCATGGTAACGCGCGCATCCGTTCAATTTCTGGTAGTTTTATACAGTATTAACGTGTTTATTACCTTTGTACTTTCACAGGCCGGTATGGTGCGCCATTGGTGGGATAACCGCGGGAGAGTGAAAAAATGGGCGCATAAACTTTTGGTTAATGGTATCGGTCTTTTGTTGTGTTTGTTTATCCTTATTTCAATGATCGTTATGAAATTTAACGAGGGCGGCTGGATCACGATGTTCATTACGGCAGCGCTTGTGGTTGTCGCGCTTTTCACCAAGAAGCATTATAATACGATTGGCCGGAAATTACGACGGCTTGATGATTTGGTGATTGCAGCTCAGTTGCAGGAAACCGTCCATTCAAAAAACGGAGGACCGCCACAGCTGGATAAGAAAGCTAAAACAGCCGTTCTGTTGGTAAATGGATTCAACGGGCTCGGTTTGCATACGTTGTTTGGTGTTATCCGCCTGTTTGGGGATACGTTCAGGAATTTTATCTTTCTTGAGGTGGGGATGGTTGATGCGGGGAATTTTAAGGGTGCAGAAGAGATGGGGCGTTTAAAAGAGCACGTGCATGATGATGTCGCAAAATATGTCAGTTTTATGAATAGGCAAGGATACTATGCTGAAGGGGTCCCTGCTATCGGAGTTGATCTTATAGATCAGGTTGAAGAGATAACCCCTTCGATTATTCAGCGTTTTCCGAATGCGGTATTTTTCGGAGGCCAGCTTTTATTTGAAAAAGATTCAATGATGGCGCCGCTCTTCCATAACTATGCGGTTTTTTCCATTCAAAAGAAACTTTACCGGCAGGGGATACCGTTTGTAATCTTGCCGATAAGAGTTTGAACAGCGCAATAAATTAATTGAGTGAAATCCCGCAAAGCGGGATTGAGCACTTTGTAATAAGATACAATTGGACAATACCCCTTAAAACAAATTGAGTGAAATCCCGCAAAGCGGGATTGAGCACTTTGCAATAAGATACAATTCAAAACCCCTTAAAACAAATTGAGTGAAATCCCGCAAAGCGGGATTGAGCACGTATTCTGCCTTATCAAGCGCCTGCGCAGGAAGTAAACTCCAACGAATACATAAATTTACGGACTAGATTGAGCGATATCTTCACGTGAAATTGTCAACGGTATGTTTATATCGCGAATAATTGTTTATAATACGCAACATTTCTCAAGGATAATTAAATCCTGATTTTTTTGTGTTGAGATTTAAGAATGGATGACATAAGAGCTTACATAATAAAAGCCATGATTTGGTGTATTGGCATGAAAAATGCTTAAACTATAGTGTAAGCATTTAATAAAACTTTACTATCCATACATTCTTATTACTTCTATAAATACGTGAAAACCACCCTTGACCCTTTGCATATAGTACTGCAGGGGGTTATTTTTTTATTATCAAAGAAAACGATTATAAATTTATTCTAAGGAAAGGAATGCATGGGTATACATAGCTGTTTGTTTTACGAGACAAAAAAGGATTTGTATGAAATTATTGTTCCGTATTTTGAAGAGGGGTTCCGGAAGAACGAATTTTGTATCTGGATTATCGCGGAGCCGCTGGGTATTCTTGACATATACCAGTATGCTCCTGCCAAGGCGGTGCTTTTTCAACAACAGGTTGCCGATGGGAAATTGAAGGTTATGTCCGCCCATGATTGGTATCTTGATGACGGCAGGCTGCGCACGGATAAAATACTTTCAAAGTGGAAAGTCCTTACTGATCCGCTATCCCCCCAGAAATTTTCCGGTATTCGCGCAAGCGGAGATATGGCTTGGTTGGATATGAGGAATTGGGAGGAGTGTTTTGAGTTTGAACATTCTGTTGATGAGTTTATCAAGAAAAAAGATATTACTGCGTTGTGCACGTATCCGTCGCTTAAATTCAAAGAAGCGGAGACTTTTTTGTTAAGTACGTGTCACAGTATAGCGACAAAAAATAAAAACGGTTTTTTAGAGTACGTTTTGTACGGGTCTAAATAAATACAGGTTTGAGGAGCGATCCGGATAATCCCTGTTGCCGAAGCAAGACGTTAGGCCGGCAATTTTTGCGGAGAAAGTCAATGCAGGGTTCGGCTGCAGAGGGTTTATTTAGTACCTGCCTTCTGGTACCGTACCCGGTGTTGTGCCGGAAATTCGCACGTGGTTATTTTCGAGTTTTCCCGCTTCCACGCCGTTGCGATAGAAGGTAATGACAAAATCATCGCGTTCGAGTGTCGGCAGATAATTTTTTACCTTTTCAATCGTAAAAACGATAATTTTTTCAAACTGGTTCTCCTTTTCCGATGTGGAAAAGAGATTGAATACTTTGTTAGGGATATCGTAATTTACAATAACGCGGTTCTTTTCGGTATTAATTGATCGCAGCGAAGGATTGAGCTTCCATTTATCAAGCTCCGGGCTGTTGTTGTGAAGAGCGATGCCGTTTTCTATATCAATTTGTGCGCGTAAGACCCCCCAGTCGAGATTGGTGATGTCTTTTTTTGCAGAGAGTTCTTTAGAGACTTCAGCCAAGCCCTGATATCCCCCCGCGTAGAATATGATAAGCGCGCTCAGTACGATACTCACGCCTGCTCGTTTCATAGCTCCTCCTTTTTAGGGTATTATAGCATACCCTAAAAAAAAATGTATTCAAAAGGAGTATCTCGTGTACAATAATACTATGCTCAACAAGCCTCAAAAGATCGCTCTTCTTATCATGGTAGCGCTTATTGGCGTCGAACTTGCTGCGTTGATGTCGCTTGTTTATTTTACGAAACTCCCTTTTTTCTTCCTTATCTTGGCGGTCATTATTAAACTTTTTTCATTTTTCTTGCTTGGCGCTGTGGCCCTTTTTGTTATTCTTACAATGATGGGTATCAAACCGAAGTTTACCATTGAATGGTGGCGGCAGCATATGCGCGAATTGGCACATTTTTTCGGTACCTCTGTTTTAGCAACATCGATGACCATAGCCGGATGTGTTGTGATGGGCGTCGGCATTGTTTTTCTTTTGCGCACGATCTACTTAAAAACAACGCTGGGCCATGGTATTGAGAGGGCCAGTATCTGGATTGCGCAACAGTTTTATTGAGTTCTCCTGCCTTGACTGGCAGTGAAGGAGTGTTATACTGACCTGTATGAAAGATGCATCATTGCGAATCTTGATCCTTGAGGACAATCCTGATGATGTTGCACTTATCAGGATTGAACTGCAAAAAGCATCGATTGATTTTGTTGACCGCTGCGTACAGACACGAGAAGATTTTTTGAGGCAGCTCAATGAATTCAAACCCGATCTTATCCTTGCCGATTATACGCTTCCCGATTTTAACGGTATCGCCGCATTAGTATTAGCCAAGACATACTCTCCCGATACCCCGTTTATTTTTGTTACCGGTTCCATGAACGAAGAGACCGCGGTTGATTGCCTGAAGTCAGGCGCGTCCGATTATGTTATTAAGGAGCATTTGGTTAAACTTCCCTCGGCGATTGACCATGCCCTTCACCAGCGCGATATTGTCAGGGAAAGAGAAAAAATCCTTGTCGCACTTCGCGAAAGCCGGCGCATGCTTTCGACCTTAATGAGCAACCTTCCCGGTATGGCATATCGTTGTAAGAACGATCCTGACTGGACTATGGAATTTGTCAGCGAAGGATGTTTTGAGCTGACCGGTTATAACCCGGCAGACTTGATAGGCAATACAAAGGTTGCCTATGCCAAGCTCATCCATCCTGATGACCGTCCGCATATATGGGATGCTGTGCAGATTGCTTTGCAGGCAGGCAAGAGTTTTACGCTTACCTATCGGATTATTTCTGCTGCGGGTGTTGAGCGCTGGGTATGGGAGCAGGGCAGAGGCGTTTTTTCCCAGACAGGCGAATTAATGGCTATTGAAGGTTTTGTCCTTGATATTACCGACCGGAAACATTCTGAAGAACAATTGGAAATATTAACCCGGGATATTATTCAGACGAATAAACGTTTGAAACAACTTGCTTTGCGTGATCAGCAGACCGGGCTTTTTAATCATCGCTATTTGACTGAAGTTATTGAGGGTGAATTTGACCGGGCGCGTCGCTATGGAAATCCGTTATCGGCGATTATGATGGATATCGATTACTTTAAATCTATCAATGATGTATACGGACATCTTTTCGGCGATCTTGTCCTTACCCAGTTTGCATCGCAATTGAAACGTCTGGTACGACAGTATGATATTGTTATCCGCTATGGCGGAGAAGAATTTCTTATCATTTCCCCCGGCATTGACCGGGAACATGCAATAATTTTAGCGCGGCGCCTCCAGGATGCCGTTAATCCGTATAACTTCGGCAATAAAAAACATTCTGTTAAATTGAAATTGAGCATTGGTGTCGCTAGTTTTCCCGAAGATAAAATCGGTCGCGGGATGGAATTGATTGAATTTACCGAGCGGGTCTTAGGCCGGGTAAAAGAAAGCGGGGGGAACCGCGTATTTTCCTCTCTTGATGTTAAAAGAGAACGGCCCGAAGAGATCAAGGCAAATGTGAGCGATAATGTCGTTAATTTACGCGAGAAGATAGAAAAACTTAATAAGCGTGCTAACCGTAATCTTGCCGAAGCTATTTTTGCCTTTGCCCGAACCATTGAATTGAAAGACCATTATACCGGAACGCACGTTGAACAGACCGTGCATATAGCGACGGAATTGGCAAAAGCGCTCAATATCCCTAAATATGAAACAGAGCTCATTCGGCAGGCTTCCATGTTGCATGATTTTGGCAAGATCGGCGTTCCCGAGAAAATCTTGCTTAAAAAAGGTAAACTTACCCCGCAGGAATATGCTGAAATTAAAAAGCATCCCAAGATTGCCGCCGATATATTGCGTCCGATTCATATCTTCCACGCGCTTATTCCGATTATCGTTGCGCATCATGAGCGGTGGGATGGAAAAGGGTATCCGGATGGTTTGAAGGGGGAAGAGATTCCGCTGGGCGCCCGCATTGTCGCTATTGCCGATGTCTATCAGGCGCTTATTTCCCGTCGTCCGTATCATAAAGCTTATTCGAAAGCCAAGGCTACGGAGATTATCAGGGAAGGCCGTGGTACTCAATTTGATCCCCATATCGTTGACGTGTTTCTTAAAATCCTCGCAGCAAAAAAACTGTAAATTGTCTCTAGCTGGTAGCCGATGGCTCATAGGCTGTGTTCCGCCAGAGGCGGACTCGTAGTTCTATTTTTTCTCCGAGCTATGAGCTACGACCTTATCCAGCCGTTTCTAACGGAATTGAACCTCTAACCTACCAGCTCCGAGCTATGAGCTAGCCAGTTATTTTGGTTGCGAAAAGGCGCTTTTTTGCTATAATTAATATCTCACAAGTTTTCGGAGGTTTTCATGATAGACCGTTATACACTCCCTCGTATGGGGGCAATTTGGCAGGATCAATTCAAGTTTCAGACGATGCTTGCTATCGAGCTGTATGCTTTGGAAGCATATGCCCGCCAGAAAAAAGTCCCGCTTGCCGCGGTTAATCGTATTAAAAAGAAGGCTACGTTTGACATTGCCAGAATTCGCGTTATTGAAGAAAAAACACAGCATGATATCGTTGCATTTGTGACGAATGTTTCTCAGTATATCGGGCCTGATGCCCAGTATTTGCATATCGGGTTAACTTCGTCCGACCTCTTGGATACTACCCTTGGGGTTCAACTCAAAGCCGCAGCAGATATTATCCTTGAAGATCTTGAGCGTTTGAAGGCTGCGCTCGCTCGGCGCGCCTGCCAATGCAAAGATATGGTTTGTATCGGCAGAACCCACGGGATCCACGCTGAGCCGACAACATTTGGTTTAAAACTCGCGCTGTGGTTTGATGAAACACGCCGCAGTATTGAGCGTATGAAACAGGCGCGCGATGCTGTATCCGTGGGAAAGATTTCCGGGGCTGTCGGCACATATGCTAACGTCGGGCCGGAAGTCGAAGCCTATATTTGTAAAAAACTGGGATTACGCCCTGCGCCTATCTCGACGCAGATTATCCAGCGTGATGTCTATGCGCATTATATGACTTCGTTGGCAGTTACTGCCGCTACCCTTGAACAGTTTGCGACTGAGATCAGGCATTTACAAAAAACTGAAGTATTAGAAGCGGAAGAACCGTTTGGCAAAGGTCAAAAAGGTTCTTCGGCTATGCCGCATAAACGTAATCCGGTTATCTGCGAACGTATTTGCGGTTTAGCGCGTGTTATCAGGGGCAATGCCCTGGTAGCGCTGGAAAATGTGGCGCTTTGGCATGAGCGGGATATAAGTCATTCATCGGCCGAAAGGATTATTCTGCCTGATTCAACAATGGCGCTTGATTATATGCTTCACAAAATGATTCAGGTGATTGAGGGACTGACAGTATATCCTGAAAATATGCTTAAAAATCTGGTTAAGACCCAAGGGCTGCTTTTTTCGCAGCGGGTACTTTTGAATCTTATGGATAGAGGTTTGCCGCGTATGAAAGCGTATGATCTGGTGCAGCGGGCAGCCATGAGAACCTGGCGCGAAGGTATTGATTTCAAAACACTTTTACTCCAGGATAAGGAAGTGGCGAAGTTGATCTCCGTTTCTGAAATGGAGAAGATTTTCAGCCTTGAGTATTACCTGCGGAATGTGGATAAAATTTTTAAAAAAGTAGGGTTGTAACCGCTTCAATAGGGAGAAACGTATGCCATTTTTAATTCTTTTGATTATAGGTCTAATATTCGGAGCTGTTTTGGCAAGTGCGTTGCGTGAAAATTCCAAGGTTCCTTTGCCTGCGGTTATTGGTGGAATCCTTCTTCTGGTGCTTATACTGAGTACTGTCCGTATTGTGCCTGCCGGTTACGTGGGTATCGTTGACACGTTTGGGCATGTTTCTGATAAGGCATTACCGAGCGGTATCCAATTTGTTAATCCGCTTGCCCGGGTGATACCGATGTCAGTTAGAACGCAAGAGTTGATGGAAGATATGCCTGTTCCCTCAAAAGAAGGTTTGACGATTAAATTGGATATCTCGATCCTTTTTAAACTTGATCCTGTGAAGGCAGTTGAGATGTATAAAACAGTCGGCCCGTATTACCAGGATATTGTTGTTGTCCCTCAGTTTCGTGCCGCAGGACGGGGGATTACGGTTGGTCATGATGCCAAGGCATTGTATACTTCTGAACGTGAAATGCTCGCCATGGCGATTTTTGATTCTTTGAAGAGCATGGTGGAGGATCGGGGCATTATACTGGAACGGGTTCTTTTGCGCGGCATGCAACTTCCTCCTACGGTCAGCGGAGCTATTGAGCAGAAATTGAAAGCTGAGCAGGAAGCCGAGCGTATGAAATTTATTTTGCAGCGGGAAACGCAGGAAGCTGAACGTAAACGTGTTGAAGCTGCCGGTATCCGTGATGCGCAGACGATCATTAATCAGAGTTTAACAAGCCAATATCTCCATTATCTCTGGATCAATACCTTAAATCAGAATCCCAATGTTATTTACGTGGCAACAGAAGCAAATATGCCGATGTTTCGAGCGATTAACCCTGATGACGAATTATTAAGGAAAAAGCCGATTACGGCTGTAAAAGAACAGAAATAATCCTTCTGGAAAACGAATGAGCCCTTCGTAAAATCCACTATTCGTATGATTTGGAAAATTGAAGTTACCGATAAACCGGGTATTTTTGATGCGGTAGGCGCCGGCGTTTTGCATGACATCGATGATTTGAATATACACGGTGTCAGTTCCGTGCGTTTCAGCCAGATTTATTTTCTTGAGGGGGCTGTTGATGAAACTGCGGTAAAAAAGATTTGTCAGCAGCTTTTGACTGATCCGGTTACGCAGGAATTCACGATTTCATCAGGGGAGCATACCGCACCAATTATGCACGGCCAGCATGTGGTTGAAGTTGCCCATAATCCCGGGGTCATGGATCCTGTTGAGGCATCGGCACTCAAAGGCATAAACGATTTAGGCATTGATTCCGTTACTTCGGTGAGAACCGCCAAGAAGTTTGTCATACAAGGCGATGTGAGTTCCGTGCAGCTGAAGACCATTTCCGAAAAACTCCTCTATAATAAACTTATCCAACATATTGTAACGAGCCAAACGGCATCTGGGCATACCAGTACGTCTGCTTCCTACCGGTTTTGCCTTACGACTGTTGATCTTCTGCAGGCATCCGATAAAAAACTCGCGCAGCTTAGTTCACGCGGACAGCTTTTTTTGAATGTGAACGAGATGCGGCAAATCAGGAATTATTTCAAGAAGCATAAACGCAACCCCACTGATTGTGAGCTTGAAACGATCGCTCAGACCTGGAGTGAGCATTGTGCGCATAAGACCTTCCGGGGGAAGATCAATTTTTCTGAAAAAGCAAGCTCGCCAAGACTGAAGGTGCGCACCATTGATAATTTATTAAAATCAACGATTGCAAAAGCCACAAAAGAGCTTAAGAAACCCTGGTGTGTTTCTGTTTTTAAGGATAATGCCGGTGTCATCCGATTTGACGAACATACTAATATTTGTTTTAAAGTTGAGACGCACAACCATCCTTCGGCGTTGGAACCATTCGGCGGGGCCAATACCGGTTTGGGCGGCGTTATCCGCGATCCGTTAGGTACCGGATTAGGTGCTAAACCGATATTGAATACCGATGTTTTCTGTTTTGCCCCACCCGATTATCCGTTTGGCAAATTACCGCAAGGCTCATTGCATCCCAAACGTGTGATGAAAGGCGTTGTTGCGGGGGTGCGCGATTACGGTAATAAAATGGGGATCCCCACTGTCAACGGCGCCGTTCTTTTTGACAATGGATTCGTGGGGAATCCGCTTGTGTATTGCGGCACTGTCGGTATCATGCCGAACGATACATCGTTCAAACATGTTCCCGTCGGCGATCTGGTTGTTGTTGTCGGCGGCCGCACCGGCAGAGACGGTATTCATGGCGCGACTTTTTCTTCCGGGGAATTGACGCATGAATCAGAAGTTGTCTCCAGCGGCGCGGTGCAAATCGGTAATCCCATCCAGGAAAAGAAAATGGTTGAGACGATTATTCAGGCGCGCGATAAAGGTTTGTATGACGCGATTACTGATTGCGGCGCCGGCGGTCTTTCGAGTGCCGTTGGCGAGATGGGCGTTGAGTGCGGCGCGCGTGTTGATTTGGATAAAGTCCCTTTAAAATACGCGGGTTTGTCGTATACCGAGATTTGGATTTCAGAATCTCAGGAGCGTATGGTGCTGGCGGTTCCTCCCGCAAAGCTCGCCGCTCTTATTGAAGTTTTTTCGAATGAGAATGTGGAGGCAACCGTTATCGGAGAGTTTACCGATACGAAACGGCTTGAGCTTTATTATAATGGAACTGGCGTCTGCGATTTGGAGATGAAGTTTATGCATGACGGACTTCCGCAGATTGCAAAGACGGCGCGGTATGTGCAGACAAAACATGCTGAGCCGCATTTTGCATCGAGCAAGGATTTAACAAAAACACTGACGGGTTTGTTGTCGAATCTTGATATCTGTTCGAAGGAATGGATTATTCGCCAGTATGACCACGAGGTGCAGGGGGCGTCTGTCTTAAAACCGTTATGCGGTATTCTCAACGACGGGCCGTCAGATGCAGCGGTAGTCCGCCCGCTCTTTGATTCTTCAAAAGGGATTATTGTTTCAAACGGGATTAATTTCAGATTGGGCTTGATCGACCCCTATTGGATGGCGGTTGCTTGTGTTGACGAGGCTCTGCGGCAGATTATCGCTGTCGGCGGTTCGCTTGCTGAAGTTGCGGTGCTGGATAATTTCTGCTGGGGAAATCCCGATAAACCGGATCGCCTGGGCGGTCTGGTGCGTGCCGCGTATGGTTGTTACGACGCCGCCAAAGGATTCCGTGTCCCGTTTATTTCCGGAAAAGACAGCCTCTATAATGAATATTCTGATAAAGGAAAATTGGTTGCTATCCCCGGAACGCTTTTAATCTCTGCCATTGGCGTGATGGACGATGTTTCAAAAGTCGTTTCGATGTATGCCAAGCGGGCGGGGGATCTTATTTATGTAGTCGGCTTGACGCGGGAAGAGCTTGGCGGTTCGCACTATTATCAGGCGCAGGGGTTTATCGGTAACAGTGTCCCGAAGGTTGATTTTGCCAAATCGAAGAAAGTTTTCGATTTACTTTCCAAAACAACACAGGCAGGGCTTGTAGCTTCTCTGCATGATTGTTCGGAAGGCGGTATTGCGGTTGCGGCGTGCGAAATGGCGTTTGCCGGCGGGCTCGGCATGGATTTGTTCGTTTCAGAAATTCCCTATGAATTGTCGTATACGCGCAATGACTTTGTGCTCTTTTCGGAGTCAAACTCGCGTTTTATCGTTGAAGTTGAGCGTAAAAATCAAAAAGAATTTGAAAAGATTCTCACGGGTATCCCGTACGGGCTTATCGGCTGCGTTACTGAAGAAAAGGAATTCGTGGTGCATGGGCTTGACGGCAAGCCGTGTATTAAAGCTAACCTTGCGGATCTCAAAGAAGCGTGGCAAAAACCATTGAGGTGGTAAATGCATGGCTTGAATAAGCTGACATTTAAAAAAGATTTTACCCAGGAAGATACCTGGCGGATGTTCCGGATCATGTCGGAGTTTGTTGACGGTTTTGAAGTGTTGTCGCAGGTCGGTAAGGCGGTTTCGATTTTCGGGTCAGCCCGCTCAACGCCTGATAATAAATATTATGCGTATGCCGAAGAGATCGCATACCTGCTGGCCAAAGCAGGATTTGCTATTATTACCGGCGGCGGTCCGGGTATCATGGAGGCTGGTAATAAGGGAGCTCGGCGGGCAAACGGGCATTCGATCGGTTTGAACATTGAACTTCCTACGGAGCAAAAAGCCAATGAGTTTATCGATACGCCGCTGAATTTTCACTATTTTTTTGTCCGCAAAGTCATGTTTGTAAAATATGCCAAGGCTTTTGTTATTATGCCGGGAGGTTTTGGGACATTCGATGAATTCTTTGAGTCCATTAATCTTATCCAAACGCAGCGTATCCAGCGTTTTCCTGTTGTTGTTTTTGGTTCGGAGTATTGGCAAGGGATGATTGATTGGCTGCGGGGGACAGTTCTTAAAAACGGCTGTGTCAGCAAAGAGGATCTGGAACTTTTTAAGGTTACCGACAAGCCAAAAGAAGTTGTAGCAATAATTAAGAAATTTTACGCTTCCCGCCGGAAATAGGGGAGGTTAAGGAGTTTGTAAACGGATGAAAACACCGAATGTCTGTGTTGTACGGGCCGCGGGTACCAATTGCGATAAAGAAACGGCATTTGCGTTTAGCCTCTGCCAGGCAAATCCCGTGCTTGTTCATATGAACGCGCTGGTTAAAAAAGAAGTGCGTTTGGATGATTTCCAGATTTTGGCGTTTCCCGGAGGGTTCAGTTATGGCGACGATATCGCTTCGGGTAAGATTTTTGCCAATGAGTTGCGCTATAAACTTGCCGATGAAATTGCGCAATTTATCCGCGCCGGGAAATTGATCATCGGTATTTGCAATGGTTTCCAGATCTTGGTCAAAGCGGGTATTCTCCCGGGGTTCAACAATGAATTTATTCAGGAGACAACGTTGACGTTGAATGATTCCGATAAATATGAAGATCGCTGGGTGTATCTTAAGTCGCAAGGTCATAAGGTTACCAAGCCACACGTGCAATGCGTCTGGACAAAAGATTTGCCTGAAATTATTTATCTGCCGGTTGCACATGGGGAAGGGAAATTCATGGCTTCATCCGAGGCGGTTTTAGAGAGGCTGGTAAAAAACGGGCAGGTTGTTTTTCAATATTGCGATGAACGGGGTATTTTGGCAGGATATCCGTATAATCCCAATGGCGCGCAGCGTAATATTGCCGGTATTTGCGATGAGACGGGGCGAGTCTTTGGTCTTATGCCTCACCCCGAACGCCATATGCAGCCAACGCAGCATCCCCGTTGGACGCAGAACAAAGAAAAGCGTCAGGCTGACGGATTGCTTATTTTTCGGAACGGCGTTGAATACGCCAAAACTCATTTCTAAAATAAGAAATTAACCGGCTCTCATACGATGGCCGGCTGGATTACAAAAGATACCGGAGTGACGCCGGTACAGTATCGGAGACGTAGGGATATGGTTTCGGGGATCGGATTACCGAAAGAAAACTTTGTTTAGAGTGTCAGATACGGAAGGAACCTAAGGAGTAACCCATGCGGTATGAAGCGCGAAGCGATGACCATCCCAAAGAATTTTGCGGCCTCTTTGGTATTTATGGGAATAGACAGGCCAGCTGGTTGACGTATCTGGGATTGTATTCTCTCCAACATCGCGGACAGGAAGCATGCGGTATTGTCACGAATAATGCCGGTACCTTGAGCATTCACAAGGAAATGGGGCTTGTCAGTGATGTGTTTACCGGACAGGTTTTAAATTCCTTAAAGGGAGACGCTGCTGTCGGCCATGTGCGGTATTCGACAACCGGCTCAAGTGTATTGAAAAACGCCCAGCCGCTTTTGATTGATCATTCCAAAGGTTCGATATGTATTGCGCATAACGGGAATCTGGTCAATTCGTTTGAGCTGCGTCACTATCTTGAAAAAGTCGGCTCTATTTTTCAGACAACAACGGATTCCGAGATCATTATGCACCTGATGGCAAAAGCGAAATCTTCCAGCACCGAAGAGCGTATTGTGTATGCTTTGAAACGGATCAAGGGGGCGTATTCGCTTTTGATGATGAATAAAGAGTATCTTATCGGCGTGCGGGATCCCATGGGGTTTCGTCCTTTGTGGCTTGGTAAATTAGGCAAAGCCTGGTGTTTTGCTTCTGAAACGTGCGCGTTTGATTTGATCGGTGCTCATACTGTCCGGGAGGTTGAACCGGGAGAAATTGTTTTTGTCGGCAAAAATGGGATTCGTTCTATCCGGCCGAGAGAATTGGTTTCTCATCGGCAGGCGCATTGTGCTTTTGAGCATATTTATTTTGCGCGTCCTGATTCGCTTGTATTCGGGGAGAATGTGCATCTGGTCCGCCGCAAACTTGGCGAGCAGCTCGCCAAAGAATATCCGATACAAGCTGATTTTGTTGTTCCCGTTCCTGATTCCGGATTTTCCGCCGCTATGGGATATGCACAGGCCTCCGGAATTCCCCTTGAAATGGGGATTATCCGCAATCATTATGTCGGGCGTACCTTTATTCAGCCTGTTCAGAATATGCGGGATTTAAGCGCACGGGTAAAATTCAATATCGTGCGTGAAGCTCTCAAAGGTAAACGTATTATTGTTGTTGATGATTCGATTGTGCGAGGCACTACCTCGCGGATCCGTGTGCGTAATTTGCGCAATGCCGGCGTCAAAGAAGTGCACCTGTTGATTTCCTGCCCGCCGCATCGGTTTCCCTGTTTTTACGGGATCGATTTCCACCGCTCGAGTGAACTTATTGCCAATCGATATGAATCTCTTGAGAAGATAAGGCAGTATTTGAATGTTGATAGTCTCGGATATTTGAGTTTGGAAGGGATGCTTGCATGTTTTAAACAGTGCGCCAATTCCTATTGCACGGCCTGTTGGACGGGAAAATATCCGATCAACGCCGGGGAACATCATAGTAAACTTTCACTTGAATTCCGTTGCTGTGGACAGGGGGAAATTCAGAATGTCTAAAATCACCTATAAAAAGGCCGGTGTTGATATTGAATCGATGGACGCTTTTAAACGCCAGATCAAACCTTTGGTGCGTTCGTCATTTCGTCCGGAAGTATTAAAAGATATCGGCGGGTTCGGAAGCTTTTTCCGGCTGCAGAAGAATAATTATAAGGATCCGATCCTTGTTTCTTCTGCCGATGGTGTGGGAACAAAACTTAAAATCGCTGCAGTTGCCAAAAAACATGATACTATCGGGATTGATGCGGTGGCGATGAACGTCAATGATATCCTGTGCGTGGGGGCCGAACCGCTTTTTTTCCTGGATTACGTGGCATTTTCAAAGTTAAGCATGCAGATCCTGCATGATATCGTGCGCGGTGTTAACGAGGGGTGTGTGCAGTCGGGGTGTGCTTTGATCGGTGGTGAGACTGCGCAGATGCCGGGTATGTATAAACCCGGTGAATATGATATCGCGGGTTTTTGCGTGGGGGTCGTTGAGCGCGAGCGCGCCATTGACGGAGCTCGTATTGCCCCCGGAGATATTATTATCGGCCTCTCTTCAAGCGGTATCCATTCAAACGGTTATTCTCTGGTGCGGAAGGTTCTTTCAAACGCCGAGTGTACCCGTATGGCAGATGAGCTGCTTATTCCGACAAGGATTTACGTCAAGCCGGTGCTTGCGCTTTTGCATATTTTTAATGCGGGCCGCGTTCCCCAGATTACAGGTATTGCCCATATAACGGGCGGTGCTTTTTACGATAAGATACGGCGTATTTTACCGGAAACGGTAGACGCCCGCATCAATAAAGCCAGCTGGCAGGTTCCGGCTATCTTTAAACTTATTCAACGTAAGGGTGCCATTGCCGATCGCGAAATATATCACACATTGAATATGGGGATTGGTATGGTTCTTATGGTCAGACCGCAGGTTGCCGACGGGGTTCTTGCCGGTTTGGAGCGGCTGAAAGTTAAGGCCTGGAAAATTGGCGAGATTACAAAAGGCACACAAGAAGTTACGATTGTCTAACAAGGAGGTTCCAGATGGGGATAACTACAATGCTTATTGTTGCCGCGGTCATTTTTTTCCTGGCGGGGATCAAGATTGTCCGTCCGACGCATCGGGCGATCATTGAGCGTTTCGGTAAATATAACCGTTTTGCAAATTATGGTTTTAACTGGGTATTCCCCATTATTGAAAGGATATTCCAGGTTAACGTAACTGAACAGATGGTTGATGCCGAACCACAGGAGATTATTACTTTTGATAACCTCAATGCCAAAGTCGATGCGCAGGTGTATTTTAAGGTGAAACCTGATGAGGATAGCGTTAAGAGTTCGCAATATAATGTTTTTAATTACCAGTATCAGATCGTTAACCTCGCCCGCACAACGTTGCGTAATATTATCGGTACGATGACGCTTAAATCTGCCAATAGCGAACGCGGCAAGATTAATCAGGAATTGCATAATACCCTTATGGAAGAAACAGCTCATTGGGGTTTGGAAATTGTGCGTACTGAACTTAAAGAGATCGATCCTCCTAAGGATGTCCAAGAAACCATGAATAAAGTTGTTAAGGCTGAAAACGAAAAAGTCGCGGCAGTTGATTTTGCGACTGCAACTGAAACAGCGGCTGACGGGCAGAAACGCGCGGAAATCAAGAAAGCCGAAGGTATTAAGCAGGCGCGTATTCTTCAGGCTGAAGGCGAGGCAGAAGCGATCAAATTGGTGAATGAAGCTGCTGAACGGTATTTTGTCGGTAATGCGCAGGTCCTTCGTAAGCTTGAAGCGGTAGAGAAGTCAATTCAGAATAACGCGAAAGTTGTTATACCTGCTAATACGGAATTGGTTAATGTGATCGGTGAAATGGCGGGAGTGCTTCCGTTGCGGAAGAATGATAAATAAGTTTAGGGTACGGGTTTCAAGTCACAAGAGCACAAGGTCACAAGTTTCTTGTTAAAAACAATCATGTAGTTTTTCTAATGCAAATGCAATATGGACGAAGGTTTATTTGATTCATCGAAGGTATGGATACATTTTGAAGTTTATTTGCAGCGGTACAATCGCTTTGTTCTTAATGATAAACTTAATAAATTTACTAAAGATGTTTTACTTTCAGCAAAAAAACGAACTTTGGTTATTAAAAAGGGGCAGATTTTTTATCGTGCTCGAATAGGTAGTAGACCGCCTAAAGGAAGAGGGGTGTTTTCACGACCTCTCCTAGAAAAAGAGATGCTCAGTCCTCCTTCTGAACAAACAAAAGAGGGGAGGATTAATCCAAAAGGGATTAGTTATTTATATCTTTCAAATGATTGTAATACTGCCATATCAGAGGTAAGGCCGTGGCTACACCAGTATGTTTCTGTCGCTGTTTGCGAAGTAACGAGAGATGTTACTATTATCGATTGTATCTCGAAACTCAGGCTTCTAGATGCGATGCTAATTGATTCCCATGAAAATGCTACCGCTCAAATGATTGAGGATCGAGTTTGGTTTGATATTGATAATGCTTTGTCAACTCCAGCGCAAATTACAGATTTAAGAGCTAGTTATATTCCCACGCAATATATGGCTGAAGTTTTTAAGAATGCAGGATACGAAGGTATTCAATATCGTAGCTCTCTTTCAGAAAACGGATATAATTTTGCACTTTTTGAAATCAAGCCCGCAGTAAAGGTTAACAAAGTTGAACTATATAGGGTTGATAGCCTGAAGTATGTTTCTAAAAAAGTGTTGAATATAAGTGAACGGAAAATTGAATTAGCACGTCTTCGCGCTATGAAAAATAGGAAAGCTTAGACAAAAAACAAACTTGTGACCTGTGACATTGTGACTTTGTAACCACGGGTATTATTATGAAAATACTAGTCGTTGGAAGCGGTGGCAGAGAACATGCGCTGGTGTGGAAGATAGCGCAGTC
>DAONEO010000007.1:96916-101815 GCA_035403145.1 Candidatus Omnitrophota bacterium | reverse complement strand
ATTATTGTCCTTCTTGATTGGAGGTTTGCTGTTGTAATGGCAGTTGTTGCGCCTGTCCTGTATTGTATTCCGCTTTATTTTACCCGAAAGCTTAAAAAAATAAAAGAGGAGTTGATTGAACATTTGCAGGAAGCTTTTCAGGCTTCATTTGAGATCTTGTCGCATATGCAATTAGTCAAGATGTTGGGGAAGGAGCGGCAGGCGATATTTTCATACATGCAACGCTTGGTGCGATATATGCGATTAAACGTCCGATATAACAAAGTGGAATTGATGAGCTCGTATGGGAATAGTTTCACGGGCCGTTTGGCCATGGGGGTTGTTGTGTTATGCGGCGGGTTTTGGATTATGCGCGGGCAATTGACGCTGGGAACATTTACCGCTCTCATGATTTATTTGGCGCAGGTATCCGGTATCTTTGACGGGGTTATGCAATTATTCCAGAGAGTTTCTTTCGGTATGATCTCCTGGGGGCGATTGCAGCATGTTTTTGAAATCCGGAATAGTCCCATGGAAGATGCGTCGGCTCAACCCATTCGGTTTTCTTCCGGCTTGATAGAATTTCGTGCGGTTTCTTTCGGCTATCTTTCGCATGTGAAGGTAATCAGTAATTTCTCCGCATCTATCCCCGGCGGTTCATGTGTTGCGATTGCAGGCACGTCCGGATGCGGTAAAACAACGCTGATCAATTTGCTTATGCGTTTATACCGTCCTGAAACAGGGGGTATTTATATCGATGGATACGAACATGCCCGTATAACAGCGGATGCATTGTACGGGCAGATCGGCGTGGTGTTACAAGAGCCGTTTCTTTGGAATGATACCATTACATATAATATTACGTATGGCAAACCTGCCGCAACCGCTGAGGAAGTCCGCCAGGCGGCTCGCGTTGCCTGCGCGGATGAATTTATCGGCGCCTTGGAAAATGGTTTTTTAACGGTGATCGGAGAAAATGCGTGTAAAATTTCCGAAGGGCAAAAGCAAAGGATTTCGATTGCGCGTGCGATCATCAATCATCCGAAAATCCTTATCTGTGACGAGGCTTTTTCGTCGGTCGATGCGCAGCTGGAAGGCGCAATACTGGAGAATATCCGGAATTTTCTACCCAGCAGTACCATTATTGTTATATCGCATCGCCTTTCTACAATTATGCGGGCTGATGAAGTTTATTTTCTGGTCGGAGGAGGGGATGTTATCCGGGGCACTCATCAGGAACTTCTTGGCGCCAGCCAGCAGTATCGGAAGTATCTTGCGTTGAATGGGAATGAGTCCGGGTAAGGATATTCATGAATACGGCTTTTTGCCTGCTTGTTGGTTGAAAGGAGTTTTTGAAATCTTTTACTCATGCAATACTGATGCATAAGAAAGAAGGAATTCACCTTTTTGGGGGAATTTTTTTATGCGGTTAAAGCGTAAGGTTTGGAATAAAATCAAAGCTAATTTCCTTAAAAAATCTTGATTGTTAATCAGCTCTATGTTAATATAAGAACACATTATAGGACAAGAGGTTATAAATGTTACCTTCGCCACAAACACGTGACGTAACGATTAAAGATTACCTGATCGTTTTTAAAAGACGATTATGGGTAATTATTGCCTGCTTTGTTATTACGTTTAGCTGGTCTGCTTATAAAACGTTCAAAAAAATTCCCATGTACTCTACGTATGCAAAGATTCTCGTAGAGCGTTCTACCCCGGTTGTTTCTCCAGTTCAGCAATACTATGTTCAGCCGACCTACGCAGATAAAGAATTTATCCAGAGTCAGATCAATGTTTTAACTTCACGCACGCTTGCCAAGAAGGTGGTGGAAAATATTGCTGCTTCAGGAGATATGTCATTTTCTGGATATCCTGAACCTGAAGGCCCTTTCCTGGGAGGTGTTTCGGTTATTCCTCTGGTGGGAACTCAGATTATCAGCGTTGGTTATATCAGTACTGATCCGGTACGGGCAGCGCGCTACGCGAATTTCCTGACGAATACGTATATTCAGCTTGATAAGGAAAAGCGCGCGGAGGTAGGTAAATCAGCAGCAGGATGGCTGGATACGCAGTTAGTGGAGGCCCGGAAAAAACTAAAATCTTCTGAGGACGCACTCAACGCATATGTCCAAACAAACTCTATTATTTCCCTTTCTGATGTTGAGCAGCGCAGCCAGGGCGCTTTAGATAGTTTTAAGGCGGAAAAAGCAAATCTTGAAAATGAACTTGCGGATCTATCCAAACGTTATAAATCAAAACATCCTAAATATGTTTCTGCTGTTACGCGCATTGAATCTTTGAAAGTCGATATTGAGGATGAAACAAAAAAGCTTCTTGAGATGAACAATAAACTCATCCAATATAATGCCTTGAAGCGGGAGATGGAATCCGATAAAACTCTTTTCGAGTCGTTATTGCGCCGGTCAAAGGAAACGGATGTCAGCAAGGATGTTCAATCAACCAATTTGCGCATTATTGATTTAGCAACTGTCCCTGTTGTTCCGTTTACTCCGAATCGACAGGGAGATATGCGCACGGGAGCAATGATCGGGCTTTTGTTGGGTATCGGCCTGGCATTTATCCTTGAATATCTTGATTCAACGATAAAGACCGCCGAAGATATTGAAATTTATGTGAAACTCCCATTCCTGGGATATGTCCCGGGAGCAAAACTTGAAATGAAAGGCCGGGAGACCAAAGATATTGATTTGGTTTGTTTGCGGTTGCCAAGTTCCCGTATTGCCGAAGCGTTCCGTTCAATTCGCACCTCTATTATTTTTTCGTCCCCTGAAGACCGTCCGCTCAAAACGATTCTTGTCACCAGTACTTCTCCTCGAGAGGGCAAGACAACGGTTAGTATAAATTTAGCAACAGTTTTTGCCAATGCCAATGAAAAGACGCTTTTGATAGAAGCGGATATGCGCCGTCCCCGTATCAGCCATTCATTAGGTGCTGAAAACAAGGCGGGCTTGAGCAGCTATTTAGCAGGTACCGCTCCCTTAGAAGAATGTATTGAACAAACGCAGACGGTGAATCTTTTCCTCCTGCAGGGGGGGCCCAAACCGCCGAATCCGGCTGAACTTCTTTCGTCGACACGCGCCAGGATGCTGCTTGCTGATTTGAAGACGAAGTTTGACCGCATCATTATTGATTCACCTCCGATTCTTACGGTTGCCGATACGTCTATCCTGGCGAATATTGTTGATGGTGTTATTGATGTTATCATGGCAAATTTCTTGAACATTGATATTATTCTTCGCAGCAGACAACGCTTATTTGAGGCAAAAGCAAAGATTATCGGCGTCGTCCTGAATAATGTCAACGTCCGCAAAGAAGATTCCTATTATTATTATCACTATTATTACGCTGACGATAAAGGGAAGAAGTCCTAGTGCATGCCCGCGCCAATTTTGCTCACCGGTGTTTTTCTCGTACTTATATTTAGCTGTCTTTTCTATGGGGGTATCGGTGCGTTTGCAATGGTTAGTATTGAATTAGCTGTTGCAGGTTTGGTGTTGGCGTGGGGTATGGGGATGTTGTGGAAACGGGAAATCGTTTGTGTAAAAACGGGTTTCTTTATTCCGTTTGTGCTATTTGCCGGGTATGTGGTTTTTCAATGTCTTCCGTTACCTCCTGGAATTGTTGGTTTGCTTTCGGCAAAATCCCTGTGGGTTTCACGGAATTTCATCCCCGGAATTGATCCTGCCGGTTGGACGACGCTCAGTATTTACCCCTATGCAAGTTTCCAGGAATTTGTAAAAATAATTACGTACGGGGGGCTTTTTTTTCTTGTTATCAATTCGGTCCGCCAGAAAAAAGACGCCGTCTTTTTGGCAAATGCTATTATCTGGTTTGGCGTATTAATCAGCATTTTTGCGATTATCCAGCATTTTTCATATGCTAATAAGGTGTATTGGTTTGATGCGGAGTTTTCAGCGGCTACGGCAGTCGGGCCTTTTGTTATGAAAAATAATTTTACCGGTTACCTGTGCATGATTGTTCCGCTTGCCATGGGGTATATGCTTACCGATATGCCTTTTTCCCGCCGGGTTATTTATGCGACAGGGGTCGCTGTGATGAGTTTGGCGATGTTTTTTTCTTTGTCGCGCGGCGGCGTTATTGTCTACGGGCTTTCGATGGTGATTTTTCTGGCCGTGTGCGCCAGCCGTACGATTGTTCGCCAAAAACCGGCTTTTATTTTCCTGTGTGTCATCATCGGGTTATGCGGCGCATTGTTCCTTATGGAAGGCCGTATGATGGCGGAGCGTCTCAGGCAATTATTCCAGGAAGAAGTGTTTGTTTCTTTGGGACATGGTTATTCATGGGCAGATATACTACGGATCATCAGGGATTATATTTTTGTAGGAAGCGGTCTCGGTACTTTTTTGGCCATTTCTCCGATGTACAAATCAACGTTTATTCAGGACTTGTTTACCTATGCGCACAATGATTATCTGCAATTTTTTTCCGAGGCGGGTATTGCGGGTTGTTGTATCGCCGCCTGGTTCGTATGGCGGTATGTTTTTTCTATTCTTAAGGCCTGGCTTGTAAGGCGCGATATGTTTGTGATCAGCCTTGGCCTTGGCGGAATGGTTGCGTTTACGGCGATAATGATCTATTCGCTGCTTGATTTTAATCTGCATATCCCTTCTCATAGCATTTTGTGCGCGGTCATTATGGGATTAACATATCGGGTGTTGTTTCTGCACGGGGGTATTCCGGTGAGGAGAGGAGAACGGGCGTGAGTATCAGCCTCCAATATTGGAAACAGTCTATACCGGCCAGGTTAGCGTTATGGTGTATGGTGGTTGGAGTTGTTTTTTTCGGGATTTATGGCGCCATGCTTGTGCAGTCATATCAGGCGTATGCGGCGTATCAGACATCAGCTCAGGCGGTCGAACGGCTTATCGATAAACA
>DAONEO010000007.1:91710-96816 GCA_035403145.1 Candidatus Omnitrophota bacterium | reverse complement strand
GAGCGGTTTCCGACGAACTCGGTCTATCAGCAGCGTTTTGGTTTGCTTTATGATGCGCTTGGTTTTCCGGTACAAGCGCGTATGGCTTTTGCCCGCGCTGAAACGCTTGATCCCCGGAATGCTTCCTTGCAGCTTTTTCTGGTACAGTATTATTGGGCAAAGCATGATAGCAAAGCGTTTGATAGCCAGGTAGAAAAGATGGCGGAACTCTATGATAAGGGGCTTAAAGGGGGAGGGCCTGCTACCGCTGTTAAGACGCGGGTCGATCATTTTTTCCAATCGATTGATAAAGAGGAGCTTTTAAAGTTATGAAAGTTCTCATCGTGGGGGCTGGTCCGATCGGATGTTATACGGCACGCTTATTGAAAGAAAAGAAACCTGATTATGAAGTTACGGTGATTGAGGAGCATCCTGAAATCGGCAGGCCCGTTCATTGTGCCGGACTTGTATCGGCGCAAGTCTTGACTGAAACGAAAGTCGATATCGGCAAGGATTTTGTTCTTAATCGGATTGATGGCGCGACGTTGTTTTTGAACGGGGATCAGTTTAATATTAAGCGGCAGAATGTCGCCGTTGTTATTGACCGCGAGAAATTTGACCGAGCTCTCGGTGAAGGCTTGGATATTCAGTTTAATACTCGGTTTATGGGGATTGAACCGGAAGGAGATGGGTATCTTGTTGAAACCGATAAAGGGGATTTTCATGCGGATATTGTGATTGGAGCAAACGGCGCAAATTCGTCGTTGCGTAAAGCGGCGGAATTTAAGGAGGATATAAAATTCTGGCGCGGTGTTCAATTCCGTATGAAATTCGATCAGTGCGAACGTTCATTTGTCAGGGTGTATTTGCGTGATCAGTTTTTTTCCTGGATCATTCCTGAAGAAGAAGGGATTGTCCGGGCGGGTATTATTTCGAATAATCCCTATCATGATTTGATCCAATTCCTCCAAGACGCTCAGATTGAAGGTGAAATCCTGGAGAAATTCGCAGGGATCGTTCCGCTCGGCAAATGCCAGACGCAGAAAGATGGGATTTTCCTTGTGGGAGATGCTGCCTGTCAAGTTAAGCCTATGACGCATGGGGGGATTTATTATGGCATGCGGTGCGCCGAAATATTGGTTGATTGTATTGCTGAACATCGATTTGGTGATTATGAAAAAGAATGGAAACATCGTTTTTGGCGCGAGTTTATGATTGGTCTTAAACTCAAACAGGTATATGAGAAATTAAGCCATGATGATATCAAGGGAATATTCATGGCATTAAAAGAGAACATGCATACAATAGAGAATTACGCTGATTTTGAGAATCATTCCAAGATTATCTCGATGTTGATAAAAAGCCCGAAACTGCAGTTTTTGCTTGGCAGGGTTATTATCAGTTTGTTTGAAGATACGTAATCAATGTGCGGAATAGCTGGGGTATACCGATTTCCGGGTAAGCCCTTGGTTCAGGAGCACGATCTGAGCATAATGGGGGATACGCTTCTCCATCGTGGGCCTGATGACAGGGGTTTTTTTGTTTCCCATGACCGGCGTGTTGGTCTGGTGCATACGCGGTTGTCCATTATAGATCTTTCAGGGACAGGGCACCAGCCGATGACAAACGGGGAACAAAAAATATGGGTTGTTTTTAACGGGGAGATTTATAACTTTCAGGTTCTAAAACAGGAGTTGGTTTGCGCGGGGTATCATTTCTCATCAGAATCAGATACTGAAGTATTGATCCATGGGTATTCCGCCTGGGGTATTGAAGGTCTTCTTGGCAGATTGCGGGGAATGTTCGCGTTTGCTCTTTACGATGCTCGTACGGACGAACCGCTTGTTTTTTTGTGCCGCGATCGTTTTGGGATAAAACCGTTGTATTGGTATTGTGATCAAGAAGGATGCGTGTTCGCCTCGGAAGTCCGTACCTTACAAAAAAGCGGCTTGATTAAGACTCTTACTCCTGATGCTGATATGCCCGTTTTTTTTCTTATGTTTGGGCACCTGCCGGCCGGGCGTTCGACATGGAAGGAAATTCGCATGCTTGCCGCTTCTTCGTATATCAGGCTGAGCGGTAACGTTTTGACCGAATGTCTGTATTATGACCGTGCCGAACCTTTCTTACGGGAAAAAAATACAGACGAAACGCTTGTTATCAAAGCATTAAAAAGCGCACTGCAAGAAACTGTTGATGTGCATCTTATCAGCGATGCGCCTCTTGGTGTTTTCTTGAGCGGAGGCGTTGATTCTTCAATTCTTGTTGCGTTAGCCTCGTTGCGGAGGAAAGAGCTGGTAACGCTTTCTGTCGATTTTGATATTGCTGCTGCGTCAGAAACGAAATACCAAAAGATGGTTTCAGAGGAGTTTCATGCGGACCATCGGCAAATTTCTGTCGCCGGCAACGATTTTTGGAATGATTTTGAACGTATCTTCCAGGCGATGGATCAGCCGACTGTCGACGGAGTTAATACCTATTTTATTGCCCGTGCGGCGCGAGCGGCGGGATTAAAGACAGTGTTGGCGGGTACCGGAGCCGATGAAATATTTTGCGGGTATCGGGCTTTTCGGAATGTTGCGTTACTCCGCGGAGCCAGGCATATTCCGGCGGCAGGAGCTCTTGCTTCGTGCCTAGGCGGCCTGTCTGGCAGCCGCTGGGGGAAACTGCAGTATTTGCAAAGAAATTCAGATATCGGCCAGTATCTTTGTATCCGAGGGTTATATCCCCCGTTTGATATCGAACGGCTTTTAGGTGTTTCATCCCGGGAGATTGAGCGGCTGTTGGATTTATTGAACGCCGAGGCGGCGGAAAAACAAATTCAGGGGCTTGCGCCGGTTGATTGGTTGAGCCATCAAGAGTTGTGCGGGTATCTTCAAAACCAGCTTTTGAAAGATGCAGATTTTATGGGCATGTTTCATTCTGTTGAGATCAGGGTTCCCTATGTTGATCATGTCTTGCTGGAAGTTATTGCACGGGCTCATCCAGCTTTGAAGATGAATCGCCTTATGAATAAGCCTCTTTTAGTAAAAGCAGCCGGTGATGCATTGCCGGCAGAGATTGCCAGCCGTCAAAAGCAGGGGTTCATGTTTCCTCTTGGAACATGGTTGCGGCAATCGGGGAGAGAGGTTTTTGAATCGTCGATTTCCGGAACAGGATTGCATATATCGAGTGCGCGGAAAATCTGGAAATCATTTGAACACGGCCGTCTTCATTGGTCCCGGGTATGGGCGCTGCTTGTTTTGGGCAAATGGCTATCGAGATCGTCGGTATCCCGTTGATGAGTACGCTGTTTTGGGCTGTGTGACAGGATCGTACTGAAAGGGGTTTGTGCGTGGCAAACCAGGAGACTATTTCTACCAAGATTATCCGGAATACCAAGTTTAATATGTACGGGTATATATTTGGTATCGCAGTGAATTTGGTAATGACTCCGTATTTGCTGCATTATCTTGGTATCGAGCGGTACGGCCTTTTGGCGGTGATCGGCGCTTTAACTGGTTATTTCGGGCTTTTTGATATGGGCATGAGCGCTTCGTTTGTCAAGTATCTTGCCGAATACTTTGCTCTTGATGATTATAAAAAGGTAAATCAGGTCGTCAATTCCGCGTTTGTATTTTATCTTGTGCTGGCGATTCTTATCGGCATTGTTTCCGTTTTTTTTCTTACTCCTATCCTGCATCTGTTTCGTATCCCGCCAGCATTAAGCCGGGAAGCATTCATTGTTTTTGTTATGGGACTCTTGTTGTTTGCCCTGTCAAATCTGGTATCTCCTTTTGGCTCGCTTTTTGTCGGTAAACAGAGAATGGATATTGTTTCAGCCATGGGGGTTTTCAGTTCGGTTCTTAACGTTATCGGGACTGTTTATTTTCTTTCTCACGGGTATGGACTTATTGGCTTAATGGTGAATAACATGTGTATCCTTCTGATAGGCGCACTGATTACCGTTGTCCTTATATGGCGTATGTACCCTCGTATACGATTTAATCCGTTTCTTTTTGATCTGCAAATGTTTAAAAGATTCTTTTCGTTTGCCTACAAGGTACAGGTTGCCCGATTCGCCGAGATAACATTCCTGCAATTTGATAAACTGTTAATTTCCCATTATCTGAACCTCGGCGTTGTCAGCTATTATCAGGTCGGAAGTGCGATTATTTCGCGGCTGCGTGATTTTGCTTTGCAAATTGTTGTGGCGATATTTCCCGCCGTTTCTGAATTGAACGCGAAAATGGACCGTCAAAGGATTCTCGCTCTTTATGAACGGGGAAGTAAATATATTTGTGTTGTCGGCGTTTCGCTGGTTTGCTTTGCGATTCTTGAGGCGTCGCTTATTATGCGTGCCTGGCTCGGCCATGGCTATGAACAGGCGATGTGGATTATGCGAATTCTAGCCCCGGTCTATTGTTTGAACATCCTGACGGGTGTTTCTACTTCATTGGCTGCCGGGTTGGGAAAGGTTGAGTTCCAGATGAATGCGGCGTTAGTGCATGCTGCCCTGAACATAGGTTTAAGCCTGCTTTTAATATCTCAATTCGGCTTAAACGGACTTTTGGCGAGTATTACCATATCAATGACTGTCAGTATTATTTATTTCTTGATAACATTCCACCGTTTTATCGCCGTGCCGCTGGTGCCGTCAATCGGCAGATTTTTCTTCAAGCCGTTTCTTGTTTCGTTATTTGTTTCGCTGCTCCTCTTTTTTATCGAGCAGCCTTTCGGTGTTTTTCCCGGCCGTTTGATGAATATCTCGCTGCTTATTATTAAGGCAGTATTTTTCTTTTCTCTTTTCCTTTTGATCCTGCTCAGGGTCCGGTATTTTGACGAGTATGATAAAAAAATATTTTTGAGGGCGTTTGGCATACGCTAAATGATGCGGAATGATAACGATTATGCGCGGGATATCGAAAAAGAATGTTTATTTTGGGGGCGTTTTGAATGCGAGGCTAATAAATACGGTATCCCCTGGTGGTGTGATTTACGAAGGGCAACAAGACTGACGAAAAATGTTTGCGGCTGGATGTCGGATCCCGTCATTGAAAACATTGTGCGAGGTGCCAGCAAGAAAACGCTTATTTCGACTGCTCTTGCGCAAAAAGGGCGTGTGCTTGATCTGGGTTGCGGTGCCGG
>DAONEO010000007.1:76249-91610 GCA_035403145.1 Candidatus Omnitrophota bacterium | reverse complement strand
AAGTGCGCGATTCTTTGGTTCCCGGAGGCAGATTTATTGTGTATGACCATATCGGATTAAGAAGAAATAATCTGCGGTTGTTGCGTGTCATGCGTATACCGCTTCACGGCATATCTATGGTGTGGAGATTCTTGAAAGGGAAGCGGAGCGATGAAGCGATGACGTTATCTGACAGAGGGATAGAAAACGGTGAGGCTTCGCCTTTTGAAGATGTTACGGGAGAAGAGATGATTGGTATCATTGGTAAGTATTTTAAGGTGGACGCCATGACAACGCAGCTTTCTTTCCTTGCTGACCTGGCAAACGACCTGTTCTTTTTGCCGCGTTGTGTCCTCTACCCGGTGATTTGGTTTCTAAAAAGGATCGATGATGCATTGATACTGCTGCGAATTGTACGGGGGGAATATGTTTTTATTAGTGCCCGTACGAAAGAAGGTTCTTTATGAGGATTTGCATAGCTAACTCTGTCGGCGTGAGTGCGCGCGGGGAACATTTTATTCATTTTCCGAGCCGATGGACTGCTTTGGTAGGTACCGAGAAAGGTTTCACATATTATCCGTACGAGTTGGCGTATTTGTCTTCTTTGCTGAAACGGGATACGCTGCATGACGTTAAGCTTATTGACGGAAATCTCCTGCAGTTGAATGCCGCTGCGTATAGTCAACGCTTGCTTGAATACCGGCCTGAAGTTCTAATCATGGAGCCTTCAACGGTAACCTTTGAGGACGATTTGGCGGTAGCCCGAACTCTGCAACATACATGCGGCACAAAAATTATTTTTGTCGGTCCTCATGCAAGTGCTTTCCCGGCGGAAACGGTAGCCGAGGGAATAGACTATGTTTGTATCGGAGAGTATGAATATACCGTTTTAGACATCGTGTGCGGTAAACCAAAAGAACAGATCCTCGGGTTGTATCCGAATGCGCGCAGGCCTCTTTTGGATATCAATTCTTTGCCTTTCCCCGAAGATACTGATATTAGCCGCTGGGACTATATTAATATTGCGGGATCCGATTATAAAGAGATTGAAATGTTTGCTTCACGCGGATGTCCCATGTCGTGCGTTTTTTGCGTGTGCCGGCATTTATATTACGGTATACCTAATTGGAGGCCGCGCTCCGTGGCTTCTCTTATAGAAGAGATTACGTATTTGAGGAATAAGTATCCTAGCATGGAAGGGATTTTTTTTGATGAAGAAGATCATAATGCGCATAAACCGTTTATCATGAGTCTTACGGCGGCGATCAAAGAGGCCGGTCTCGATGGCCTCAAATATAATGCGATGTGCGGTTATTGGTCTTTGGATAAGGAAATGATGATGGCCATGCGCAGTGCAGGGTATTATAAATTACGTATCGGCATTGAAACTGCCAGTGAGGTTGTTGCGTGCGCCATGAAAAAGAAAATCGATATCCCCCGGCTTATTAAGGTTTTAAAAATTGCGCGCGGTATCGGTATGAAGATGTATGGAACGTTTACCATTGGCGCTCCTGAGGCGACTGAAAAAGAAGATTTAAAAACGGTTCGTTTGATCAGGGATCTGGTGCGCCAGGGGTTGCTTAATGATCTGCAGATTTCTATCTGTACCCCGCAGCCGGGAACGCCTTTTTACCAGTGGGCTCAGGCACGAGGATATTTGCAAAGCACTGATTGGCGAGATTATGACGGGGCAACGCGGTCGGTTGTTAATTATCCGAAGTATTCCGCAGAAACCATTCAAAAGGTTTTTCGGTTGGCTCATGAAGTGTATCATTCCGAGTTGGCAAGCCGCCAGAGGAGGCACCAGGGACTTGTGTCTATCCTTGGGCGCTCTTTGTCCCGGAACGGGATTATGCAAACGTTTTTCAGGGGGATCGCTTTTATGCGGGATGAATTAAAACGGAGATTTTTATAATGCAGAAGGTTGTTTTAATACAGGCGCCGACAGGCGCGCGTCCTATAGTCAGGGATATGGCTGGCGGGTTGGGGTTTGACGGCGGCCAGGCGGTGATTCTTCCTCCCTTGGAATTGTTGACTATGGCGACTCATTTGCGGAAGACAGGATACGATGTCGGTATTATTGATTCGGATATCGCGTATTCTTCAGGCCAAGATCTTTTGACTGCTGTTGGCCTTGCGCGTCCCCGGATTATTATTTCAACCGTATCGCTTCCGTCATTATATAGCGATTGCGCGTTTGCGCAGGAGTTACGTTCGTGTGCTCCGGCGTTGGTTTTTGTAAAAACAGGTATTTCATACGCTCCTCTTGTTGAAGAGATCCTGCGCAAGAGTGGCGCTGACATATGTTTGTTCGGGGAATGCGATGATGCCGTGCATGATATTATTCAGGGGAGAGAATTCGCGGGTACCGCCCGATTGAAAGAGGGTGTTTTTTCTATTGAGCCTAATCGTGTTGTTATGGATCTCGATAGTCTTGAAGTGCCGGCGCGTGAATTGCTGGATCATGCCAGGTATCACTATATTTTCTTAGGTGATGCGGTAGCAACGATGCAGACGAGCAGAGGGTGTCCGTTCGCATGCTCGTATTACTGCCCGTATCCTTTGGTGCAGGGAAATACGTGGCGTTTTCAGAGCGCCGGGCGGGTGATTGCGGAAATAGAGAATATTGTCCGGGTCCATGGTTTGCATAATATTCTTTTTCGCGATGCGGTATTTACCCTGAACAAGGACAGGGTGTTGGCAATTTGTAACGCAATTATACAAAAGAAAATCGATTTCCGCTGGTGGTGTGAGACGCGGGTTGATTGCCTGAGTGAAGAACTTTTGGTTGCAATGAAAAAAGCCGGATGCCAGGGGATGAATATCGGTGTTGAAACCGGAGATCCTGAGGTAATGAAGCGAGAGGCTAAGATCGGGCTTACTATTACCAAACTTGAACAATTACGTGCGCAGGCACGAAGGATAGGTCTACGGCTGCATTTTCTTCTTATGCTTGGTCTGCCGCATGAATCACGGCGGTCACTCTATAAAACGTATTCTCTTGTTTCATATCTAAAGCCCGACAGTATCGGTGTCTGTATTATAACGCCGTACCCCGGCACGCCGCTTTTTGCCGAAGCCAAAGAAAAAGGGTGGATAGAGACCTATGACTGGAGTCTCTACGGCGGGCATTCTCCTGTTATGCATACAGATATGCTGAGCGCCCAGGAACTTGTTTATGTACGTGACACGATTAATAGGCTTTTTTATGCGCACCAGGGAAGTATCCGTCAGAGGATTTCCGCTTTTTTTGAACGTGTTCGATTTCAAAAATGGTCCTTTGAAGTTGCGGAACAAGGCAGAGGTGCAGGCGCATGAAACATCTTTTTTTGGCTCCCGAGCTTTACCGGGGAAACGGCGGTATCCAGGTATATTCGAGAGAGTTTTGCCGAGCGCTTTCCCGGACCGCGGATGTGTGCGTGCTTTCATTGAACGATGAGGTTGTTAAAACAGATGAGCCGTTTCGATTTTGTGGTTCAGGAAGAGTGCGGTTTTTTAGGAAATATATTTTCGTTGTTCGGGCGTTCCTCATGGCGTTTTTCTATAAACCGGACTATATCTGGTGCGGACACGTGCATATATCCTGTTTGTGCCGTTTGATGCAGAGATTGACCGGTATCCCGTTTATCAGCATTTTGCACGGTATTGAATCCTGGGAGATGAGCGGCTGCCAGAGAAAAGCGGTTGCTTCTTCCAGACGGATCATTTCGGTTAGTGTCTTTACACGAGAGAAAGTTCTTCGGCAGATTCCGGCGTATCCTTTGGAACGGATAGACATAATTCCTGGCCCTGTAAATCCTGCGATTTTTAAGCCCCGGGCCCGACCAGCGTATTTGGCGAAAAGTCTGGGAATAGAATCTCATCATGCGGTGATATTGACGGTGTCACGTTTATCTGCCGCTGAGCGTTACAAAGGGTATGACCGGGTTATCCAGGCGCTTTCTGCGGTGCGAGAATCCATTCCCGATGTTCGTTACATTATTGTGGGTTCCGGCGATGACCAGGCGCGATTATGCGGTTTGATTCATGAAAAAGGGCTCGATAAAAATGTTATTCTGGCAGGTTTTGTGCCTTCGGAGATGATACCCTTTTATTATAACCTCTGCGATTGTTTTGCGATGCCGAGTTCCGGTGAGGGCCTTGGTATTGTTTTTCTTGAAGCGTTGGCAAGCGGAAAACCGGTCGTTGCGGGCAATCGTGACGCTTCCAGCGAGGCGCTTCTTAAGGGTGAGCTTGGCGTGTTGGTCAATCCGGATGATTCTGCGCAAATAGCAGAAGCGATAATCGGCTTATTGAAACATACGCTTGATGCCCGTTTTTCCGATGCGCAGTTTCTTCATGATGAAGTGGTGAAGAATTTCGGGATCGAACGTTTTCGGGAGAGAACGGTATTGTGTGTGAAAAATTTGACATAACGATTATTGACTATGGCGAATGATCAGAACGTTTTGTTTTCGATAATTATTCCGACGCATGATCGGGTTGGTGTGCTTGCCGCAACGCTTGATGCGCTTGCTTGCCAGAGTTTTCCCATGCAGACGTGCGAGGTTATTGTTGTTAATGATGGCTCGGTTGATAGGACCGAAGAATTTTTGCAGGCAAACCGGTTGCGCTATCCATTTCGCCTGACGGTTTATTCTCAACTTAATAAGGGGCCTGCGGCGGCTCGGAATGTGGGAATTCGCAATGCTCTGGGAAAAATCATTTTATTCCTTGGCGATGACATGATTGCCGATACCAAGCTTGTCCGCCATCATTATGAGATGCACCAGCAGCATCCCGCACCACATATCGGCGTCCTGGGATTTGTTACCTGGGCTTCGAGTTTAACGATAACTCCATTTATGCGGTGGCTGGAGAACGGCGGTCCGCAGTTTCATTACGGTCACCTTTCCGACAAGAGCCGGGTTCCCTGGAAATATTTTTATACCGCTAACGTATCCGTAAAAAAAGAGTTTATGACCCTGTGTAACGAACTTTTTGATGAATCCTTTCCGTATGCGGCATTTGAAGATTCCGAGTTGGGGTATCGGCTCGCACAACATGGATTTGTCCTTATCTATCAAAAGGATGCTGTTGTTTTTCACGATCATGCCACGTCGCTTATTGATGCGTGTCATCGTATGGAAAAGCTTGGGTTTTCCGCTCAAATTATCGGGGAAAAAGTCCCCGAGTACGCGTATTTCTGCAACGAAGTCAAAGGCCGGAGCTTGATACGGCGGTTTGTTCGGTTCTTCCGTTACAAGCTGAATTTCCTGAGAGCAGCATATTATGAGAAGCGTTGTATACAGGCATCTGTTTTTGAGCCGGTATTGCGTTATTGGTGGCAGAAAGGGTGCCAACGGTACCGTAAGGATGGGATAGCACAATGAGTAATCCGCGCATTTCGGTCATTATCCCTTGTTTTAATGCCAGGCGATGGATATGCGAAGCGATCGCCAGCGTGTTTGCGCAAAAATTCGATGGCCTGGAAATCATTCTTATTGATGATGGATCAACCGACGGCAGTGCCGAAGTCGTGCGTAAGGCATTTAACGATGTTCGAATCATTACGACTGAAAATCGGGGGCCCAGTATCGCCCGTAATTATGGCACTGAACAATCACGGGGGGAATATATTCAGTATCTTGATGCGGATGATATGCTTGCCGGGGGTAAGCTTTGTGAGCAGTATAATATTTTGCAGGCAACGCATGCGGACGTGGCGTATGGCCGATGGCATATAATGTCGAGGGATTGGCGCGGAGCGTACGTCAGGAAAAATATCGCCGGTAAACCTTTGCAGGATCCCGAGATTGATTTATTCACCGACGCCTGGTTTCCGCCGGCGGCGTATCTTTTTCGTCGCTCAATCGTTGAGAAAGTGGGGGGATGGCGTTTTGATTTGCCGGTTATTCAGGATGCCCGTTTTGCACTTGATTGCGCTTTGTATGGAGGCCGGTTTATATATTGTGATGGACTTGCCGCATGCTATCGTAAGCACGAGCGGGGATCTGTTTCGACGAGGAATCGTCAGGCATTTATACGGGATTGTTTTTGTAATGCAGTCAGCGTCGAAGAATGGTGGCGCCAGCACGGCGGTATCATTGCAAAACGGAAAAAAGCTTTAGTCCAGGTCTACGAATATGTGGCCCGGGAGAGTATCGGATTTGATTTGACACTGCATAAAAAGTCTGTATCGATGATTCGGCAGCTTGACCCTGCATATCGGCCGACCCGTTGTTTCCGGTTTCGCCTGTGTCAACGATTATGCGGGTATGAGAAAGCCGAGTTGATCGGTTATTGGTATCGATCTTTTCGCAATGCATTATGCGGGGAGAAACGATGATTAAGAGAGCTTTTCGATATTCAAGAATGATTGGCCGGTATATGCGCGGATACTGTAATGCCAAGAACTTTGTTCCGGCGGAAATCCCCCGTCTGAGTTTAGAAGTGACGAATGTTTGTGATTCGGCATGTGTTTTTTGCGCCAATGGATCTGTGCGGCGCAAGCGAGAACCGATGGATATGGGGTTATTCAGGAAAGCTGTTGATGAGTATGTTTCATGGGGAGGAAGAAAACTTGATTTTAATACTGTTATCGGTGAACCGTTGATGGATCCGTTCTTGATCGAGCGCCTGCGTTATGTCCGATCGTATGATCAGCTTAAGACGGTAGGATTTGTGACTAATTTACAATGGTTACACAAGTTCTCGCTTGATGATTTTGTCCGTTCCGGGATAACGTGGCTTGCTGTCTCAATCGTCCTCTCCGGGAAAGAAAAATACCGCGCATCCTTCGGGGTTGACCGATATGACCAGGTCATAGAGAATCTTATCAATTTGATAGATATAAATAAAAAGAACAATTCGCCGCTTGCCATTTTACTTTCTTTGAAACCGACAGGTGAAAAATGGCAGTCTGTTGTTTTGCATGAAGATTTTAAACGGATTGAGTCTTTAGGCAGCTTTGGTTTACAAGGACAGGCCCGCAATAGCGGCTTTGTCGATGATTGGGCTGGTTCTGTCGCTTTGCCGGGATTTTTGCACCGGCGTCCTTTTTTTCCGCGGTTTTTCCGGCCGTGCCGATGTCTCTATGATTCCATGGCCGTTTTTTCAAACGGCGCGATCGGTCTTTGTACGTGTCGTGATAAAGATGCCGATAGCGATTTAATTCTTGGGAATATACGTTCAACTTCTCTTGCTGAAGCCTGGACCGGTCAGAAAGCAGGCGCCTTAAGAGATGCTTGGCGAGGGCATAATACAGTTCCTATGTTATGCCGCCGGTGTACTCATTACCTATATTAAGGAGTTATGGTGAACGAACTAAAAAAGCCGAGAGTACTTCTTTTAGTTGGATGGTATTTTCCTGATTATGTCGGAGGGACTGAGATGTATGTCAGGTATCTTGCCCGCGATCTGGTATCAAAAGGCTGGGACGTTACCGTTGGTTGTCCTTCCCCTGATTCTCGCGAGGAACGGTATGTATTTGACGGCGTTCCCGTCTATCGCTTTCCGATCACGAATAATCCGACGCGTGCCGAGTTGCGCTCTGAAGAATCGCCCGTCTATTTCGATGTTTTTTCCCGGTGGCTACAAGAGTATAATCCCGATATTGTGCATATGCATTCACTGACGCGAGGGTGCGGTTTTTCTCACGCGCAATTAATCAAGAGATTGGGGTTGCCTCTGGTTTTGACGATTCATGCCGCTGATTTTCTCTGTGTGGGTGGAACTTCAATGCGTTGGGGAGAGATTCCTTGTGACGGGAGGACTCACGCAGTTCGTTGCACATCGTGTTGGGTGCGCAATATCGGCGGTTCCTGGCTCGTGGCTTGGATCCTCGCCCGTCTTCCTGCATCGTTAAGCGTAATAGGCAAGCATTTCCATAATAAACTTGGGACGGCACTTTCGTTGCAGCAGCTTTTTCAGGGGAGGGAGCGTCAAATTCAATGGATGCTTCAAAATTCAGATCAGATCGTTGCGGTTTCAAAGTGGCTCTACTATGTTTTGCATTTAAACGGTGTTGCTCATGAGAAGATAACGCTTTGTCGCCACGGGCTTCCTGAAGAATTGATCCCTGTTGTTCATCCGGAATCGAAGCCGACTTCGGATGTCTTACGGATAGGTTTTATCGGCAGGTTTAGTTATGTAAAAGGGGTTCACCTGCTTATTACAGCAATGAAGCGTTTACCGCGTTCAATGCGTGTTGAACTTAAATTGTTCGGCCGTGCGAATACGCTGGAAGAAAAGAAGTATTTGGCAAAACTCATGAAAATGAGTGCTTCAGAAAGTCGCATCGTATTTTGCGGAGAACTTACCAAAGAAAATAAAAAGAAAGTGTTTGAATCCATTGACATTTTAGCGGTGCCCTCTATCTGGTTTGAAACAGGCCCCCTTGTTGTTCTGGAGGCTTTTGCAGCCGGTATCCCTGTTATTGGAAGTAACTTGGGAGGGATTGCCGAGTTGGTAACAGACGGAGAGAATGGCATCTTGGTGTCAGTCGGGGATGTAAAAGCGTGGGAGACAAGTATCCGCTGGATTTTAAGCAATCGAGAGATACTGCTTGAATGGAAAAGGAAGATACCTCCTGTGCGAAGCAGCAGGGAAGTTTCTTTACAGATGATGGCACTGTATCACCGATTGATTGAACACCATAAATTGCAGAAAAGTGCGGATAAAAAAGCTCATGTCTAAACGTTTGATGTGCCCGGGGATTTTTGTTTCGACGCCTGATTTAAGGCAAAGCCTGATGAGCGTTCTTGAAGGGCTTACGCAGGCTTCTTTGCTGAAAGGTGTGATTACCATGACCGCATTCGATATAACGAAACGAATGCCTGCCTTTCTGTGGTCGATCCGGAAGTCCCTCCCCATGTCGCTGCGGAAAGGCATTGAACGAAGGAGGGTGCCGGAATTCCTTGTTGGCAAGGTCAGATTATTCTGTTGGTATGACTTGCCTCGTCTTTTGATTGAAAGGATTGCCGGTCCGGTAATCGCACAGAAAATATGGCTTCAGGGCGAGTATGCCTTTGACCGGTATGTTGCCAGACATATCAGCGGCCGATACTTTTGTTTGTACGGGGTGGAACATTCTTCTTTGGAGAGTTTTATGCGGCAAAAAGCAGCAGGCGGGCTCTGTTTATTGCGTCAAGTGAGTTCGCATGGCAGGAGTGTTGCGGAAATACAAAGACGCGTTTTTGCGCAGTTTCCTGAGTATTTGAATTCGTATGGTCGGCTTATTCTTAAGGATAGTCAACGGAGCGTCGCGCGTAAGGAACAAGAATATGCTTTGGCGGATCTTATTGTCGCCAATTCCCCCTACGTGAGGGATACATTCTTGGAACACGGGTTTAACGAAAAAAACGTGATTTCTATCCCTACCGGATTTCCTGCGGTTGGTGTTGGCCGGGCACAGGCAGGTTCCGGTGATAAACCGCTGCGTTTTATTTTTGCAGGGAATCTTTCAGTGCGAAAAGGGATACCGTATCTTATTCAGGCCTGGAACGCAATGGCCGCGGGGAATCGCGCGGAACTGATTCTTGCCGGGCATATGGAGTTTTCGCCGGGTATCTTGCGCGCTTTGCATGGAAATTGGCGGTATGTCGGCGCGCTCTCCCAAGAAGCGCTTTATTCGATGTATGGGGCTGCCGACGTTTTTATTTTACCGACGCTTTTTGAAGGCAGGTCGCATGGTGTCCTTGAAGCAATGTCGTTTGGATTGCCCGTTATTACGACAGTGCAGTCAGGGTGCGCCGATTGTATTACCAGCGGCATACATGGTATTCTGGTAAAAGCTGCAGATGTTGATAGCCTTTATCAAGCGATGCGATGGTGTTTGGAAAACCGTTCGAAATTGTTGTCGATGGGGGAATCGTGCCGGAATCAGGCAGCACGATGGACCATGCATGATTCCAACAAACAGCATTTAGATGCGCTGGTCAGTTTTTTACAGGAACGAGTTCAGGTGCGGGAGAGGGCGTAATTTATGTGCGGTTTTATCGGGCAGATATCTGCAGGGACTCAAGCCGATCGTTTATTGAGAGGCCGTAACTGGTTGCAGCGCCGGGGGCCTGATTCACAGAAGGTGTGGGCAAGCGTTGACGCGCGCGTTAGCATTTTGCATGCGCGCCTGGCAATCGTTGATAAAGATCCGCGGGCGCATCAACCGCTTTCAGATCCGCGGCAGGGTGTAACAGTCGCGTTCATTGGAGAAATATATAATTATCGGGAACTTAAGAGCGCGTGTTCGGCATATCCCTATCAAACTGATTCTGATACAGAAGTCATATTGGCGGTGTATGATACGCATGGTATCGAGGGGTTGCGTCTTTTAAAAGGAATGTTTTCCCTGGTTCTTGTTGATGAAAAACGCAAGCAAGTATTTTTGGCAAAAGACCCGGTTGGGAAGAAACCGCTTTTCTATGCTTCATGGGGCGGGGAACTCTTTTTCGGGGTCTCGTTGATCCCTCTGCTGGCGGTTTCCGATGCTCCCGGTGTTATCGACGAGAGTGTTATTCCTTCGTATTGGCGGGATGGTTTTATTCCCAGTACCAGAACGGTATTCAAGAACGCGTCAAGCGTTTTGCCGGGAGAAATCTGTGTTTTTGATTGGGAAGGTGCGTTGTGTGAAAAGTGTTCTTGTCGGGCCGACCATTCTTTTGTTTATAAGGGGGAATCGCTGCCGGATATCCAAGCTACCATCCGGTTCTTGATTGAACAGGCAGTTGCACGGAGGCTGGCGAATAATCCTCAACCGTCACTTTTGTTATCGGGAGGGATTGATTCTACGGTAACGACGCTTGCGGCGCATTCTTTACAATCGCATGCTCGTTTTCAAACCCTGACAATGGCTTCTGTTATTCCTTTTTCGAAAGATGAGGTATATGCTCGTTATGCGGCTTCTCGCATAGGAGTCGGCCTTACACGTGTTTCTCCTGTTTCGGAGAATATCACTGATTCCGTTCGAGCTGCGTTTGATCTGCAGGATGAGCCTTTGGGGATGATCTCGTATTTTATGCTGGCTCGGTTAGTAAAGGCGGTTTCCGTGAAGAGCAGAGTGCTTATGACGGGGGACGGCGGTGATGAAATTTTTCTCGGATATGGAAAACCTGCGGATTGGCTTAAAGATCCAGGTGCGCCTGCCGCCGATTCCCTTTTTCCGTTTGGTATTTGTCCGCCGGCATGGATGAGCGCGTATGCACAACAAACCGTTACCGATACTTTAGTCGGGCATATGTTTGCTAAAGTTGATCGTGCATCAGCCGAGCAGGGGGTTGAGATACGGTGTCCGCTTTTAGATTGGGATTTGATTGGGTATGCCTGGAGCCTTCCTTTTGCAATACTTACACATGGCAGTGTTTCAAAAGCTCTTTTGAAAGATCAGCTCGTAGGATGGCCACGTTGGTTTGTCGAACGTGCTAAAGTGGGATTTGCTTATAATCTGCGCTGGATTTGGATGATGCAAGGATTCTCCGGGATGACCGATATGGTTACGCCCGTTACCCGTGAGATGTTTGACCAGTATTTACCGTCATGTCTGCGGAAACCGGCACACCAATGGAGTGTCCTCGATATTTTTAATAACTTTGGAGATGTGTGGCGACTTTTGGCATGGAGCAGATTCCTGCAGAGAATTGATGAGGCCCATCGGATGGGAACGGTATGAAAGTATCTCCACGCAACGCAAAGAAGATTTGTATAATTACTTCGAGTTATTTATCGTGCAGTCCGCGTACCGTTAAGGAGGCAGATGCGTTGTCGGCCGCCGGCTATGATGTGCGTGTTGTATTTTCACAGGGGAACATTGCATATGTACGAGCTTTTGATGAAGGGTTTCTTGCACAAAAATTATGGCGTTGGAGTGTGGTTGGATGGGCGCCTTTTATCCGTGGTCAATGGTGGAGATATTATCTGTCACGGGTACGGTTACATATCTGCAACAGTATGTCGTGGTTATGGTTTGTTCCCGGCATAGCAGAACGTGCCCAAGGCCGCATGTATCCGGAGTTGTGCCGTTTAGCTGCGGCGGAACGCGCAGACTTATATATCGGCCATTATCCTGAAGGGTTATCGGTTGCTGCCCGAGCCTCGGCTCGATGGCATGTTCCCTTTGCCTATGATGTTGAGGATCTTCATAGCGTTGAGTTTTCTGATGCCAAGGTTGGAAGGAAAGCCTCGGCACGTATCAAACTTCTTGAAAAGCGTTATGTTTCGAAGGCCGCGTATATTTCTGTTGTTTCCAGCGGTGTTGGTAAGGAGATGGCGGCGCGGTATGTACTGCCGGAGCCGGTTGTGATTCGCAATGTGTTTGCCTGGAGTGAACGTTCGCTTGTTGATGGAAAATTGAAAGACAAGCACGGTCAGGGGCTTTCTGTATATTGGTATTCGCAGGTTATTGGCGAAGACCGGGGGATCCAGGATGTTATTCGTGCTTTAGCATTGGTAAAGGGGGAAATTCAGCTGCATCTCAGGGGGTATCTTTCACCATCGGTAAAAGAACGTTTTATTTCGCTGGCCCGGGAATGCGGCGTACTTCCGATGGTTTATTTCCATGATCCGGTTCCTCCTCAGGAACTCCTTTCCCGGACAATGGAGCATGATATCGGTTTGGCAATTGAACAACCATTATCGTTAAGCAGGACGTTGACAATATCGAATAAGTTTTTTTATTATATGCTGGCCGGACTTGCAGTCATTGCCACTGATACGCCCGGGCAGGCGGATTGTATCCGACAATATCCCGGCGTCGGCCTGTTGTACCGTTCGGGTGATTATCGCGCACTTGCGGTGATCCTGCAGGGATTTATTGACGATCCTAAACGCCTTGTTTTATATAAAGATGCTGCTTTAGATGTTTGTCAAACTCAGTGGAATTGGGAAAAAGAAAGCAGGAAATTATGCGATCAGGTTGCTACTGTTTTACAATGAAGGCAGCCGGATGGGAGCGTGTTTAAGGCATGAAGCCACTTCGTATTGTTATGACAGCGGATCCGGAAATTCCCGTGCCTCCCCGTTTATACGGAGGGATTGAGCGGATTGTCGCAATGCTGGTGAACGAGTTTTCCCGGCAAGGGCATGACGTGCATCTTTTTGCGCATCCTGATTCTACTGTTGGTTGTACCCGTGTGCCGTATTCCGGTGCAAGAAGCCATGATTTCTCCGATACGATCCGCAATGCAGCTCAGATACGTTCATATGTGCGCAGGCTTGGCAACGTGTCGGTTGTTCATAGTTTCAGCAGACTTGCGTATCTGGCTTTTCTTTTTCAATCGGGAATTCCCTTGGTGCAAAGTTATCAACGCATGATAACCAGGCGGAGCGTCGTGTTGGGGTCTCTGTTGACGGGGAATTCTATCGCGTTTGTTGCCTGTAGTAAATATTGCGCTGGCACTGTTTTGTATAAGCCTGTCCGGTGGAACATTATTTACAACGGGGTTCCGCTTGCGACATTTACGTATCAGCCGGAAGTTGCTTTTGATGCGCCGCTTGTCTTTTTGAGCCGGATCGAGTGGTTTAAGGGAGCGCATACTGCGATTGAGGTTGCCCGTCGTGCCGGAAAACGTTTGATTATTGCCGGTAATTACGCGTCATCGGGCAAAGAGTGGGAGTATTTTAAAAACTGCATTGAACCGCAGTGTGACGGAGAGAATGTTTGCTACATTGGTCCTGTTGATGATTTCCGGAAAAATGAGCTCTTGGGTAAAGCCAAGGCATTGCTTTTTCCTGTTGAATGGAATGAACCGTTTGGAATTGTTATGGCTGAGGCTTTGGCGTGCGGAACACCGGTGATTGCTTTCCGAAGAGGGGCAATTCCTGAAGTGGTGGAAGATGGTTCTACCGGTTTTGTGTGTGATACTATTGATGAGATGGTTTGCTCCGTGCAGAAAATCGATACTATCGTTCGTTCTCGATGCAGGAAGGCAGCCGAGGAAAGATTTAGCGATCGTGTGATTGCTGAAGCGTATAGTGCATTGTATAGACGTTTGAAGGAGGAGCGATGAGTTTACAGGGGCGTTTTATGACTGTTTTGAAGAAAATGACCGGTCGCGAGATTGTCCCTTCTTTTTGTTCAACGATGATGGATTGGTCGCTCAATAACCTTAAGACGGGAGGTTTTGCTCCCCGGGTAGCTCTTGACCTCGGCGCCTACCAGGGGGAATGGACCCGGCTTTTTACGGATATTTTTCCCCATGCATCAGTTTTGATGGTTGAGCCTCAGGAAGGGCAGGAGGAATTGCTGCACGCCGTATTGCGTGATAGGCCGCTCTGCCAGTATCGTCGTGCTTTACTTGGCAGGACAAACGGAGTACATGTCCTTTTTGATATCAATAATTCTGCGAGTGAAATTATTTCTTCTCCTGAAGAATCACGGGGACAGTGTATTCAAATGGAAACAAAAACACTTGACTCTTTGGTTGCCGGGACTCCGTTTGAGGCGCCGCAGATAATTAAGTTAGATGTGCAGGGGTGTGAACTTGAGGTTCTTCATGGCGGCAGCCGGGCGTTATCTTCTGCTGAAGTTGTTGTGATGGAGGCTTCGGTAATCGGTCTTATCCCGTATGCCCCTTCGTTTTACGATGTCATGGCGTTTATGCATGAACATGGGTTCCGTTTGTATGATATTTGTACTTTCTTTCGAAGACCCGTTGATAAAGCTTTGTGGCAGCTTGATTTAATTTTTGTACGGGAGGCATCGTTATTAGGTGCCGTCTCGTTAGGGTATGAGGTCCATCATAATGGCTGATGTGTCGTCAAGAAAACATGTTGTTATTGTAGCGCCCCAGTTTCCTCCTTGTCATCTTGCTGCGGTGCATCGGAGCAGATATTTTGCCATGCATCTTGAGAAATTCGGGTGGACACCAACGGTGTTAACGGTTGATCCGGTTTACTATGAAGAGAAAACCGATCCGGAATTGTCTGCGTTGCTTCCTGAAGGGCTCAAGGTTATCCGTACGAAAGCGTTTCCTGTGCGTCCGGTTAAAATTATCGGCGATATCGGAATCAGGTCATTGTGGTGGCATTACAGAATGCTTTGCGAACTTGCCCAAAAAAAGGAAATTGAGCTTTTGTATATTCCGATTCCGCCGCATTATTCATCCCTTTTGGGAGTATTATTATTCCGGAAATTCGGTATTCCGTATGCGATTGATTATATTGACCCTTGGATCATACCGGGTTCCGTTTCCCCTCCGTTTTTGAGTAAAGCCTGGTTTGCCTATCGTTTAGGCACAATGCTTGAACCGCATGCGTTACGCAATGTTTCCTTGATTACCGGTGTTGCTCCGCATTATTACGAGGATGTGTATAAGCGATATCCATGGCTTGACAAAGTACCTTCGCTAGGGATTCCCTATGGGGCAGAAGAGAGCGATGTCGCATATCTTCAAAAGAATCCGCGTTCGTG
>DAONEO010000007.1:11086-76149 GCA_035403145.1 Candidatus Omnitrophota bacterium | reverse complement strand
CGTATACCGTTTCTTGATGTATTGAATCATTTAGCGCATAGTTCAGCAGTACTTGTTATGGGATCAACCGATCCGCATTATTCGCCCTCGAAAATATTTCAGGGGGTTTTTGCTCGTCGTCCCCTGGTTGCGATTCTTCATGAAAACAGCAGTGCCTGTGCGCTTCTTCAGAAATCCCGGGCTGGCATATTGATTCGTTTTGGCGAACATAACCCGCTTCTTGCATGTACGGGAGCCATGAGCGACGCATTGCTTCAGGCGTTAACGGTTCCCTACGACGAACATGCTGTTGATTGGAGTGTTTTTTCCCGGTATTCCGCTGAAACCTGTACCAAGGAACTGGCAGCGGCGTTTGATACAATCATCGAACAAAAAGGGGTACTATAAATGCCCTATAAAATTGGTATTCTGGCAAGTCATCCGGTTCAATATTATGCGCCGTGGTACAGGATTTTAGCTCATCGCAAGGATGTTAATCTTACCGTTTATTATGCGTGTCAGGTTACCTCTGAAGCGCAGTCTGCGTCCGGCTTTGGCGTTCCTTTTGAATGGGATGTCCCGCTTTTGGAAGGATACGCATATCAATTCCTTGATAATCGCGCCAAGCATCCGGATGTTAACCGGTTTTTTGGTTGTCATACGCCTTCCATCGTGCGCATAATCCGCGATGAGAAGTTTGATGCTTTTATGGTGCATGGATGGAGTCTTTATAGCTATTGGCAGGCAATGCAGAGTTGTTGGGATACAAAAACGCCGCTTTTTGTGCGGGGTGATGCGCAACTTCTCACACAGCGGTCATATTTGAAGCGCTGTGTGAAATTCCCGTTTTTCCGTTGGTTCATCCCGAAATTTAACGCCTATCTTGTTGTTGGGAAACGTATTCAGCACTATTATCTGCATTACGGGGCAGATCGTACGAGAATGTTTTTTTCTCCGCATTCTGTTGATAATGATTATTTTTCATCTGCAACCTCCGCACTTGCTTCCAGCCGTCAACAGATACGGCGTCAATGGGGAATACCGGATAATGTTTGTCTTTTTCTTTTTGCAGGGAAGTTTATAGAGAAGAAAAGACCGTTTGATTTTATGAAAGCGTTTGAATTATTGTCCCGGAATATCCCGGTAGCCGGTTTAATGGTCGGCGATGGCCCGATGGCTCAGGCATTACGGGATTACGCCTCCCGGAAAAAGATTCCCATTTTTTTTAGCGGTTTTCTGAACCAGAGCCAAATGCCGCGGGCATACGCCGTTTCTGATGTTTTTGTTTTGCCTTCTGATGCGCGGGAGACGTGGGGGTTGGTCGTGAATGAAGCTTTTGCAAGCGGTTTACCGGCGATTGTCAGCCGGGAATCAGGTTGCTCGGAGGACCTTATTAAACCAGGGGTGACGGGCGAGGTTTTTGCGTGCGGCAGTATTAGACGCTTGTCAGAAAGTATGTTAAAATTAAGTTCTGATAAGGCGTTGCGTATATCTATGGGGCAGCGGGCGCGATCTCTTATTGAAGAGTATTCTTTTTCAAAAACGATTGACGGCTTTATGCGTGCCGTAGAGTCGCACAGCGTGCCGGCGATAAGGTGGGTTTGATGGTGAAGGAGTTGTGAATACATGAGTATTGATCGGCCATTCTTTTCCGTAATTTTACCCGTGTATAACGGCCAGGAATATGTGCGGGCTTCCGTTGAATCTGTCCTATCGCAAGAGTTTTCAGATTTTGAGTTTATTATTTGGGATGATGCCTCTTCTGATGCGTCGGTATCGATTATTTCCGAATATCGTGATGCCAGAATACGATTTTTCAGGAATGAGCAGAATTGCTCCCTTTTTCCTACGTTGAATAAAGCGCTTCTTCAGGCCCGCGGTGCGTTTGTTAAACTTTGGTGCCAGGATGATGTTATGGAGACTTTTTGTTTGAAAGAGTTTGCGGAATTCTTCCATGCGCATCCGCATGTTCCCATGGTTTACTGTGATGTCCATGTGATCGGTCCCCGGGGGGATACGATCGCTCCCCTGAAAGACGATGCGACGCCGGAGATTATTGACCCGTGGCTTTCGACGCAGTTATTGTTTTATTATGGGAGCATTCCCGGTAATATTGCGAATGTCGCATTGTCCCGCAAAATTTTTGATGAAGTCGGGTTCTTTAACGAAAAACTCCTGTTATCCGGTGATTTTGAGAAATGGATACAGATAAGCGAAAAACACGCTCTCGGCAAAATTTCCAAGCCGCTTGTACGATTACGGTCTCATCGGAACCAGTTGAGCAAGGCTTTTCAGAGCGGGCTCATCTTTATGCAGGAAGAATATCTGTTATGCGAGATATTGCGCAAAAGGCTTGCCCCCGGATTAACCCGTTTTGCTTTGGAATATACGTGGAAGCAAAAATATGTTCAGCATATGCATTACCTGATCCGATGTTTTTTGCGCGGTGATTTTGCGACCGTTGCTTGTGTCTATCGTCATATACAAAGAGAAACCTCTTTTGTCCCGTTGTTATTGTGGTGGTTAATAAGCGCAAATGGACGATTATTTTCAGTTCAACCGAGGTTTGTGAACACGCCATGAATGCAAAGACGGAAATAATTCAGCTTTTGTTTATCTGGGCAGTTGTCTTATTCTTTCTTGTGAAAGATTGTTTGAAAGAAAGAGGCGCACGAAGCGGGCTTACGTTGTTGGTTATTATGAACTACAGCCTGAATTATTTTTTTGGAGCATTGGCGTATTTGTCTCCGAATTACCCCTCGGGAGCTGAGGAGATAGTTATTAAAGGTTTGCGAGTGGCAGTGCTTGCTTTCGTTTCGTTTTTTGTCGGGGGTAAGATCTTGATAAAACTGTTTTCATCGTTTGTTATTACGGTTAAAGAAGAACCAGTAGTTGTAAACAGGGATTTGAAGCGTGAAAGAAACCTGGTGTATTCGTATTTAGGTGTCGGTTTTTTAATTTCTTTTTTCCTGAAACCTTTTTTTGCCACTGTATCTACAGTTTCTACGTTGATGTCTTTTGGAATGAATCTTATCGTTGTCGGTACTTGTCTGGGGGTTTGGCAGGCATTTTGCGAGAACAAACATACGTTATTAAAAAGATGGTACCTGTTTGTCTGTTCGTTTCCTGTTTTAAGTATTATTTTTATGGGATTCTTAGGCATTGGAGTTGGGATGTTTCTCAGTGTTAACGCTTTTCTCTTCCGTTTCTTCAAGCTTAAATTGAGCACAGCTGTCGCCATACTTTTGATTTCGTATGGTGCACTGAGTTTTTATCAAACATATATGATGGAGCGGGATAATATCCGGCTTGTTGTTTGGGGAGAATCTTCGGTTGTTAATAAAGTAAAGGTGTTTCAGACATCATTCAGTAAGGTCGAGTTTTTTGATCCGCTGAATACGGATCATTTGATGAGAATTACGGGACGTATTGACGCCAATTATATGGCAGGTCTTGTTGTAAATTATATGGAATCGGGGTATATCGGTCACGCGGGGTTTGAGTCCATCACGACGGGTTTAGCGTCGCTGGTTCCCCGCTTTTTGTGGCCGAATAAACCGATTTTTGCCGGCGGGTCGGGATTAGCCTCGAAATATACCGGCTTAACATTTTCTGAGGATACTAGCGTCGGATTAGGTTTCCCTTCCCAGTTATTCGTCGCGTTTGATTATTTTGGCGTCGTTGTAGGATTTTGTTTCTTTGGCTTTTTAGTTGTGTGGGTTGATATTATGGCCGGTTACTATGTTGGTCGCACGAATTACCGGAAATTCTTACAGTGGTTTCTTCCCGGTTTGGTTATGATAAGTGTTGATACATTTACGGATTTATTCTCAGGAACAACAGCCGCCGTAATTTTTGCCTATATCGTATCAAAAATAATATGAAAATCCTTTGCGTTATCCCTACCTATTGGCCGGCATTTCAATTCGGGGGTCCGATTTTCTCCGTGCATGCGTTGAATAAAGCATTGGCTGAAAAAGGTGTCTCCGTTACTGTTTTTACGACCGATGCCGGATTAGAGAAACATTGTTCATCCCGGGGAACGGATATCGATACCGTACGGGTGCATTATTTCAGCACATCTCCGTTTTTTGGTTTCTTGTCCCCCACGGGCTGGGGTTTTTCTCCGGGATTGTTTGCGCAGCTGAAACGATCGATCAGGGATTTTGATCTTGTCTATATCGTATCGGTTTGGAATTTTTCTGTTGCAGCTGCGGGGTATTTCTGCAGGGCCAATACAATCCCGTATATCCTTTCTCCCCGGGGACTTTTGTATTCGTATGCATTAGAAAAGAAAACCTGGAAAAAATGGCCCTATTACCGGCTTATTTCAAGACGTGATATCCAAGGAGCCGCTTGTATTCATTATACAAGCTTTGATGAGCTGGCGTGCCATACTTCTTTAGGGCTTACGAATCCTTTTGCGGTTGTTCCTAATGGCATTCCATTGGAAGAGTATGACGAACCGGTTGACCGGCAGGCTTTTTTTCAACGGTTCCCGTATTTGCAGGGTAAGCGGATTGTGCTGTTTTTAGGGAGGATTACCTGGAAAAAAGGGTTAGACATTTTGGTTGATGCATTTGCTCGATTCCACACGGCATACCCGGATGCTGTTTTAGTCCTTGCAGGCAATGATGAGGCGGGATTCTCGGCACTGATTAAAAAACGGATTCAGTTAAATCATATCGGCGAACAGGTTTTTTTTACGGGTATGTTGCTTGGTCAGGCAAAACGCCAGGCTTTTGCCGTATGCGACGTTTTTGTCCTGCCGTCTTATTCTGAAAATTTTGGTCTCAGTGTTATTGAAGCGATGGCTGCAGGAGCGCCGGTGGTTATTTCTGATCAGGTTGCGCTTGCGCGGGAAGCGGCAGAATCAAAGGCGGCACTCGTGGTCGAAGCAACATCAGAGAGTCTTTATGCCGGCCTTGTGGCTGTATTCAAGGATCCGGATGAAACGCGCCAGCGTGTTAAACGGGCGCACCAATTTGTACGGGAAAAATATGATATTCATACAATTGCTGATCAGATGATAGCGCTTTTTGAAAGGGTAGAGAAACGATGAAATTACCAATTGCTATAATAATCATGACCAGGAATGAGGAAAAGAATATTGAATCCTGTTTGCGGAGTGTCCAGGGGTTTGCCGACGAAGTTTTTGTGATCGATTCGCATTCGACTGATCGAACCGTTGAATTGGCGCGTTCGTTCGGGGCTGTCGTGTTTGAAAATGAGTGGGTCAATTATGCCACGCAATTTAACTGGGCTTTGTCGCATGTGCCTATCCGTTCATCCTGGGTCATGCGCCTTGATGCCGATGAGCATCTTACTCCTGAACTGCGTCAGGAGTTGGTAGATGTGCTCCCGCGTTTAGATAATGATGTGACCGGTATCTCTATCAAAAGGCGCGTGTATTTTATGCATCGATGGATAAAACACGGCGGATATTATCCGATATGGCTTTTACGAATTTGGAAGAGAGGATGCGGCCATTGTGAAGTCCGTTGGATGGATGAGCATATCGACCTTACCTGCGGGAGATCGATATCATTGAAACACGATATTGTTGAGGAGAATGCAAAGAACCTTCATTGGTGGATCGGTAAACATAACGATTATGCGACGCGCGAAGTGATCGATCTTTTAAATCCCCGGTATCATTTTTTTGATTATGCAGCGATACCCGGTTCTTTATATGGGACGCAACATCAGCGAATACGGTGGTTTAAAGAACATGTCTATATCCACCTTCCTCTTTTTGTCCGGCCGGCATTTTATTTCATGTATCGGTATTTTATCCGGCTGGGATTTCTTGACGGCACTGAGGGGCTTATGTGGCATTTTTTACAGGGATTTTGGTATCGTTTCCTTGTTGACGCCAAAATATTTGAAATATACAGAAAAGCGGGATATGGCAGGGAACGTATCCGGCAGTTTCTTCGCGATGAATATCATATTACAATCTAATGACAAAACGTACAGTCATTCTCGGTATTAACGCGTATCATCCTGATTCTTCAGCGGCGCTTATTATTGACGGAAACCTCGTTGCTGCCGTGGAAGAAGAGCGTTTTAATCGTATCAAGCATTGGGCGGGTTTTCCGCAGAATTCCATCGCGTATTGTTTGCACGAGGCAGGAATTGGGATTTCCGAAGTGGATCATATTGCGCTTAATCGCGATCCAGGCGCCAATTTTTACAAAAAAGCGTTTTATGTCCTTGTCTCGAGGCCTCCGGTTTCATTGGTCGCAAACCGTTTAAAGAATATTGTACGTCTCCAGGGGATTCGAAAGCGTATGGAAGGCATTGGTGCGGGTTCTTCGCACATGCGCGCGCGTGTTTGGGCTGTTGAACATCACCGGGCGCACTTGGCAAGTTCGTTCTTTGTTTCCGACTTTCAGGACGCAACCCTTGTTTCTCTCGACGGCTTTGGGGATTTTACCAGCTGCATGGTTGCTCTCGGCCATAGAACTCGGATTAACCCTTTGTACGAGATTAATTATCCGCATTCCCTCGGTATTTTTTATACCGCGGTAACACAGTTCCTGGGTTTTACCAAGTTTGGTGATGAATATAAGGTTATGGGGTTGGCCGCGTACGGAAAGCCGTCGTATGCCGATGGTATGCGTTTAATTGTGCGCAAAACCGCGAAAGGGACATTGTGTCTTGATCCGGCATATTTTTCTTTTTTAAGAAATAAGAATACCATGCTTTGGGATAATACCGCTCCTGTTTTACAAACGCTTTTTTCGGATAAATTCAAGGATATTCTTGGAAAACCTCGTCGCTCCGATGAAGAAATAACAAACCGCCATTTCGATATTGCCGCTTCTTTACAGTTTGTTTTTGAGGACGTTTTTTTTCATATCCTGAATCACGCGTATTCCCGGACCAAGAACCCGAATCTTTGTTTAGCCGGCGGATGCGCTTTGAATAGTTTGGCAAACGGAAAAATATTTGACCATACCCCGTTTCGCCAGATATATATCCAGCCGAATGCTTCTGATGGCGGTGGCAGCCTTGGCGCAGCCTTTTTTGTCTGGCATCAGTCTCTTGGTAAAACGCGTTCTTTTGTGATGAAACACGCGTATTGGGGGCCTGGTTTTGATGAGCGGGCCGTCCACGAGGTGCTTGATAATGCGAGTCAGGTTTTAAAAGAAAGATCATGCGTAATTGAATGCGCGCATAATTCCGAAGAACTTTGTCAAAAAGTGGCGAGGGCCATTGCTGACGGGAATATCGTCGGCTGGTTTCAGGGAAGAATGGAGTGGGGGCCGCGTGCGCTCGGGAACCGGAGTATCCTTGTTGACCCTCGCCGAAAAGAAATGCAGGAGGTTTTAAATAGCCGCATTAAACGCCGGGAATGGTTCCGGCCGTTTGCTCCGTCGATCCTCTTGGAGCGCACCGGGGAATATTTTGAAAAAGACTATCCGGATCCTTTTATGCTCAAAGTGTATATGATTCGGGAAGAAAAACGCGATAGTATCCCTGCTGTTACGCATGTGGATGGCACGGGGAGGCTTCAGACGGTATCGAAAGATGAAAATCCGTTATATTGGGAATTATTGCACGCGTTTGAACGGTTGACCGGCGTGCCTGTTTTGTTGAACACCTCTTTTAATGAAAATGAACCGATTGTCTGCAGGCCGCAGGAAGCGCTTGAATGTTTTCTGCGTACGCGCATGGATATGCTGGTTCTGGGCACGTATAGTATTACTCGAAAGTCTTCAACGAAAGATATCCTATGAAAATTACCTTTATTGATCCCCCCAATGTATTAGGGAAACAGAATTTTGAACGTGTTTTTGGCTGTACCTTCAGTTTATATCCTATTCCGAATATATTTTCTCTTAGCAATGCCGCGGTTCTTGAGCAGGACAATTTTAGTGTTGCCTATCTTGATATGGCAAATGAGAAGATGCGCACGGCTGATTGTAAAGCGTTTTTTGCCCGTGATACGAGCGATGTCTACTGCATGTATTCAATAAACCTTTCCCGTGATTCTGATCTGGTTGTCCGTAGTTTGATCCGTACCATGCGTCCCGGGATACCTGTTATTTTCTTGGGGCCGGCACCGACTTTGGCTCCGCAGGATTTTATCGGCGATGATACTATCGTGGTGCGCGGCGAATCGGAATATTCACTCCGTGAGCTTCTGCGGTGTTTGCGGGACGCCCGTCCGTTCACTGATGTCCAGGGTATTTCGTATAAAGAAGGAGAGGGAATACGCGAAACCCCTCCGCGTGTTTTTATAGAAAATTTGGATGAGATCCCGTTTCCTGCGCGCCACCTTCTGAAAACGCCGTTGTATTATAATCCGAAACTGGCTCTTGCGCCTTTTACCGCGATACAAACCTCTCGTAATTGTTCTCATCGCTGCAGTTTCTGTGTCCCGAACTCTTTTAATTTTGCACGGGAGCTTGAGTACCGACGATTTCATGAGGGCGTCAAACCGCCGGTACGAATGCGTTCGGCAAAAAATGTAATTGAAGAATTTATGTTGCTGCAGGCGCAGGGCTATAAAGCAGTAAGTATTATCGATGACCAGTTCCTCTGGGACGAATCAAGGAGCCGGGAAATCTGCGCAGGCATACAAAAGACCGGTATCCGCTGGGGGTGTTTGGCGCGGGCGGATCGTATTTCCCAGACTATAGCCGCTGCCATGCAAGAAGCCGGTTGCGTGTATATCGATTTGGGAGTAGAGTCGTTTAACCAGGATGTCCTCAACGATATACGCAAAGATTTGGATGTCCAGAAGGTGTATACAGCAATTGATATCCTGAAGAAGAACCATATCCTGGTTAAAATCAATCTTATTTTGGGGGTTTCGCCTATTCAAACAAAAGAAATTATCCGGGAGGATATTCGTATCGCTCAGCGACTGGATGTTGATGCGGTGATGTTTTCGTTGGCGACACCTTTTCCGGGGACTGATTTTTATAAACGGGCGCAGGAAAATAATTGGTTTAGCCAAGGGGCATATCAGCCGCAGAGTGTGCAAAACCGTTCGATCATCAGTTATCCTGGCCTGTCGGATAAAGATTTAGATGCGCTTGTCCGGCACGCAAATGCGGCTTTCTATTTCAGCCCGCGTTTTATATTTAAAAATATTCCGAGGTTGTTGAACCCGTGTAATTTTTTTCGGGCCCTCGTAGCATTACGGCGAAAGTTCATCTAAATGAAACTCCTATTTTTGACAACCCGGTTACCGTATCCTCCGATGGGGGGCGAACGCGTGCGGCCATTTTATTTTCTGAAATATTTTCCCCGGAATTGGGAGATTACCGTTCTTAGTTTTATTGAGCGCGCAGAAGAGTTGGATGTCCTTAAGAGGAGGTATCATCAGGATAATGTGCGTGTACGCACGGTGTTTTTATCGCGATTCGAGTCGTATATGAAATGCATGCTCGGCTTGATGAGACAAGACCCGTTACAAGTGGCATACTATTCTTCGGGGAGGATGGAACGATTGATCGCGGAGGAATTACGGATAGGGAATTATGATTGTGTCTTTGCTCATTTACTGCGTATGGGCCATTATCTTGAAACGCACAAAAATGTTGCGAAAGTTCTTGATCTATCCGATGCTTTGACTCTGCGTTATCAGATGTCTTCAGTTTTGCGTGCAGCGCAGAGCAGGATAATCGAAGCAATCGAGTCCAAGCGCCTTGCGCGGTATGAGCCTTGGATTGCGCGGCAGTTTGATCTTTCGCTTATTGCCTCGCGAGTTGATAAACAATTTCTTGAAGACAAGCTCGGGGTTCAAAGGCTCGCAGTAGTTGAAAATGGCGTTGAAGAGACCGATTTGGCACTTCATTCGGTGCAGGGAGACCCCAGGAAAATAGTCTTTTTCGGGAATATGCGTACCTTCCATAATGTCGATGCGGCACTTTATTTTTATCGGGAAATCTTTCCATTGGTTTGCAGGTGTGTTCCGGATGCGCAATTCTATATTGTGGGAGCTGCGATACCCGAATCTTTGAAGATACTTGCCAGAAATCCGGCAGTGCGCGTTTTTTCGGATGTTGATGCTATTCGTCCGTATGTTGAAGATGCCTGTGTTTCAGTCGCTCCCATGCGGGTTGCGGTGGGTATCCAGAATAAAATTATTCAGTCGATGGCGTATCGAGTTCCGGTGATAACAACCACGGTTGGCTTGGGAGGAATACGGGCTCGGTCAGGTGAGCATCTCCTCGTTGCGGATGCCCCTGCTGATTTTGCCGCCGGTGTCATCCGTTACGTACAGGATTCGAGCTTTCGTATGAAGATCATTGATGCCGGGCATCGCCTTATTCAGGAAGAATACGTGTGGCCGAAGGTTACCGCGCACCTTGTGCGATTACTTGAAGGGGTTGTTTCTCAGAACCATGACTAAGGGCTATTTTCTTAAAAGACCATCTGATTTTATCATTGCGCTTATCGGGTTTTTTGTAAGCCTTCCTCTTTGGATCCTCATTTCGTATGCTATATGGCTTCAGGATTATGGTCCGGTTTTTTTTGCGCAGGAGCGTGTTGGTTTTTGCGGAAGGATATTCATGGGGTATAAATTCCGTTCGATGATGCCGGATGCTGAACGTAAAACAGGCCCTATTCAGGCGCGGGAGAATGACACGCGGATTACGACGGTTGGCAGATTGTTGCGAAAAACTGCTCTTGACGAACTTCCCCAGTTGCTCAATATTTTACGGGGGGATATGTCATTTGTCGGCCCGCGACCGCTTCGTCCGGTTGAAATTGAAGTTGGGAAAACCAATTCGGAATCGCTTGATACTATCCAATTAGCGGCAGCACGAATGTGTATTATGCCCGGGTTAACCGGTGTTGCGCAGATTTTTGCCTCCCGGTGTATTACCCGCGAAGAGAAGTTCAAGTATGACCTTTGGTATGGGGGGCATCAAAGCCTCTTTCTTGATGCAAAGCTTATTGTGTTTTCTTTGTGGATCAGTGTTAACCGGAAATGGGACACAACGCAGAAGGGGTTTGAGAAAGCTCTTTAGTTTGACGATAGCTTGTTTGTGTGGCATACTTATACAGGAAGGAGCATACGATGATAGGAACGTTCGTAAAAGGCATTTTTTTTGTTGTTTGTTTTTGTGGTATTGGTATTGTCTATGCTCAAACTGCAGCCAGCGGGACAGCCAATCAAACTGCAGTTTCTGTCTCTGCGCAGGGAAAGCAAGTGTCGGGCGGGCAGGAAGCTTCTTCTCCTAATATTGATACTAAGGGTGGTACTAAAGAAGACGTGTTAGTGTCTGAAGAAGGTGCTGTAACACCGGGAGATGCAACAAATTCTACAAAAGTCAAGTCGGTTTCCTCGGTTTCTATTTTGACTGAGGGCAAGAAGCTTAAAGAGAAGCTTGTGGTGAGTGGTCCGGTATTTTCTACTGAGCAAGAATAATTACGCCCGCCTTTTATCCATTACAAAAACGCTGCCTTCGACTGCTTTTGCTTTCTTTTTGACTTCCGCAGCAATATTGGTGACTTCTCCATAGCTTAAGATATCCCGTTGTTCATTGGTGACCCCTGCAAGGGAAATGGTCATAATGGGGAATTCTTTGATGGATCCGTCACGGGCGTGCGCAATGATATGTCCCTGGTCAAGATCTTCTTTCGTGTAGAGCGCCCGGACCCGTTTGTCAAAAGTCGAGGTAATGTAATCTGCAACCGCCTGTGCTTTATTGGGGGTTGTCAAAAGAATAAAATCGTCTCCCCCTTCGTGCCCGACGAAGTCGTCGGCATTTCCCGCTTGTTTTACCGACTCCCGGAAGATATCCGCCGTTAGTTTGATGGCATCGTCGCCCTTTGCGATACCATACTTATCATTAAAGGCTTTAAAATTATCAAGATCGCAATAGATTACGACGAATTTCCTATTTCTCTTTATTTGTTTATCGACTTCTTCATGGATGACAATGTTCCCCGGGAGTTTGGTGAGAGGGTTGGCATTTTCGGCGCGTTCCTTCATTTTAATGAGTTCTTCAGTCATATGATTAAATGTTTTGCCGAGTTCTTCGAGTTCATCGTGCGTATGGATTTTAGTTCTCACGGAGAGATTCCCCTGCGAAATAATCTTTGTTACTTCGTTGAGTACCTTAATCGGGCCCAGAACTGTTTTTGAAAGGAGATACCCCAAGAGTATATTTGCCAGTATGATCAGTAATGAAACAAAAAGCATGCTACCGTAAATTCGCGAGAATACCGTTTGAATATCGTCAAGTGAAAAGGAGATCTTGGCCGTGTAGAGGAGGGATTCTGCGGCACTCTTTTTTAGTCCGATAAAAATGTCGATTTTCCTGGCTAAGGTATTAATATCGGAAACAATACTGCTTTCTTCTTTGAGAGCGTTTAATTCTTCCCAGCGGATCAAATCTTTGGCGCGCACTTCACTGCCGACTTTCGATTGGTTTGTTGCGGCAACGACAGTCCCGTTTTTATCAAAAATGACTGCGTCAGAGATGATATTTGATTCGTTGAGTCCCTTGAGATTCGCTTGGAGTGTCTTTACGACTGCTTCTGAAGGCGCCAATCTGATAGTATTTTCAAGACTGGCTTTGGCAATGTTACCGGAAAGGTTGGCGCGGTAGGTGTTGAAGTCCGTGCTTACTTCAAGCCGGTTATTCAATTGGACAACGGTTACTGCCGATATCAGGAGAATTGAACAGATAACAACGAGGGTAATAATCCTGTTTTGGAGAGTAAGATTAATGCCAGCCATTTTTTCAGTATAATGCTTTGAGCAGGAAATGTCAACATCGTTTAGCTCGTGGCCCATAGGCTGTATGCCGCCTGAGGCGGATTCCCGATCGTATACTTTTCTATGAGCTAGCAGCTATGAGCTATAAGTTCAACGGTAATTTTTGCTCTCGCAATAATATATTGACGCTCGTATTCGTTTTGCTACAATGAGCGTATGAGTCCCCATACAAACCGCGCTGTCAATCCGCTCGTTTCTATATTTAAAAAAACCTACATTATCATTTTTGTGCTTGTAGGGGTTTTTGCTTTTTTCTTTATATACAACACCTATTTGGTTGATCATTCGTTGGTAAATTTAAAGGTGGCTCTTCGAAAACTCAATGACGTCAAGACCGTTGATGACGCTAAGCGGTTGGCTTCGGTGCTTGATTATGCCCTTGTCCGGGAAGCCTCGGCATCCCGGATGGCTCCGGAAGCGCTTTCTAAAATTGAAATGATCAAGGATGTCTTGTCAAAACCTGAAAATTTCGAGCAGGTTAAAAGTATGCGGGGCGTTCTTGAAAACGTGGTTAAAGAGAAGGAAAAACAGCGTCCGGCAATGTTAGTTGCTCTTGATACGGTTGTGCAGGCGGTAAGTCCTGTGCAATCGTCTCAGGTTTCCGCGGCAAATATGGCGCGTCGTATTCAGTCATTGCAAGAAAAAATCAAGGGTGTTACGGATAAGAATAAACAGCAGGAATATCTTTTTGATATAGCTTCGCTGTATGCACAAACAGGGAAGTTTGACGAAGCACGCCAGACATATCTGCGTCTTATCGGGATTGATCCTGATGCCGGCGTAAGTCAAAAGGCCCTGTTTGCTGTCGCATGGAATGAGAAATATCAAGGGCATTATGACGCTGCCGTCCCGTATTTTGAAAAGTTGATCGCTTTGCCCGGGGTTGACGGATCTTTGATAACATCGGCCAAATATGAACTTGCTGATACCTATAAAAAGAAGGGTGATTTTGAGAAAGCAATTGCGCTTTTTAAGGAGATTATATCGACTGCAAAGAAACAGGGTTCGTCAGGGGTTTCGACGATGGCTGTTTTGCAGACGGGTAATATTTATTTGTATGGATTGAAGGATATCGCGGCAGCGCAGGCTTTTTATAATGAGGCGAAAGAATCGAGCGTTGCCGAAGGAGAGGTTTTGAAAGATTCCGGGTTGGCTCAATATGCCGCAAGCGTAGCGCAGAGTAATATTTCCGGCCAGTATCGCCGCGAAGGGTTTCGGCTCCTGAATGAAGGGCATCGAACTTCCGATCAGGGCTTTTATCAGCAAGCCATTGCTCAATTTACCAAATCAATTGAGACGGATGCAAATGACGGGTTGGCTTTTTCAGGTAGAGCATTGGGTTATTTATGGTCAAACGATCCGGACCGTGCAATGTGGGATGCCCGTAAGGCAGTCAGACTTATGCCGAACGATGAGATCGCAAGCATTAACCTGGGGTATATTTATATTCAACTTAATATTGCTGATGAGGCAGTCATCGAATATAAGCGGTTCATTGCGGTCAATCCATTTACGTATAAAGGGTATTATAATTTAGGATACGCATATTTGGTCTCTGGTAAATTTGAAGAAGCTGCGGTTGCGTTTGAACAGGCCTATAAAATTGACCCGACGTTTACGCGAGCTTTAAATAATCAAGGGTGGTGTTATTGGCAGTTAGAGCAGTATGCGAAGGCTGTCGACGTATTTGAAAGAGCAATAAAAAAGAAGCCGGGGTTCCTTGACCCGTTATTTAATTTGGCTGTTTGTTATAAAGCGATTGGCAGGCATAAAGATGCCAAGGACAAATTTCTTGACCTGCTTCGTCTTAACCCCGATTATCCCGGCGTTACCCACCATCTTCAGGAGATAGATTTAGTTCTCCAGCGGCAAGAGCAATGAAAAATCTCGTTTGTGTGGTTTTTCTTTTGAGCTGTCTTGTTACAGGCTGGTGTTCTGATGAACCGCAGCGTCCTGCGCAATTGATTGTTTTTTTCTCCCCCACGTGCCATACCTGTCAAAAAGCAAAGCAGGAAATCATTCCGAAAGTTTCAACACTTTTCCCCGGACGTTTCCAGGTCCAATTCCGCGACTTAAGCGATATGGATACGTACATGTATCTTTTGAACCTGGAAGAACAGCATTCTGTAAAACTGGACAATGTTACGCCGATTTTCTACATGAATGGCAGCTTCTTGAACGGAAGAGGGCTTGATGCTTTGAAATTAGAGCGTTTTGTCCGTGCCGCCTTAGAGAGACAGGTTGTTACCGGGGGAGGGCCGTCAAAGGAGGACCTTGTTAAACGATTTTTGAAATTTACGCCGTTGATTATTGCCGGAGCCGGGCTTGTTGACGGAATCAACCCGTGCGCTTTTACGGTCATTGTTTTCTTCATTTCATTTCTCGCGGTACAAGGGTATCGCAAGCGGGAGTTGATTATTATCGGCGGTTTATTTATCGGGGCGGTTTTTATCACGTACCTTTTATTAGGGCTTGGGGTTTTCAGCTTTTTATATGCTCTGCAGGGGATTTGGCATATTATCAAGGTTATTAATATCGTGATCGGGATTTTCAGCATTGTCCTGGGCTGTTTGGCTCTTATCGACGGTATCAGTTTTTTTTGCAGCGGCGGAAAAACGGACCGGTTTTTCTTGCAGTTGCCCGAATCGGTTAAAAAACAGATACACGGGGTTATTGGGGTTGCCTATCGCAAGGATACAGGGGGAGGAACGTGTGCGGCTCATCCGCATGTAATCCGTTTAGGAATGAGCGCGGTTGTCACCGGTTTCTTGGTTTCGCTTCTTGAGGCAGTGTGTACGGGGCAAACATATGTCCCGACGATCGCGTTTGTCCTTAAAACCTCATCGTTACAGCTTCCGGCTTTTGCGTTGCTGGTGTTATATAATCTTATGTTTATTGTTCCCCTGGTGATTGTTTTTGTTTTAGCTCTTTTGGGCACTACGTCTCAGCAATTTGCGGGATTTATGCGCCGGCACATGCTTGTCATTAAAATTGCAATGGCGGTGTTTTTCTTATTGATGGGGCTGTTTCTTTTGGGGAGATTATGATGAAGAGATTGATTATGCCGGTGGTATGTGCTGTGGTATGCTTGCTTGGTCTCGGATGCCAAACAGCAGCGTATGAACAAGAAGCCGTTCAGACCGCTGACAAACAACACAATGACTCTGATACCTGGGATTTTAAGACTGTTTCGGAAGGCAAAAATTATTCGCATGCGTTTATTTTTAAGAACGGAACCGGTAAAATCGTGCATATTAAAGATGTCAGTACATCGTGCGGCTGTACTGTATCGACGGTAAAAAAGCATACAATTGCACCGGGGGAGTCGACGGAAATAGCGGTTACATTTGACAGTACCGGATATGAGGGGTCGGTTATACAGTTCGTGTATGTGCGTACGGATAGTCTTGACAAACCGATTGTCCGGTTTATAATAAAAGCATTCGTTGGGAGATAAGAACGGATATCGGGTCGTGATGTAATCGCAAACGACAGCATATCCGTTTTTGAATAAGAGGGAGGATGTATGTTTTCTCTGCAGGTTCGTTTATGGCTTTTAATGTCGGTGTTGTTCGGTATTGTATATGCTGCGGTTGTTGTTATCGGTAAAACCTTTTTGCATGTCGGCGATTTTTATCTGTATTTCGGCATTTCGGTTGTTATGATGATCGCGCAGTATCTGATCGGCCCTAAAATCGTCGAATGGAGCATGCAGGTCAAATATGTGAGCCGCCAGGAATATCCGCGCCTCTTTCAAATGGTTGAAGGGATGTGTGTCAAGGCCGGCATACCGATGCCTAAAATCGGCATCTCGCCCATTGATGTGCCGAATGCGTTTGCGTTTGGCCGGGGCATTGGCGACGGCCGCGTTTGTTTAACACAGGGCATTACCCGCCTTTTAAATGACGAGGAATTAAGGGCTGTTCTCGGTCACGAATTAAGTCATTTGAAGAATCGTGATGTCCTGACAATTACCATGCTTTCTGTTATTCCGATGATCCTTTATCGTGTGGCCTGGCACTTCCTTTTTTACGGGAGAAGCAGGGATGACCGGGGTGCCAATACCGTCGTATTAGGGATTGTCGCTTTTGTGTTTTATTTTATCACGAATCTTCTGGTCCTTTATGCTTCCCGTATCAGGGAGTATTTTGCGGATCGTGGCTCTGTTTCCCTGGGGAACAATCCGCAAACTTTGGCCACGAGTCTGTATAAGCTTGTGTATGGTTCAGCGCGGGTTGATAAGGATTCTCTGAAACAGGTTGAAGGATTTAAGGCATTTTTTGTCAATGACCCATCACATGCTATGGCTGAAATTAAAGAACTGAGGCAGCTTGATTTGGATCAAAATGGCATTATCGATGCTTCTGAGCTGCAAATGTTGCGCCAAAAGAAGATTAAGCTTGGATTTGGAGATAAGATGATGGAGCTTTTAAGTACGCATCCCAATATGCTCAAAAGGATCAAGAAGTTGACTGATTTGAAGGTTGGTGCAGCATCATAGAGTTGTAAATACTTGGTATATAAAGAGTTATGTTTCAAAAATTATCGCCTTGACAAGCCCCCTTGTGTAATTTATACTTTTATCACATGTTTTCTATTGTGACAGCGCGCTTCAAGCTCGATTAACGTAGGGGGACGTTTGAGGGTAAGAGCGAAATCTGTAGATCGAAGGGGATTGATACCGAATTTTTTGAAGTAATGAAAATTACTGCAGAAAGTTCGGTTTTTTTTGTCTTTTGTTAGACAGTGGTTTTCTGAATTTACGGGGCACTTGTATTAAAGTATTTGCAGAGGTGTAAAGGCGTATGATGGTAGCAAAAGATATCCGAACTGATGATATTATCAATGGCCTGGGAGCAGGGATTTCGGTTATTGACCGGGACATGCGTATTGTCTGGATCAATCAACTGCAGGCAGAGTGGTTTGGTTTGCCGGAAACAATCTGCGGTAAACATTGTTATGAAGCATATAAAGGTGCGCGAAAAGTCTGCAACAATTGCCCAACCGTAAAAGTTTTTAAAACAGGAAAACCCCATACCGGAGTTTCTATTGTTCACGGAAAGGACGGGCAAACCCGTTCTTTTTTTCTTGCCGTCAGTCCGATACGGAATAAAGATGACGAGGTTGTTTTTGCGGTGGGACTTGTGCAGGATATTTCTGATCGTCTGAATCGTCAGCGGCAGAGCCGCGTGGTTTCCGGTAAACTCAAGCGGATGCTTTCGCATTTTTCCTCGGTTAATAAACGCCTGCGTTCAAACATGCGCAGGCTTCAGGGGATTGCCAGTAACATGAATTCTTTCCGCGAAAAACTTCAGAAAAAATATCATAAAAAAATCAACGAACTTGGCCAGATGAAAATCGAGCTGGAGAATATTTTTAAGGTCCATCATGCGGTCAGTTCGACGATAGATTCGAGGAAGGTTTCTGCGCTTATTACGCGTCAAACCTGCGAGTTGATGCGGGCTGACGCGTGTATCTTTCGGCTTCTGGATGCGCATAGCAAGAACCTGGTTATTCAAGCCAGCTTTGGCATTAGTGAAAAGATGTTAAAAGAAACATTTGTCGTCAAGCTCTTTGATTCATTGAGCGGAAAAGTCGCCGTAAGCAAAAAACCTCTCTGGATACAGAACATTTCCGAGAATCCGCGGATCTTTTGTCATCCCGATGTTTTAAAACAGGAAGGCTTTACGTCCATTTATTATATGCCCGTTATTTTCCGGCGTGAAACCCTCGGCGTCCTTTCAATTTACTCCCGCAAGGAACGTAAGTTCAGTAATGATGAAATAGAGGTTTTGAAGATTTTCGCATCGCAGGTGAGCATGGCCTTGCATGAATCGCGCAGTTATGAAAATGTCTACATGAACTATTTTAACACGATTCATGCGCTTATGCTGGCTATGGAAGCACGTGATTCCTATACGAGCGGACATACCGAACGGGTTACTACGTATGCGATGCAATTGGCGCGCATGCTTAAGCTATCGAACGAGGAGCTTGAAATCCTGCGCTATGCAAGCGAGGTGCATGATGTCGGGAAGATCGGTATCCCTGATTCTATCCTTAACAAACCGGGGAAATTAAATCCGTCGGAACGAGCTATTATCGAGCTTCATCCGGTCAAAGGGGCGCAGATGTTGGAGCCTCTTGATTTTTTGAAGAGCGCCATACCTGTTGTCCGGCATCATCATGAGCGCTATGACGGTACTGGGTATCCTGATAAGCTTGCAAAGGATAAAATCCCTATTCTTTCACGCATTATCTCCTGCGCTGATGCATATGATGCGATGACGAGTGAACGGAGTTATCGCAAACATAAACTTTCGACTGAAGAAGCCCTTCAGGAAATTAGAAATAACGCAGGGACACAGTTTGATCCGCATATCGCCGGCCTCTTTGTAAAAGCCATGAAGTTCCAAAATCTCTCCAAGAATTAGTCGTAATAATGCCCGTTGGTTAAACTCTTAAAACGAAATTAAAAATATATGGCCGTCAATAGTCTATAGTCTATGGTCAATGGAAGAACCGGATACTTAAATTCTGCATTATTATTTGCAGAAACTCTGGCGGTTGTATCCAAGGAGAGTAATAATCTCTCGTATTGAGGCTTTACGCCATACGCTATCGACTATCGATCCGGGTATATTTGTTTCAAAAACCAATTGCCTTTCTGCCATTATTTATATATAATAGATGAACTATGGAAATTCATGAGATTCGTGCACAAAGGGAAAATAAACTCAAGTCTTTGCGGGACAAAGGTATAGATGCGTTTAGCGCGCCTAGCCCGGACCGTCTGCCTATAGGGGAGGTTATAAAAGATTTCAAGGAAGGCAGCCGGACAACTGTTTCGGGTAGGATTATGGCAAAGCGCTCGCATGGGAAAGTTACTTTTGTCGATTTGCGGGACGCAACAGGACGGATTCAGCTTTACGTAAAAGCCGATCATATCGGCCCTGAAGGAGCTCTTGTTTTTCAGGAAATAGATATCGGAGATTTTATTACAGCGTTTGGCGAGCTTTTTATGACGCATACCGGCGAGCCGACGATGAAACTGGAGAAATTCTCGATTTTAGCAAAGTCATTGATGCCGCTTCCGGAAAAATGGCACGGCCTTAAAGATGTCGAATTGCGGTACCGTCAACGCTACCTTGATTTGATTTCTAATGAAGAAGTAAAGTCTGTTTTTAAATCGCGTTGTGCTATTATTCGTTCGATTCGTTCGTATCTCGACAGCCACGGGTATCTGGAAGTTGAAACCCCCATGATGCATGATATCCCGGGAGGTGCTGCGGGCAGGCCTTTTAAGACACACCACAATGCGTTTGATATGAATTTGTATATGCGTATTGCTCCGGAATTGTATCTTAAGCGTCTTATTGTCGGCGGGCTTGACCGGGTTTATGAAATCAATCGCAGTTTCCGTAATGAAGGGATTTCCACCAGGCACAATCCTGAGTTTACCATGTTGGAGGCGTATTGCGCGTACTCCAATTTCGAAGGGATGATGGATCTGGCTGAGGAGTTAATTGTGAATGCCGCGCAAGCAACGGGCGGCACGACGGAAATTGTGTATCAGGGCACGAGCATTAGTTTGGCTCGGCCATGGCGCAGGGTTTCTTTCGCGCACTTGGTGAAAGATAAATTCGGCATTGACCCCTCCGATGAACCGGATGTTATGCTGCAGAAATTACATGACAAAAACGTGGCCAAAGATTCCACGAAACTAAGCCGTTCACAGGTGACCAAGGTTATTGAAGATATCCTGGAAGAAGAAATAGGCGCAAATCCGACGTTTGTTACGGATTTCTTTACCAGCATGTCGCCATTGGCAAAAACCAGAAAAGATAACCCGCTTCTCTCGGAGCGTTTTGAATTGTATATCGCCGGTTTTGAAATGGGGAACGCGTATTCTGAGTTGAACGATGCGCTTGAGCAAAAGCGGCGCTTTGAAGAAGAGATTACCGAGTTAGCGACGGATGAAAAGAAGTCGTTGGATGAGGATTATTGTCTTGCTTTGGAGCATGGGATGCCTGCGACCGGAGGGTTAGGTATCGGTGTGGACCGTTTGGTTATGCTGCTGACTAACCAGCCGTCGATTCGCGACGTTATTTTATTCCCGCTTTTGAAACCTGTAGAAGAACATCATGAAAGTTGAACTTTTTATTGCCTGGCGGTACTTATGCACTAAACGTAAAGAGAAATTTATTTCCCTGATCAGTCTTATTTCCGTGTTAGGGATTAGTATCGGTGTTATGGCGCTTATCGTGGTGCTGGCGGTCATGACCGGTTTTGATCGCGACCTGCATGAGAAAATGGTGGGGAATTATTCGGATATCATTATTTCCGCTGATAAGCCGATTGGCGATACTGATGAGAATCCTGATTTTGAGAATATTCTCCGTCGTATCGGGCCGAATGCCCATGTTAAGGGGATTAGCCCCTATATCCAGGGTCAGATTCTTATCCGGGAAGGGAATCGTTTTTTTGCCGTTGGTTTGCGGGGTGTCAATCCGTTAACGGAACCACAGGTAACCAAGATTAACCAGTATTTGGTGCGCGGCTCGCTTGCTGAATTGGGGCCCTCACAGGTTTTGATCGGGAGAGAACTTGCTTCATTCTTGGGTGCGAGGGTGGGGAGTGATTTGACGTTCTTTTCCCCGACCGGGAAACAGCAATCCTTGAAGGTTGCGGGTATTTTTGCCTCGGGAATGTATGATTATGACGCCAACTTAGTTTTAACAACTGTCAAAACCGCTCAGGAAATTTATGGAATGGACGGCAGTTATAGTGCGGTTGCGGTTAAACTTGATGATATGTATTTGGCCAAAGAGATCAAAAAAGAAATCGGGGCTAACCTGGGATGGAACTATTATGTTAAGACCTGGATGGAAATTAATCCGAATTTCTTTGCCGCCTTAAAACTTGAAAAGCTGACCATGTTTGTTATTCTAACACTCATTGTTTTGGTCGCTTCGTTTAATATCATCAGCACGCTTATTGTTCTTGTGGTGGATAAGACTAAAGATATCGGCGTATTGAAAGCGCTTGGGATGCCGGCTTCTTCTGTAAGAAAGATTTTTGTTCTTGAAGGCCTTGCTATCGGGCTTCTCGGCATAGGTTTTGGAGTGTTCGGCGGGGTAGGACTTTGTGTTTTGTTAAAGAAATATCAATTTATAAAATTGCCGCAGGATGTTTATTATATTGACCGTTTGCCGGTTTCCATCGCCTTATGGCCGGATGTGGCGCTTATTGTGCTGGCGGCATTGATGATTGCGTTGATAGCGACTATTTATCCGGCGATAAAAGCGAGCCGTTTGCATCCGGTTGAGGCATTGCGTTACGATTAACCCAAATTTTGCATAAGCAAAATTTGCCCGAAGGGCCAATACTTTTAAAGCCCTCCGGGATTTAAAAGTAGCTATTGGGGTATTCTAAAATTTGACAATCTGCAAATTTTAGAATTAACCCTATAGCCCGAAGGGCCAATACTTTTAAAGCCCTCCGGGATTTAAAAGTAGCTATTGGGGTATTCTAAAATTTGACAATCTGCAAATTTTAGGCATAAGGCAGGAGTAATTTTTTTAATATGATTGAAGCCCGGGGAATTCAAAAAATTTATAAAAGCGGAAAACATCTTTTGCCGGTATTAAAAGGTGTTGATATGCGTATTGAAAAAGGCGAGTTTGCCGCTATAGTCGGTCCTTCGGGAGCCGGTAAGTCCACCTTGCTGCATATTATGGGCGGGCTTGATGAGCCGACGCATGGCCGGGTTCTCTTTGAAGAACAGGATATTTATAAGCTTTCGGATGGAGCGCGCGCCGGTTTGCGGAATACGCGGATAGGTTTTGTTTTTCAATTCTATCATCTTTTGCCTGAGTTTACGGTTTTTGAGAACACTATCATGCCGGCAATAATTGGCGCCCGGGATACGCAGGTTTCAGGAGCTGCTGCGCGCCAACGTGTTGGCGAACTATTAGAGACGGTCGGTCTGGATAAACGTGCGCATCATTTCCCATCGCAGTTATCGGGTGGTGAGCAGCAACGTGCAGCGATCGTACGGGCCCTGATGAATGAGCCGTCTTTGCTTTTGTGCGATGAGCCAACGGGAAATCTTGATTCTCGCACAGGTGCCGAGATCGTTACGCTTTTAAAAACGGTTATTCGCCAGCGGGCAATGGCATGTCTTGTTGTTACGCATAATGAGGAAATTGCCCGGCAGGCTGATCGCGTGTATTATTTAAAGGATGGACTTATAGTTCATGGTTCCTAGTTCAATGGTTCAATGTTCAAAGTCTGTATCCCGTTAGAAACGGCTTGCCTTGTTTTTACGTCGAACTAGTAGACTATGAATGTACCTTGAACATTAAACTAAAAAAAGGAGTTACGTATGAAGATTTATATGAACGGTAAATTTTGCGATAAAGAGGATGCTAAAGTCTCTGTCTTTGATCACGGGCTTTTGTACGGCGATGGTGTTTTTGAAGGTATCCGTGCATACGGCCGGCGTGTTTTTAAGTTGCGTGAACATATCGTGCGTTTGTATGAATCGGCGCATACTATTATGCTGCATATCCCTATGACGCATGACCAGATGGTCAAAGCGGTGGTGAGCACGTTAAAAGCAAATAATCTTGATAATGCCTATATTCGTCTTGTAGTGACCCGAGGAGAGGGCGACCTGGGACTTGATCCCCGGAAATGTACCGGCGGGCCGACGGTTATTATTATCACGGACAATATTAAGATGTATCCGGAGAAATTTTACAAAGAGGGGCTTTCGATCATAACTGTGCCGACCGTGCGTAATCTTACTGAGGCGTTGAATCCGCAGGTTAAGTCGCTTAATTATCTCAATAATATTATGGCAAAGATCGAGGCAACGAATGTCGGGTATGAAGAGGCGATTATGCTTAATTCGCTCGGGTATGTCTCAGAGTGTACAGGAGATAATTTTTTTGTGATTAAAAAAGGGCACTTATATACGCCGCCGCAGTGTATGGGTACATTACGGGGTATAACTCGCGATGCGGTTATTGAAATCGCCGCAAAAAACAAGGTTTTGGTCCATGAGCATGTGATGACGCGGCATGAGATTTTTAATTCCGATGAGGCTTTCCTTACGGGAACTGCCGCTGAGATCGTGCCGGTCGTTAAAGTCGACGGTCGTTGTATTGGAAGCGGTAAACCGGGACCGCTTACCCTGAAGCTTCTGAAGCATTATAAGGATCTGACTAAGGTCGACGGAGTTACGTATTGAAATCCGTAATGGAGTCATAGGCTTATCGATTACGGCTGTAATGGAGGCACGACAATGATTTGTGATTCATGCGGAAAGAAACCAGCGACGGTTCATTTGACGGAAATTGTCGATGATCAAATGACTGAATTGCATTTGTGCGAAGATTGCGCGCGCGCAAAGAGCTCTCAAATGGAGCAGCAATTCGGTTTAAGCGATTTGCTGGGTGGTTTGGCTGAATTTCATCCCAAGTCTACCGCTTCATCAGCAGGAACGCCTGCGGAGGCAACGCCGTCTTTGAAATGTCCCCGCTGCGGAGCTTCGTTTGAAGATTTTAAAAAAGTCGGGCGTTTAGGTTGTTCCGAGTGTTACGAGGTTTTTAAAAAATATTTGGGCCCCTTATTAAAGCGTATCCATGGCTCAAACATCCATTTTGGGAAATCTCCCATGAAAACCGCTAAGACCCCTTCGAAGAAAAAAGTTGATGTGCAGGAATTGCGGCTTCAACTGCAGAAAGCAATAGAAATAGAAGCGTTTGAAGAAGCGGCGCGTTTGCGTGACCAGATTAAACAGCTCGAACAGCGGCCAGAAGATAAGCCTGATGAAGGAGGTGTCCATGCAGGTCAATGACCTTCTTCATCATACGAGCGAGTGGTTACGAGGTACCGGTCCGAATTCCGATATTGTTATCTCAAGCCGAATTCGGCTTGCCCGTAATCTGGATGATGTGCCATTTCCTCATTGGGCAAATAAGAAACAGGGCGAGGAAGTTTTGAAGCGCGTTGAAAACGCAAAGTCTGTTATTGATTCGCTTGGCACTGCAACGCTTTTTAAGCTTGCCGAGATGGATGGCGTCGATAAACAGTTTCTTGTTGAGCGGCATCTGATGTCTTTGGAGCAGGCACAGCGAAAAAACAGCAAAGCGGTTATTTTTGATCCTGACGAGGTTATTTCGATCATGGTCAATGAAGAAGATCATATCCGGATGCAGGTTATGCAGTCGGGATTTAATTTATATGAAGCATGGAACAGTATCAATGCGCTTGATGATGCGTTTGCAAAGGAACTTTCGTTTGCGTTTTCAACTGAATGGGGATATTTGACCGCATGCCCGACGAATACGGGAACAGGCATGCGCGGTTCGGTTATGCTGCATTTACCGGCCTTAGTTATGACGCGCCAGATTAATCGTGTTTTGGCTGCTATCGCCAAACTTAGTTTTACGACTCGCGGATTATACGGTGAAGGGACACAGGCCAGCGGTAACTTTTTCCAGATTTCCAACCAGGTTTCCTTGGGGCATACGGAAGAAGAAATCATCGAGAATATTAACGGGCTTATCCGTCAGATTATTGAGCAGGAATTGCAAGCCCGGGAGATGATGCTTTCCAAGGAACGCGAAGTTCTTGAGGATCGCATTAATCGCAGTTACGGGATTTTAAAGAGCGCGCGCATTATCTCGAGCCAGGAGACTATTGAGCTTTTATCAATGGTACGCCTTGGCTGCGATTTAGGGATGCTTAAAGAAATTGATCGCAGGACGCTGAATGAATTATTTATTCTGACGCAGCCGGCGCATTTACAGAAACTTGAGAATAAGAAATTAATTTCCAAAGATCGTGATGTTAAACGGGCTGAGATCATTAGAGAGAAGTTAAAATTATAGAATAGCGGTGTTCGGTGATCGGTTTTCGGTTAGCAGTGTTTGACCGCTAGCCGTAAACCGTTAACCGCTAACCGAAAGCGGAGGAAGCATGTTCAATCGTTTTACAGAAAGAGCACGGAAAGTCATTATTTTAGCTAAAGAAGAGGCGCGTCGTTTTAACCATGATTATATCGGTACCGAGCACATTCTGCTCGGGCTTGTGCGTGAAGGAGAGGGTGTTGCCGCGGCTGTTTTGTTGAAGATGGGGGTTTCTCTTGAGAATATCAGGCTTGAAGTTGAAAAACTTGTGCAGCCTGGACCGACGACACAGATTATCGGTGATATCCCGTTTACGCCGCGTGCTAAAAAAGCCCTTGAGCTGGCAGCGGAAGAAGCACGTTCCTTGGGACATAATTATATCGGGACAGAGCATCTACTGCTGGGTTTGATTCGCGAAGGAGAAGGTGTTGCTTCGCAAGTTCTTTTGAACCTGAATCTTGATTTGAACGGTGTGCGTAATGAAGTGATGGAGCTTTTGGGTTCTTCAACCCCCGGTTTTGGTCAGCAGCAGGCCAGTAAAACAAAAACTCCTGCACTTGATGCTTTTGGCCGCGATTTGACGCAGCTTGCCAAAGATAATAAACTTGACCCGGTTATTGACCGGAAGGCGGAGATCGAGCGTGTTATCCAGATATTAAGCAGGCGTACAAAGAATAATCCCGTATTATTAGGAGAGGCCGGTGTCGGTAAAACTGCGATTGTCGAAGGGATGGCGCAGCTCATTGTCCAGGGCAATGTACCGGAGGTTTTACGTAATAAGCGTATTATTGTTTTGGACCTTGCGTTGATGGTTGCCGGTACTAAATACCGCGGTCAGTTTGAAGAGCGGATCAAAGCGGTTATGGAAGAGATCAAGCGCTCTCAGGACGTGATTATCTTTATCGATGAGTTGCATACCCTGGTCGGCGCAGGCGCTGCTGAAGGAGCCATTGATGCGTCCAATATTCTCAAACCGTCATTATCACGCGGCGAGATCCAATGTATTGGAGCGACAACGCTTGATGAGTATCGCAAACATATTGAAAAAGACGCGGCGTTGGAACGGCGGTTTCAGACTATTATGGTTGAGCCTCCGTCAGTCGCTCAAACGGTTGAGATTTTAAAAGGATTGCGTGAGAAATATGAGGCGCACCACCGGGTTATTTTTACGGATGCAGCCTTAGAAGCTGCGGCAAAACTTTCTGACCGTTATATTACGGGTCGTTTCCTCCCGGATAAGGCGATCGACCTTATTGATGAAGCAGGCTCCCGTTCCCGCTTGAATGTTTTGATAATTCCTCCCGAGATCAAGCAATTTGAAGGCCGCGTTGAGGGGCTGCGGAAAGAAAAAGAAGTTTTTATTAAGAACCAGGATTTTGAAAAGGCTGCTGCGTTGCGCGATCAGGAACGGCTTGCGCGTCAGGAACTTGAAAAATTGAATAAAGAGTGGAATGACACCAAAGATAAGACGCGCCCTGAAGTCGGCGAAGAAGAAATCGCTAAAGTCGTCGCTCAGGTTACCGGTATCCCGATTATCCGCCTTGAACAAAAAGAAAGCGAAAAGCTTCTGCGCATTGAAGAAGAGTTGCACAAGCGCGTTGTCGGCCAGGATGAGGCAATTTCGGCGATCGCGCGTGCCGTGCGCAGGTCTCGCGCAGGCATTAAAGATCCGCGCCGTCCTATCGGTTCATTTGTTTTCTTAGGGCCGACGGGTGTCGGGAAAACACTTTTAGCCAGGGCGCTTGCCGAATTCATGTTTGGTGACGAAGATTCTCTGGTGCAGATTGATATGTCGGAATATATGGAAAAATTCAATGTTTCCCGTCTGGTAGGCGCTCCACCGGGATATGTCGGGTATGAAGAAGGAGGACAGCTGACGGAAAAGATCCGGCGTCGTCCTTATTCCGTTGTTCTCTTGGATGAGTTGGAGAAGGCGCATCCCGACGTTTTTAACCTTCTTCTTCAGGTATTTGAAGATGGCCGTCTAACCGATAGTTTCGCTCGTAAGGTTGATTTTCGCAATACCATTATGATTATGACATCAAACGTAGGCGCTGAACTTATCCGTAAAACCGGTTCACTCGGATTTAAAGCGCAAAAGGAAGATCTGACATATGAAGAAATAAAAGATCGGTTGCTTGAAGAGGTAAAACGTACGTTTAAACCGGAGTTCTTGAACCGCATTGACGATATTATTGTTTTCAGACCATTAGGCAAGGAAGACTTGTTGCATATCGTCGAGATTGAACTGGCGCATGTGGCTGAACGTCTTAAAGAGCAGGGTATTTCTATGGAGGTTACACAGGAGGCTAAAGATTTCCTTATTGAAAAAGGGTTTGATCCTGTTTTTGGCGCCCGTCCTTTGAAGAGGACGATTCAACGCTATCTTGAGGATCCTTTGGCTCAGGAAATCATCTCCAAAAGATATACGGACGGCTCTGTGGTGAAAGTTTCGCGCAAACGGGATGAACTTCTTTTTGAATGAAAATCACTGAGTTTTTGACGAATCTCGGCCGCTCTGCAATCACCTTCTGGTATTTCTTGGGAGGAACGGGGTATTTATTCTGGCAGTGTTTATGTTGTATGGTTACGCCCCCCTTTAGCAGAAAGCGAATTTTTGAACAGGCCAAAAAAGCGGGAAATGATTCCTTTGGTATCGTAGCGCTTGTCTCGCTTTTTATCGGGTTTATCTACGCTTTGCAGACGGCGTATTTCATGGCGCGTATCGGTTCTGAAATCTATATCGCTAGTCTTGTTGCTTTATCGTTGGTCCGGGAATTAGGCCCGGTTATTACGGCGTTGGTTGTTGCCGGCCGCGTGGGCGCCTCAAATACGGCTGAATTAGGCACTATGCAGGTTACCGAGCAAATCGATGCATTGGAAACACTCGGGAGTAATCCTGTGCGCTACTTGGTTGTTCCCCGGTTTATCGCGCTTGCTATTATGATGCCGGTGTTGACGCTGTACGCGGATATTATCGGCATTTTCGGTAGTTATGTAATCTGCGTGTACAAATTGGGCATTTCTTCGAGTATGTATATTCACGTAACCGGAGAGGCGCTTGTTTATAAAGATATATTTACGGGTTTATTGAAAACGATAATTTTCGGTATGATTATCGCGATCTCCAGCTGTTATGAGGGTTTTAATGTTGAGGGCGGCGCTGAAGGCGTTGGTAAAGCGACAACGCGTGCCGTTGTCTCGACATTCATATTAATTATTGCCGCGGATTGTTTCTCTACGGCGATCTTTTATTTTCTTTTTCCCTAAACTGTGACTATGGAAAAAAACATTGCTATTGAATTAGCGTCTGTAAGCAAAACCTTTAACAATAAAAAGGTTTTGAACAAGGCGAGCCTGAAAATAGAAAAAGGAACGACCTGCGTTATTATCGGCCGTTCTGGTTGCGGCAAGTCCGTCATGCTGAAGCATATCGTCGGGCTTTTGATGCCGGATAGCGGACGGGTTCTGGTAAAAGGCAACGATATCGCCAAGGTTACTGTTCAGGAGCTTAATGATTTGCGTATGAAAATCGGGTTTGTATTCCAGGGCGGCGCTTTGTTTGATTCCATGAGCGTCGGAGAAAACGTCGGGTTCGGGCTTATTGAGCATAATCATATCGATCGGAAAGAGCTCTTGGAGCGAGTTGAAGAGTCTTTAGCCATGGTTGATCTGCACGGTATTTTTAATCTTGCTCCATCGCAGCTATCCGGGGGCATGAAAAAACGCGTTGCGCTTGCCCGCGCTATTTGCATGAAACCGGAGATTATCCTGTATGACGAGCCCACAACGGGAATTGATCCGATTACCTCAGATAGTATTAATCAGCTTATAAAAAGTCTCCACGATAAATTAAAGGTTACTTCTGTTGTGGTTACACATGATATGAAAAGTGCCTATACCGTTGCCGATAAGATCGCTATGTTGTATCAGGGCAGAATTATCGCCGAGGGCACATCGGAAGAGATCCAGAAGACTGATAACCCGGTCGTGCATCAGTTTATCAACGGTCTTGCGCAAGGTCCGATCACTGAAACTATCGAGCATCATTTTAAAAATACGTTAGATTAATTTTCTACCTATAAACCCGAGGAGGCAGCATGGTATTCGGCAAGACAAAATTGGAATTAAAAGTCGGCATTTTTGTTTTTTTAGGTTTGATGGTTTTGATGATCTTCATTTTGATGATCGGTAAAATCAAAACCTGGGCTGCCGGGTATCAGGTTAAAACAACCTTTAATTTTGTCAATGGCGTTAAGATCGGCGCTCCGGTGCGTTATGCCGGCGTTGATGTCGGAGAAGTTAAGCACATTGACATAAATTTTGAGGGACAAAGCAGTAAACCGAAGGTAACCGTTATTAGTTGGGTGCGCAATGATATCAGGATTCCGAATGATTCCAAGGTGTGGGTGAACACCTTAGGGCTTTTAGGCGAGAAATATATTGAGATCATCCCCGGTAAAGAAATTATGAGTGCGTTGGGTGATGGCGGTACTTTGGTAGGAACTGATCCGATTTCCATGAATGAGATCGGTGATCTTGCGCATAAGATTGTTGCGGATATTGATGAAAGCATTGTCCGTATCAAGGATGGGGAGGGGACGGTCGGGAAACTTTTATATGACGATACGATTTATAAGGAACTAGAAGCGCTTGTCCTTGATATCCGCAAGCATCCTTGGAAACTATTCTTTAAGAATAAGTAACACAGGGTATGAAAACAAAAACGGTTTTTAGTTGTCAGAGTTGCGGATATCAGTCGGCAAAGTGGCTGGGTAAATGTCCTGATTGCAACAGCTGGAATTCTTTTATCGAGGAGGATTATACATCCCCCATCCCGTCAGGAAAGCCGCGAGAGCGTGCTGCGCTCTACAAAGAGAAACCGGTTTTGTTGCGGGATGTTCAGGAACAGGAATCAAGCAGGATCAAAACCGGTTTACATGAATTGGACCGTGTCCTGGGCGGGGGTATTGTTCCGGGGTCGGTTACATTAATCGGCGGGGATCCGGGAATCGGGAAATCGACGATTTCCCTGCAGGTTTCCAATGAACTGACAAAACACAAGCATCGTGTTTTATATATTAGCGGTGAAGAGTCTGTGGCGCAGACGAAATTACGCGCCAAGCGCCTGGGCGCAGGGCATGACGGCGAATTGTTCATTGTTAACCAGACCGATCTATCGCTTATTCTTGAATACATCCGTCAGATCAAACCTGATGTGGTTTTTGTTGACTCCATACAGGTTATTTTTGAACCGACGATTTCTTCATCGTGCGGCAGCGTCAGCCAGGTACGGGAGTGCGCCGGAATTTTGACGCAACTGGCAAAGACCAGCACTATCGCTTTGTTTTTGATCGGGCATGTGACCAAAGAAGGGATGCTTGCCGGGCCGCGCGTTCTTGAACATATGGTTGATACTGTTCTTTATTTTGAGGGTGACCGGTTTTCAACGTATCGCATTTTACGGGGCGTCAAGAATCGATTTGGCTCGACCAATGAGATTGGTGTTTTTGAAATGGGGCCTGAAGGGCTGTCGGAAGTAAAGAATCCCTCCGAGATATTTCTTTCGGAACGCCCCAAAGATGTTTCCGGTTCTGTGGTTTCCGCTGTTCTTGAGGGGACCAGACCTTTATTAGTTGAAATCCAGTCTTTGGTTAGTAAGGCGAATTTTGGATACGCAACTCGTAAAGCACAAGGATTTGATTATAATCGTCTTGCTCTTTTGGTAGCGGTCCTTGAGAAGCGCATGGGCCTGCATCTTGAGGCTGAAGATATTTTCGTTAATGTCGCAGGTGGGATCAAAATCGTTGATCCTGCCGCGGATCTTGCAGTGAGTGTTGCAGTAGCTTCCGCATTGCATGACCGTGTTATTATGCCTGATACGGTCGTGCTGGGGGAAGTGGGGTTGGCCGGTGAGATCCGCAGTATCTCGCAGGCCGGCATTCGCGTGAATGAAGCGGCAAAACTTGGTTTTAAACACTGTCTTATACCCGCGAACAACCGTAAAAATCTTGAATATAAAAAAGATGCCATAGAAGTAATACCGGTTGCTACTCTTCAGGAAGCGCTGGATATGGTTTGCCCTGCTGGCGGTGGGTCGCATTAAGTTGGTTTTTATAAATTGGAGCTTCACTTAACAAGAATAGTGCAGGTGTTCTGCCCCGCTGTGCGGGGCCTCACTCAACAAGAATAGTGCAGGTGTTCTGCCCCGCTGTGCGGGGCCTCACTCAACAAGAATAGTGTAGGTGTTCTGCCCCGCTGTGCGGGGCCTCACTAAATAGAAACAGTAGGTGTTCGGGAGGTGTTATGAATTTATTATCCGTACGGTTATTATTCGTTTTTATCAGCATGGTTATAGGTTATCAAACGCTGGAAACAAAAGGAATCGGCTGGATTGGCATGTTGGTTGGTTTTGGCGCCTCCATTATTATCATTATACTCGAAATTGGCATGCGTAAAGTTTCAGTACGGGGGCTTTCGAGCTCGGTTTTTGGTTTGATCCTCGGTCTTATTATGTCAAAACTTGTTACCGATGCTTTTAGCCTTGCTCAAATTCCACCTGAGCAGTTGGCGCAGGTACGCGTGACATTGACCCTGGTTTTTTGTTATCTGGGTATGGTTATCGGTTTGCGCGGTAAAGATGAATTCAACGTGATTATCCCGTATATCCGTTTGCGCAGGCAAGACCAAATGGAAGAGGTGACTATTCTTGATACAAGTGTTATCATTGACGGCCGGATCCTTGATATTCTGAAAACGAAGTTCGTTGAAGGAAAATTGATCATTCCGAAATTCGTTTTAAAAGAACTTCAGCAGATTGCCGATTCGTCCGATCCGATGAAACGTCAACGCGGCAGACGGGGCCTTGAAATGCTTCATATTATGCAGAAAGATAATGCCCAGTTGATTTCCCTGCATGATGAAGAGTTTCCTGAGGTGCACGAGGTTGATGCGAAATTAGTGAAATTGGCCAAAGTTATGGAAGCAAAAATCATGACGGTTGATTTTAACTTAAATCGCGTTGCCAGCTTACAGGGTATTAAAATCTTAAATATTAATGAAATGGCCAATGCCTTAAAGCCCGTTGTTTTTCCGGGTGAGGAGATGCACGTCAAGCTCATTAAAGAAGGTAAGGAGCATAATCAGGCTATCGGATATCTTGATGACGGCACGATGATTGTTGTTGAAGATTCGCGCCGGTTTATCGGTCAGGATGTAAAAGTTACGGTGACCTCAGTCTTGCAGACACAGGCGGGCAGGATGATTTTTGCTAAATTAGAACGATAGCGTATGTATGTCAGCGCGATTGTCCTTGCCGCGGGCAAGGGCGTGAGGTTCGGGAGTACGGTTTCTAAACCGCTTGTCCGGATTTGCTCAAAGCCGGTAATCGTTTATAGCCTGAAGGCATTGCAGGAACATCCGCAGGTCACGGATATTGTCGTGACGGTTAACGCGGAGAATCGCGCTCCGATACGGGCTTTAATACGGCGTTATGGGATCTCAAAAGTCAGGACCGTAGTTTTTGGCGGCGCCGAGCGCAGGGATTCTGTTGCGCATGCTTTAGGTTCACTGCATCCGTGTGCTGATATGGTTTTAATTCATGATGCAGCCCGGCCTTTTATTGATGCAAAGGTTATTTCAAATGTTATTGCTGAGACGAAAAAGACCGGCGCGGTAATCGTAGGGGTGCCGGTTAAGGCTACGATAAAGAAAATTGCAGGGTCACAAAGTCACGCGGTCATAAGGTCACAAGACTGCGAAGTCAGGCGCGTGATGAAGACTATTGACCGCAGCAACCTGTGGGAGATTCAGACACCACAGGGGTTTGCTGTTACGGTTATTCGGGAAGCATTCCGGCGGTTTGGAAAAACAAACGTTACTGATGATGCCATGCTTGTTGAGAGATTGGGCAGGCGTGTTTCCGTGGTACGGGGTTCGTACTATAATATAAAAGTAACGACGCCGGAGGATCTGGTAATCGCGGGCGCAATCGCAAAACAATGGAAACAAAAATAGGTTTTGGATATGATGTACATCGGTTGGTAGAAGGGCGCCGGCTTATCTTGGGAGGGATTGATATCCCTTTTTCAAAAGGCCTCTTGGGACATTCGGATGCGGATGTGCTTTTGCATGCGATTACCGATGCGTTGCTTGGTGCAGCCGGCCTTGGTGATATCGGAGAGCTTTTTCCGGATACCGATAGCCGATATAAAAATGCGGATAGCGCGCAATTATTGACCGAGGCGTTTCTTAAAGTCCGTAAGAATAATTTTTCTATTGGCAATATTGATGCAGTCATTGTGTGCCAGGAGCCAAAGTTGACACCATTTAAAAAACAAATACAATGCATGATTGCGTCGATTTTAGGTATTTCCCCTGATAATGTCTCTGTGAAGGCAAAGACGAACGAAGGATTAGGAGATATCGGCGAAGGTAAAGCGATTGCGGCATATGCAATTACTTTGATATGCAAGGAGATTTAAGATGAGCTTTTTTCTTTTTTGTTTAACGATTCTTGCAGGGCTTATTGTTCTTAAGTACGCGATTATCGGAATAATTTTTCGCGAAGAGATTATAAACATCCGCACAAAAGATCCGGCGGCCTGCAGTACGCTAACGGTTTTAGTTTTGTACCAGGGGTTGCATGCGTTGGTCGCGCATCGAGTTGCCCATTGGTTGTATAAGAGGAAATTCTGTTTTGTATCACGCTCGATCAGTCAGTTAGCGCGAAGTATCACCGGTATTGAAATACATCCGGGCGCTGTTATCGGAAAAAGATTTTTTATTGATCACGGTATGGGTACGGTTATCGGGGAAACTGCTATTGTCGGTGATGATGTGCTTTTGTATCAGGGGGTGACATTGGGCGGCACCGGGCTTGAAAAAGGTAAACGTCATCCGACGATCGGCAATAATGTGGTTATCGGAGGCGGTGCCAAGGTTTTGGGTAATATTACGGTGGGCGATAATTCCTATATTGGAGCCAATGCCGTTGTGGTGAAAGATGTTCCTGCTAATTCGACCGTGGTTGGCGTTCCCGGCCGCATTACGAAACAGGAAGGTAAGAAAATAGAGATTAGCCTTGATCATATCCACGTTCTTGACCCCATTATGCAGTTGGTTGATGAACTTGAACAGCGCATCGAGAAACTTGAGAAAAAGTAATGCCACTCCAGATTTATAATTCTCTGACGAGAAAAAAAGAGGTTTTTAAGCCGTTGTCCTCTGCAAAGGTGAATATGTATACCTGCGGAGTGACGGTCTATGATGCCTGTCATATAGGGCATGCGCGCAGCCTGTATATTTTTGAAGTTATGCGCCGCTATCTTGAATACAGCGGCTATCAGGTGAATTTCGTACGTAACATCACTGATATCGACGATAAGATCATTAATCGCGCCAATGAATTGAAAGTTCCCTGGAAAGAATTAGTTGATACATATATCGCAAGCTATCGCCAGGATTTATCCTGGCTTGGTGTGCGCTTGGGTTTATTGGACAAAGATAAAGAAGAGCCGCGCGCGACAAAGAATGTTCCGGAAATAATACAGTATATTCAGGTTTTGATTGAGAAGGGTTTTGCTTACGCGACTACGAGCGGTGTTTATTTTAGCGTGCGTAAGTTTAAAGAATACGGGAAACTTTCCGGACAAAGCATCGATCAAATGCTGGTTGGAGTGCGCAAGGATTCTGATGAGGCAAAAGAAGACCCGCTTGATTTTGCGCTTTGGAAGGCTTCAAAGCCAGGGGAGCCGTCATGGCCGAGCCCCTGGGGCGATGGAAGGCCTGGCTGGCATATCGAGTGTTCCGTGATGAGCCAGAAATATTTGGCATGTGATACGCTGGATATTCATGCCGGCGGGCGCGATTTAATTTTTCCGCATCATGAGAATGAGACGGCGCAGAGTGAGGCAAAGACCGGGAAGCCGTTTGCAAATTATTGGGTTCATCACGGGCTTTTGACCATCAATGGACAGAAGATGTCAAAGTCTTTGGGGAATTTTGTAACCATTGAAGATTTTAAGAATAAATATTGGAATGCAGATTTAATGAAGTTGTTCTATTTGAACGCGCTTTATTCTTCTCCTGTCGATTATACGGAAGAAAAAATTGAAGAAGCGAGGAAAGCGTTGGAGAGATTCGCGATTCTTTTTCATAATGTTGCTCGTATTAAGAAATCATTTATATCGTCTGTTCGAAAAACAGATGGTTTTATTGAAAAGCGGAAAGCATTATTTATTGAGGCAATGGATGATAATTTTAATACTCCGCAGGCTTTAGCTAGCCTGTTCGATCTTTTAAACGAGACAAACCATTTTATTGATACAAATGAAAATAGGGATGATTATGTTGCTGTTATTAATGAGGCAGAATGGGTTATTAAGGAGCTTGGAAGTAAAATCTTCGGAATTTTCGAAAATTCTCAGAATGAGGGATTGAGTACGGAAGAAGCTGCTTTATTAGAAGAAAGATCTCAGGCTCGATTGCGCAGGGATTTTAAAAGATCTGATGAGTTAAGAGATGCATTATTAAAGCAGGGCATTATTGTTGAAGATAGGAAAGACGGGACAGTAGACTGGCGCCGGAAAAACTAGGGTACTATTAACTATAGACTATAGGCTATCGACCACGTATATGAAGGGTACATTCATTACATTTGAAGGTTCTGAAGGCTGCGGAAAGAGCACGCAGTCAAAGTTGCTGAAGGAATATCTTGAGCAACAAGGGCATAAAGTTCTTTTTGTGCGTGAGCCGGGCGGAACCGTTATCAGCGAGAAAATCAGGCAGATCCTTTTAGATAAAAAGAACGACGGCATGTCAGCGACCTGTGAGATGCTCCTCTATATGGCTGCGCGCAGCCAGATCGTCGAGGAAGTCATTAAGCCGGCGCTTGGTAAGGGCATGGTTGTTATTTGTGACCGTTTTCTTGATTCAACGCTTGCCTATCAAGGGTATGGATTAGGTATGGATTTGAAGGTTATTAAGAGTGTTGGAGAGCTGGCAACAGGTGGGATATCTCCTGATTTAACGATTCTTCTGGATGTTCCGCTTGAACAGGGTTTGGCGCATCGAAAAGATAGCCAGGATCGTATTGAAAAGCGTTCCCTTGAGTATCATCAAAACGTAAGAAAAGGATATTTTGAGCTTGCCCGGCTTGAGCCGAAACGCATACAAGTGATTGCGGTTGAAAATAATATGACCGATACACAAGAGTCTGTCCGGAAAGCGGTCAATACGGTAATCGGTTAACGGTTATCGTAAAATTAGCACCGTTTACCGCTAATCGAAAACCGCTAACCGAAAACCGAAAGAAGCATATGGGATTTCAGGATTTTACAGAACATCAGTACGTGATTGAGCGGTTGAAAGGTTTTATTACTCAATCGCACGTTGCAGGGACGTATTTATTTACCGGTCCTGCGGGGATCGGTAAATATACCGTTGCCCGGGCGTTTGCCATGGCTTTAAATTGCCTGGAAAAAGAGGGTGATTTCTGCGGTAGTTGTTTTTCCTGCATGAAAATTGAAAAAAATGCGCATCCGGATATTCATTGCCTTGATTTTGCCGATGATGAGATCCCTATTGAGGCGGTGCGCGAGCTCAGACGCCAGGTTTCTTTGCGTCCGTATGAAGGAAAACACAAGATTTTTATTATTCGACGCGCCCATAAATTGGGGATTGCTTCTTCCAACGCGCTTTTAAAGACGCTTGAAGAGGCGTATGGGTCAACGGTAATCATCCTTATCACTGATAAGCCGTTTATGTTGCCTAAAACTATAGTTTCGCGCTGCCACCAGGTAAAATTTGCGGCTTTTACAAGACAACGGCTTACTGCGATATTACAGAGTGACTATAATGTTGGCGCTGATTTGGCGCATTATCTTGCTTATTCTAGTGAAGGGAGAATTGAAGAAGCCGTGCGTCTTAAAGATACGACGACTATTGAGTCTCGCGACGCAATTATCAATACCTTGGCGCTTGGTCTTGGTAAAACTAAACTGGGAGACAGCCGGGAGGAGATGCGTGAGTATTTGACTGGTCTTGCCCGTTGGTTCAGAGATATTTATCTTTTAAAGGCCGGTGTCAATGGTGATGAAATAATTCATCGTGATCGGATGCATGATCTTATGCGTGAGTCTGACCGGTTAAGTTTTGAGTCCCTCGACGAGATTTTGAGCACTATTACAACATCAAGCGCATTGTTAGACAGGAACGTGAATTCTAAGCTGCTTCTGGCGCATGTGGAAGCGGTTATATAGAAAGGGCCATCATGGAAAAAATAATTGCGGTACAGCTCCGGGATTACGGAACTGTATTTTTATACAATGCCGGAGAAGCACTTGTAAAAGAGGGAAGTATTGTTATCGTTGAGCACGATCGCGGTACGGATTATGGTAAAGTTGTCTCTCCGAAAGAAGCAACGTGTGTTGGGCATGATAAGAATCATCCGTGCCCGCGAGACGGTGGTAATGCAGTTAAATCAAAAGAGCAGCCCAAAAAGATCATCCGTGAAGCAAACGCACAGGACTTGAAGCAGATTGAAGAAGCGCGAGCTAAGGCGAAAGAGGCATTTGGCACCTGTTCCAAGAAAATTACAGAGCATAAACTTGATATGAAACTAGTGCATGCGGAATATTCTTTTGACCGCACGAAGATCGTATTTTATTTTACCGCTGCAGGACGAGTTGACTTCCGGGATTTGGTTAAGGACCTTGCAAAAATTTTTAAGGCGCGTATTGAATTGCGTCAGATCGGCGTACGCGATGAAGCGCGTTTGTTCGGCGGTTTTGGCCCGTGCGGCAGAGAATTATGTTGCGCGCGTTTCCTGAAGGATTTTGAGCCTGTTACCATAAAGATGGCAAAAGAAGAGGGATTGCCGTTAAATCCTCCCAAGATATCCGGGTTGTGCGGAAGGCTTATGTGCTGCCTTAATTTTGAGTATGAAACATATAAAGCGCTTTCCAAGGGGTTGCCCCGGGAAGGAGAACGCGTCCATATCCCGCAAGGCAAAGGAAAAGTTATCGGGGTTAATGTTTTTAAGCGTTCGGCAACAATTGAACTTGAAGATGGGACTATTACCCAGGTGAGTTACAAGGATAAAGAGCATGGCGAATAAATTTTATATAACAACACCGATTTACTATGTCAACGCCGCTCCGCATATCGGCCATTCGTATACCACGATAGCGGCGGATACTCTTGCCCGATATGAACGTTTTGTCCTGGGTAACGAGAACGTTTGGTTCCTTACCGGTACCGATGAGCATGGACAGAAAATCCAGAAGGCTGCTGATGAAGCGAAATTATCGGCGCAGCAGTTTGTGGATAATGTTTCCGGGCAATTCCGTGAACTCGGTAAACAACTTGCTATTGCAAATGATGATTTTATCCGTACGACTGAATCGCGGCATATACAAACGGTTCAGCGGGCGCTCGAGATCGTTTATAAGAACGGCGACATCTACGAAGATACCTATGAGGGATGGTATTGCACTCCCTGCGAGACTTTTTGGCCCGAGTCTCAGCTTGTCGAGCGTGTCTGTCCTGATTGTAAAAGACCGGTTGATAAGATTTCCGAAAATAATTATTTTTTCAGGCTTTCTAAATATCAGTCGTGGCTCATTGAGTATATTGAGACGCATCCGAATTTTATTAGACCGCAGCATCGCCGTAATGAGGTTTTAAGTTTCTTAAAAATGAACGTTTTGAGCGATCTGTGCATTTCCCGGCCGAAGGAACGTTTGAGCTGGGGCATCCCGTTACCGTTTAGCCGGGATCATGTCACCTATGTCTGGTTTGATGCATTGGTTAATTATATCAGCGCCGTCGGTTCGTTTGATGATGCGGGAAAATATACATCGGCGTGGTGGACTGAAGGGACTGAAATAGTGCATCTTATGGCTAAAGATATTTTACGGCACCACGCGGTGTATTGGCCGATTATGCTCCATGCGCTGGGTATTCGCCAGCCGGATACGATTTTTGCGCATGGGTGGTGGATGATGCATGACGCGAAAATGTCGAAATCACGGGGGAATGTGGTTTCTCCCGCCGCTATGGTCGATCGTTTCGGCATTGATACGTTCCGATATTTTCTCTTGCGCGACGTGCCGTTTGGCATGGACGGTAATTTCTCCGAGGATGCAATTATCAAGCGTTTTAACGGGGATTTAGCCAACGATATCGGGAATCTGGTTTACCGGACACTGACCATGGTTGAGAAGTATTATAAGGGGCAGGTCCCTGTTTGTCCGAGAGCTTCCAACGAAGCATCGGCAGCGATATATGCCAAAGCCGATCATTTGCAGGAAGAAATTTCTCCGTATCTTACTGCTGCGGCTGATTTTAATTTCAGCGCGGCTCTTGAAAAGATCTGGGAATTGGTTAATATGGCCAATAAGCATGTTGAGAATACAAAGCCGTGGAATCTGGCCAAAGAAAATAAGACGGAAGAGTTGAAGGGTTTTATACGGCTTTTAGTTGACGTTATTCGGGTTGTTGCCGATGCCATATATCCGGTTATGCCCAATACCGCTTGTTTAATTAAAGAGCAGATTGGGCAGGATGTTGTAAATAAGGGGAACCCGCTTTTCCCGAGAATAGATACGAAAAGAGGTTAGCGGTTTGCGGTTGCCGGTTAACGGTCGCCAGGTGTATTGAACCGAAAACCGAACACCGATTACCGAAAACCGATCTTGCAGATATGAATGCTGAACTAATCGATACGCACGCGCATATAGATTATCCCGATTATGATCAGGATCGTGACGAAATGATCGGACGTGCCCTGGATGCGGGGATCGCATACATTATTAATGTCGGCCCTACTCTTGAAGGTTCACGTAACTCCGTAAAACTTGCTGCGCAGTATCCGGGAGTATTTGCTGCGGTTGGGATTCATCCTCATGATGCTGATAATCTGCCTCCCGGCTATGCCGATAGCATTACGGGGCTTTGTGCTCAAAAAAAAGTCGTTGCCGTGGGTGAGATTGGTTTGGATTATTGCAAAAACTTTTCCAAACCGGAAAATCAGCGGGAACTCTTTCGGGCACTTTTATCTGTGGCTAAAAAAGTTGATCTCCCGGTTGTTTTGCATAGCCGCCAGGCGGATCATGATACCATCCGTATCATAAAAGAATTCATGCCGATACGGGCAGTGGTGCATTGCTTTTCAAGTGATATCGGTTTTTTACATGATTGCCTGGGGCTGGGATTTATGGTTTCGTTTACGTGTAATGTTACGTACAAAAAATCAGAACACGTGCGTCAGGTTGTCCGTGAAGCCCCTCTTGAACGGGTTATGCTTGAGACTGATTCCCCGTATTTGCCGGCTGAAGGGTACCGGGGTAAGCGCAATGAACCATTTTTTGTGCGTCATTTAGCCGAATATGTAGCTGCTCTCCGGGGAATTCCTTTTGAAGAAGTTTGTCGCGTAACGACAGAAAATGCGAAGAGGTTCTTTCATCTGCCATGAAACCACGTGTATCGATTGTTCGATGCCAGGAGTACGAACGGAATTGTTTAGAGGCGGCACTTGGGTATTGCCTGGAGCTTTGCGGCGGTATCGGCGCTTTTGTGAAGCCGAATTCCCGGGTTCTGGTAAAGCCGAATCTTTTGATGGCTAATGGACCTGAATGTGGCGTTTGTACTCATCCGGAGGTTGTCCGGGCGGTTGTGCGTCTTTTAAAAAAGCATGGATGCACTGTTTTTGTCGGAGACGGCCCCAGTGTTTGGGGAGCAATTCAGGACGTGAATGTTGTTTACGAAGCTTCGGGTGTAAAAAAAGTTTGTGATGAAGAAGGTGTCAGCCTGGTTCAGTTTGATAAACGGCGGTGGCATGGAAAATTCCCGCTGGCGGCTTTCCTTGATGAGGTTGACCATTTGGTCTCTGTTGCTAAATTCAAAACACACGAGTTTACGACCCTAACTGCCGCCGTAAAAAATAATTTCGGGCTCGTATCCGGTACTTTCAAAACGGAATTACATAAGAAATATTATGATAAGAATGAGTTTGCAAATATTCTTCTTGATGTGTATCGGGAGTCGAACCCTTCATTAACTATTGTCGACGGTATTATTGCCATGGAGGGTGATGGTCCGTCAACCAGCGGGACATTGCGTAATCAGGGGATTTTAGTGGCGGGTCGTGATTGTGTGGCGATTGACAGCGTTTTGGCGACTGTTATGGGGCTCAAACCGATAGACATTGTGACGAACAGGGAAGGTGCCCGTCGTAAAATCGGTGTCGCTGATGTGCAGGAAATTGATATTCAGGGGGAGACGATCGACAATGTTAAAGGAAGACCGTTCACGCTGCCGGTTTCGTCGGTTCACAGCAGGATCCCGCAGCCGGTCATCAGTTTTGTTAAAAGGTTTTTGTATTTCAGACCGGCGGTGAATCATAAAGCTTGTGTCCGTTGCGGCGCTTGTATTGAAGCCTGCCCTCAAAAAGTGATCCGTAAAGTAAAGGGGAAAATCGTTATTGATTATTCCCGTTGTATTTCATGTTTCTGCTGTCAGGAGATGTGTCCGCATTCGGCGATTCAGGTAAAGAAAAGCTTGCTTGCAAAACTTTTGAAACTTTAGTGAGGAATTATGTCTATCCGTTCAATAGCGTGGAAAGATAATGCAATAACAATCATTGACCAGACAAAATTGCCGGGTGAGTTTGTGTATCTGCCTATCCGCGATATAAAAACCCTTTGGCATGCTATTAAGGCATTAAAGGTGCGTGGCGCTCCGGCCTTAGGGGCAGCGGCAGCGCTTGGAGTTTATCTGGGGATACGCGGTTCAAAAGCAAGAAATTTTGCTGCTTTTTTCAAAGAACTCGACAGGGTTTCCCGCTATCTTGCTTCTTCCCGGCCGACCGCGCGCAATCTCTTTTGGGGGATTGAACGGATGTGTTCGGTGGCGGTTAAGAACAAGCATGAACCTATCGTCGCTGTTAAAAAACTTATGCTTAAGCAGGCGTTGCAGATTATCGAAGATGACCGGCGTATCTGCCGTTTGATCGGATCATATGGCAGTAAGCTTATCAAAGATAACGCGCGTATTCTTACCGTTTGCAATACGGGAATATTGGCTACGATTGATTATGGCACGGCATTAGGCGTTGTTTATAAGGCGCATGAACAGGGCAAAAGAATAAAAGTTTATGCTTCGGAAACGCGGCCGCTGCTGCAGGGGGCTCGTCTGACTTCCTGGGAACTTAAGAGAAAAGGCATTGATGTTACGGTTCAATGTGACAATATGAGTGCAGTTTTGATGCAACAAGGTAAGGTTGATCTGGTGATTGCCGGTGCCGATCGTATTGCGGCTAATGGTGATACCGCCAATAAGATCGGGACCTATAGCTTAGCGGTACTTGCACAATATCACAAAATACCTTTTTATATCGCGGCACCTGTTTCGACATTCGATTTCGATATTGCAAGCGGCGCAGAGATCCCGATCGAGCAAAGAAATGGTGCTGAGGTGCGAGAGCTTCTTTTTAAGAAGCCCATGACGGCAAAAGGAGTTTCCATTTTTAACCCCGCTTTTGATGTTACGCCGCATAGTTTGATAACAGGGATAATCACGGAAAAGGGTATTTTGAAACCGCCGTTTATTCAGACCATAAAGAGAGCGTTGCGGTAGGAATGTTTGTGTGCGATGAAACTTAGTGATATCGGAGAATTCGGGTTTATTAACCGGGTGCGCAGGGGAATTAAAGTCGATGCCGGGGTGGTGCGCGGCAGCGGAGATGACTGCGCTGTCCTTGCTTTTGATGCGCGGTATTACCAGCTTTATACCTGCGATATGATCGTAGAAGACGTTGATTTCCTTCGTACGGAAGATCCGTATTTGGTCGGGCGTAAAGCTGTGGCGATCAATCTGAGCGATATTGCTGCCTGTGGCGGGTTCCCCCGTCACTGCGTTGTTTCCTTGGCGGTGCCTCAGAAAACGCCGGTTCGATATCTTGACAGGGTTTGTGACGGAGTGCTTTCCATGACGCGCCAGTTTAAGGTGAATCTTGTCGGGGGAGATATGAGCAGTGCCCGTCAATTAATGATTGATATCAGCATGCTCGGTCTTGTCGAAAAGAAATGCCTTGCCTTGCGTTCGCAAGCAAAACCCGGTGACATTATTTGTGTTACGGGCTCTCTGGGTGGTTCGTATAAAGGTAAGCATCTTCGATTTACGCCGCGGGTTTCTGAATCCCGCTTTTTGGTCCGGCATTTTGGCATAACATCAATGATCGATATCTCCGACGGTTTGATGCAGGATTTAGAGCATGTCGTGGGTGCCAGTGGCGTCGGCGCAACGGTGTTAGCGGAGGCGGTTCCCGTAAATCCGGAAGCAAAGGACCTTTCCGACGCATTGTGTTCGGGAGAGGATTTTGAATTGCTCTATACGCTCCCCCGCCGGGAAGCGCACAGACTTTTATTGAAGAATCCGGGTATGTGTATACCGATTGGTTCCATTACCGATAAGAAGGAAGGCCTGCGCGTTCTTGACGCGTTTGGGCGGGAAATTCCCGTAACTAAAAAAGGGTATACCCATTTTTCTTAGACTATGCATATTATTTCTAAGTCTGCTTGCGATACCCTGAAATTCGGCAAATCCATGGCGCGCAGCCTTGGTCCGGGTGATATCGTTTGCTTAGTCGGGCAGTTAGGCGCGGGGAAAAGTGTTTTGGCGCGGGGGATTGTTAAAGGCCTGGGAGTACGCCAGGAGCGCGTAACCAGCCCCACGTTTGTTTTAGTGAACCAGTATGCCGGCACTCATTTCCCGGTTAATCATTTTGATTTGTATCGCCTGCTCGATAGTAATGATATTGCTCATTTGGGATATGAAGAATATTTTTACGGTGAGGGAGTTTCCGTCATTGAATGGGCTGATCGCTTGGGGAAACTTATGCCGAGCGATTATGTAAAGGTGCATATCGCCATACAATCTGAAAATACCCGTTCAATCATTATCAGCGCCAGTGGAAAACGGTCGCGAGCTGTTGTGGAGCACATACATGAAAATTATTGCCATTGATACAACGACTCAATACGTAGCTTTGGGAATAGCCGATGGCGGGAAAGAATACGGTTGTGATATTAATCTGGGGGTCAAACATTCAATGTTGTTGGTCCCCGTGATTGAACGAGCAATGGTTGCGGCGGGATTATCTTTAAAAGACATTACATATTTTGCCTGTGGTATCGGTCCGGGGTCATTTACCGGTGTGCGCGTCGGTTTAAGCACGGTCAAAGGGTTGTGTTGGGCGCTTAACAAGCCTATCATAGGTATTCCTTCGCTTGATACTATTGCCCGTAATGTGCCGCAGCAGTACGGGGATGCGGTGATTGTTCCGGTTCTTGATGCAAAACGCGGGTTAGTATACGCAAGTATGTATAAACGAAAAGGCAAAATCTATACAAAGAGATCAGGCTATTTACTGGTTTCAGCAGGTGAACTTATGAAAAAAGTACCTGCCGATGCGGTTTTTACCGGTGATGCTGTTGGTTTGTACCGGGATATTTTTATGCAAGGGGCAAAGAAGGCCGTTCTTTTGGATAAAGATTACTGGTATCCGGCTTCCCATGCTCTGCTTTCGTGTGTCAAAGAAAAGTTGCAAACTGGTACCATTGACGATATCTTTAAACTCAATCCTCTTTATCTATACGCAAAAGAATGCCAAATAAATACTTTAAAAAAATAATTGGATACCGGCCGACGTGGGCAGAAGTCAGTTTGGAAAATCTTGCCCATAATTTCAAGGAAATTCAAAGATCCGTTGGCTCGAATGTTAAAGTTATGGTGACGGTCAAGGCCGATGCCTATGGTCATGGGCTCATTCCTGTTTCAAAAAAACTCCTTTCCTGCGGAGCAGATGCGTTTGGCGTCGCTTCCATTGATGAAGGTATAAAACTCCGGAAAGAAAAAATTAAACTGCCGATTTTAGTGTTGGGTGCGTGCCTGACTGAATATATCGATCCGTTGTTCGAATATGATTTGATTCCTACGGTCTGTACGTATGAATTTGCCCATGCGCTTGATATTGCTGCGCGCAAACGTTGTAAACCGATTAATGTCCATATCAAGGTTGATACCGGTATGGCAAGAATCGGTGTTTCACCGGAAGATGCCTTCGACCTTGTCAAGAGGATTTCCTGTTTCCGGCACTTGCGTGTGGAAGGGCTTTTTACGCACTTTGCTTTTGCTGATATGAACCCTGAATTTACCAAATATCAAATAGAACTTTTCCGCCAGCTCGTCACTAAATTGGAAAAAGCGGGTGTGAGTATCCCTTTGACACATGCCGCCAATAGCATGGGAATTGCCGGCTATAAAGACGGTCATTTCTCGATGGTTCGTCCCGGCATAGTTTTATATGGTTTGTATCCGCGCAAAGATATTGCCATGCAATTAAAGCCGGTATTGTGTTTAAAAACTCGTATTGTGCATGTCAAGCGAGTGCCGAAGGGACAGGGTGTCAGTTATGGGCATACCTATGTCACGAAAAAGGCTACGTCTATTGTTACATTACCGATTGGGTATGGTGATGGATATCCGCGTAATCTTTCCAATATTGCATCCGTGTTGATAAAAGGAAAGCGTTTTACGATCAGCGGTAATGTCTGTATGGATCAGATCATGGTTGATGTCGGGAGTATCCCGGTCAAAATAGGAGAAGAGGTCGTTCTTATCGGCTCGCAAGGAACGGGTATCATCGGTGCTGAAGAATTGGCTGAGCGGTCCGGCACTATTCCCTATGAAATTGTCTGCGGCTTAGGCAGCAGAGTTCCCCGCGTGTATCTGTAAACTTCTGCAAAACAAAACCTGCCAGTTGTAGCACAGTTAGTTCAATGTTCAAGGTTCAAAGTTAGTTCATAGTGAATAGTTTAAGCTAAAAACAGAGCATATAGTCCGTTTCTAACGGAAAACATGCTTTGAACATTGAACTATGAACTGTGAACTAATTACGGCGTGTGTTGAATAAGATAGAGACTCAGCGTGAAGAAAAAAACGTGGCTTAAAGAAACCGCAACAATGGGCATGAGAATGCCGGCGTACCCCAAGGCAATGCTTATCGCGTTAACAACGTAATACAAGAATCCTACAACTATTGACAACCCGAGCGAAGAAAGTCCCGTAGCCCGTTTTTTCAGCTTGAGCGAGAATGGGATCGCAAGAAAAATAATAATAAAACTTGTGAGGGGGAAGGCAAATCGCTGGTAGAGGTCGACTTTTAGTTTTCTGATAACACCGGTAGCCCCGCTTTTTGAAAGTTTCCAGATATAGTCTTGGATCTGGGCAATTGTCATGTTTTCTGTTTTTTGCCGCTGAGAAAGGAATTCTTTCGGTGTTTCCGGGATAGCGACAATTTCTTCGTCCATGTAACGGGGTTCGGTTTTCATTTGTCCGTTTAATTCGAACTCGTAGGTTAGGCTATGATAAAAACGCCAGAGTCCATCCATGAAAACGGCTTTATTGGCAACGATTTTCTTAATCAGATTCTGGTGCTCATCATGTTCAAGGATGGTGATGCCTTCCATGGTATTTGAGCTTGGGGTAAAGCGATTCACAAAGATTAACCGGTTGCGCAACCCATACATTGATAGATTCAAGATTGTTTCATCGGTTTTCTGCGGGGTTTGTTTCTTGCCGCTTTCGATCTGTGTTTTTATCTGTTGGTTGAGTTGCAGCGCGTTCGGCACAAAACGGTCATTGATCCAGAAAATGAACATGTAGAGGATAACGCCGAATATGATTATGGGCTTGGAAATCTGAAAAATACTTAAACCTGAAGAGCGCATGGCAATAATCTCATTATTGCGGTTGAACGAACCGAATGTATAGAGTATTGCTAACAGGGTGGAGATGGGAGCAACCTGCACAAAAATAATCGGTAAATAAGACACGTAGTATTGTATGAGAACAAGGACAGGAGTGTGGAGTTTCAGAAAATCATTCAGATTGGCAAAGACATCGATAATGACATATAAAAAGAGGAACGAAAAGATACACGTGAAGAAGAGCGCAAGAACGTTTTTGGTTACATAACGGTCTAAGATGCGCATAGCCGATAGGTGAGAAACGCCCCTATTCCCCCAAGAATGATGTTTGGAAGCCACATGGCTATTTGCGGATCCACGCGGCCTTGCAGTCCGAGCGCCTCCGATCCTAAAAGCAGGAGGTAATATATTCCTACCGTAACAAAAGCGATTCCAAAGTTGATTGATTTTTCCCGGCGCCTGGTGATGATAGCTAGAGAAGACCCCAGGAGAACAAAAATAAAACAGGAAAATGCCAGCGAAACCTTTTCATTTATTTCGGTAATAAGGGGGGCCGGATTTACTCCATTACGTTTTAATTGATCGATTTCATTCCGAAGCTCGGTGATAGTCATATCTTTGGGTTTTTTTCGCAGGTCTTCTTTGTTCTTCCCGTCTCCGAAATTCAACGTCATAAAATACGTTTTAAAATTAAGTTTATAGAAGTTACTCGGGTTATTGGGATCAGGTTCGTCTGATGTGCCGTCAATAAGCTTGAGTTTGACGACTTTCTTTTCGGGAATACTGATGAACTCGCCGTGCCGGGCAACAATCGTTCGTGTGGCTTTCCCTTCCTGTGGTTCGTAAATGCGCACGTTGCTCATTTTATTTTCTTCAATGCGGTAAATAAAAAGAATGTATTTTTGGAAGGAATTAATAAATACGCCGGGTTCAAGTGCGGCAGTGGGATTCTTGAGCCCTACCTCCATCATGGTTTTGCGTGAAGCAAAGTGGGCGTAGGGAATGACTTTGTCGTTAAAGATAACCAAGATGAGACTTAAAATCAGCCCTATGACCAGTAGCGGCGCGATAAGCCAAAATAGGTTGATACCTGATGAACGAATTGCGATGATCTCGTTATCGCTGGAGAGTCTTCCGAGCGCAAGTAAAACTGCGGTTAGTGCCGCGATGGGAAGCGTATAGGTTAAAAGATACGGAATCATGAAAAGAAAAAGTTTTGAAACACTGAGGATGTCAACGCCCCTATTAATGACAAGCTCGGCGATCTTGATCAGGTTGCCCAAGAGCATGACAAAGGTTAAAACTCCTAAGCCGAGGAATAAGGGGCCCAAAAACTCTTTTATGAGATAGTTGCGTAGAATTTTCATGCAGTCATTCGTTAGTTGGCCAGAGTCAGAACGAAGACGATGTTTGCTCCGGCTTTTTTGAGTGCACAGGATGCTTCGGATGCTGTTGCACCAGTTGTTAAAACATCGTCAATGAGGAGGATATTTTTTCCCCCAATCACTGTGTTTTCTTGTACTGAGAAACTTCCTTGTACGTTGACAAGGCGATCGGCAGTTTTTAAATCCGCCTGCGTTTTGGTCGAGCGGTTTCGCAGGAGTATGTCATCGGCCAGGCATTTGTTGAATGCCTCGGCGATATACTGGCTGAGTTCTGTTGCCTGGTTAAATTGTCGTTCTCTCAGCCGTGCTTCGTGCAGAGGAATAGGGACTATTAAATCCATAAATTCCACCGGCACGCGGTACTCACCGATAAAGTTAATCAAAAGTCTGCTTAACGGTTTTGCCAAGTAATCCTTGCCGTTATATTTGAACTCATGGATGAGTTCTTTCACCGGCCCCTCGAATGTACAGGGGCTGAACGCCCGGTCAAAATGATATTCTCTCCTGATACAGTCGGGACAGACGTTCTTTGTCAAATTTTTCTTATCAAGATGCCTGCCACAGCGGATACAGAAGGGAGGCGTATTTTCTTTAATCGAAGTCCAACAATCAAAACAGACCAGGTCATCAACTGCGTAATTCGTTATTTTATTTTTGCAGGATACGCATTCCTTTGGATAAACAATGTCGGTCAGCCCGCGGAAGAAACTGCGAATTGTGGTCTGTGCCGTAGGAGAATCAGTTCCGATGCCGAAACGGGCTAATCGCCCCTTCGGTAGTTGTAATTTTTCCTTTTCAGTAAAATTACCCATTATACACCTCCCGGGGGACTAGCTTCAGCCCTCACTTCTGGTTACACCAAATTGTTAAACTATGATATCAAGAGAAGTTAGCGTTGTAAAGAATAATTCAAGAGTTGGTATTCGGTTTACGGTTATCGGTGCTACCGCTAACCGCACACCGAATACCGCAAACCGTATTGACACCCTCTTACAACCATAGTACAATACCCACCATGCAGATACCTTCCACGCTGGAGCTCAAGAAACAACTACATGCCCTTTTGGAGCAGTATGCGCTTAAAAAAGGGAAGTTCATTCTTTCTTCCGGGAAAGAAAGTAATTACTATCTTGACGGCAGGATTATTACTTTGACTCCGGAAGGGGTCTATCTTATCGGCAATATTATGCTTGATATGGTTAAAGATCTGCACATAGATGCTTTTGGAGGGCCGACGTTAGGCGCTGACCCGATTGTTGGCGCGGTAGCGGCGTTGAGCTACATACAGCATATCCCTTTTACTACTTTTATTGTTAGAAAAGCTGCGAAGGAACACGGTATGGGTAAGCAAGTTGAGGGACCGGCCTTAAAGAAAGGCAGCCGCGTGGTTATTGTTGATGATGTCGCCACAACCGGAAAAGCGCTTCTTGAAGCAAAAGATGCGCTTGATAAACTAGGCGTGACCATTGTCAAAGCCCTGGTGATCGTTGACCGCTTGGAAAGCGCCAAAGAAAATCTTGCCAAAGTAAATATTCCCTTAGAATCTATTTTTACTATCCGGGATTTCGGATTATAAAACCATGAATAATAGAGCAATTATTGTTGTCGGAGCCGGTCCCGCTGGCTTGATGGCTTCGATTCGAGCAAGCGAGTGCGGGGCGGTTGTTACTCTTGTTGAAAAGAAAGCATCGTGCGGCGCTAAAATCCTTTTAAGCGGGAAGGGGAGATGTAATCTTACCAATGCCTGCGATCTGGATGCATTTTTGAAACGTTTTTCCGGCAGGGGAGAGTTTTTACGCGATGCGTTCAAAAAATTTTTCAATGAAGATCTGATGCGGTTTTTTGAGGAACGCGGCGTGCCGCTTAAAGTGGAACGTCAATTCCGTGTTTTTCCTGTTTCCGACCGCTCGGCAACTATCCTTGACGTCTTAAAAACCGAGATCGAGAAACAGAAAGTAACGGTACTCTATAAATCGGTTGTGAAAGATATCCTTGTCATGCATGATCAGGCGCAGGGTGTTTCTCTTGAAAATGGCGAACGCCTGAAAGCAGATGCAGTTATTCTTGCGACTGGCGGGATTTCGTATGCTTTTACCGGCTCAACCGGCGACGGACAGCGTATCGCGGAAAAATTCGGACATGCGATCGTTCCTTTGCGGCCTGGTCTGGTGGCTTTGGATACGATTGAATCCTATCCTAAAGAACTTGAGGGTTTGACGCTTAAAAACATCCGTATTACATTTTCCACTGGTACGAAGGAGATTGTAACCGAAGTCGGGGAATTGATGTTTACTGCGCATGGCATTTCCGGTCCGTTAGTCATTACGGAGAGCGGACGGGTTAATGATTTCTTGATCGATAAACGGCGGGTGCATGCGGTGATTGATTTGAAGCCCGGCTTAACGATTGAACAATTAGAAGCCCGTTTGATACGGGAATTTAAGGCGAATACCCGTATGAATATCCGGAATATTTTAAAAGAGTTGCTGCCACTTCGTTTGATCGATACGTTCATTCATATGTTGAAGATAGATTCTCAAAAACAGGCAAGTCATGTGACTCTTGAAGAGCGCCGAAAAATCGTCCAGCTTTTAAAGGGTTTTACGCTTGAGATAAAAAGTACACAGCCGATCGAAGAAGCAATGGTAACACGCGGAGGAGTTTCGCTTAAGGATATTAATCCGCGTACTATGGAGTCCCGCCGCATTAAAGGGCTTTATTTTGCGGGAGAGATGATCGATATCGACGCTGATACGGGTGGTTTTAACCTCCAGGCGGCGTTCTCAACCGGTTACCTTGCCGGCGAAAGCGCTGCGATATAATTGCAGCAACCGATGAGGTTGCATCGTGCGATGAAAAAAATCTATCTTGCTTCTGATTCAAAAGCCCGCAAGAAACTGCTTGCTATTGCCGGTCTGAAGTTTACGGTTTTGCCAAGCGCAGTTACGGAACTAATCTCACCCGGAAAATTGAGTTACGCGAAAATGGTTGAACACAACGCTTTAATGAAAGCGCGCGATGTGGCATGCCGTCTTACAAAAGGCGTCGTTATCGCCGCCGATACGGTTTGCGTTCAGAACGGTTCTATTTTTGGTAAGCCCCGGGATTTGGTTGATGCCCATCGGATGCTGCGGAGACTTTCCTCAAGACCCCACATGCTTTATAGCGGATTAGCGGTGGTTGATGTTGAAACAAGGAAACAATTCGTTTGCCATGAAAAGACCAAAATTGTCATGGATAAACTTACCGACAGGGAAATTACGGCGTATTTTAAAAAAGTTTCCCCGCTTGATAAGGCGGGAAGTTTTGATATTCAAGGTAAAGGCGCGTTTTTCATCAAGCGTATCGAAGGTTGTTTTTATACTGTGGTCGGCTTGCCGTTACGCAAGCTCTATCGTATGCTCCTTAAAGTCAATGTCAGTGTTTTCGGGGTGCTTATATTCCCGCTTCTTATCCTGTCCGGCTGTTCTACCGAGTATAATATTGCCACCAAACAGGTAGAGTCATATTATTATAGCACTGATCGGGAAGTTGCTTTAGGGCAGAACATCGATCGGCAAATCCGTAAGGAGCCGGAATTCAAATTTACTGACGATCCGCTTGAACTGCAGCGTGTACGGGAAATTGGCAAAAAAATAGTGGCTGTTTGTGACCGCAAGGATATCGATTATCATTTTGATGTTTTTAAAGATGAGGAAGTTAACGCGGTATCGTTGCCGGGCGGGTACGTGTACGTCAATTCCGGTTTAATTGAAAAAGTTTCCAATGACGATGAACTTGCCGCGGTTATCGCCCATGAAGTCGGCCATATCGTCGCTCGGCATAGTATTAAAAAATTGCAGGCAAGCAATTTATATTCTGTTATTATGCTGGCTTCGGTGGCTACTCCCGGTTCAACGGGAGGGATCAGCGCTGCAGCAGATGCCGCCATGACGGAGCTGTTGCTTGGTTATTCCAGGGAAGATGAGTTGCTTGCTGATCAGCTGGGTACGCGTTATTTGAAACGTGCGGGATATAATCCGCGCGCCATGATTGATTTTATGAATAAACTGCATGATATTGACCGGCGAAAACCATTGCAGCCAAAAAATTATTATAAGACTCACCCGTATGGCGCTGATCGTATCAGGGTTATCAAGCAGGAATTGGGAGAAAAGATCGGTTTCGATGATTATATTAACACAGAAGATGTCTTGCATGACCAAAAACTCTAGATTTTGGCTTTTATTCCTGTTTGTCTGGTGCATGGCAATTTCCGCCGCATCTGCTGCCGATACTCCGTTTGGTACGCTTGAGTTCTTAAGTTGGAATCATCCCTGGAATAACTATAAATACCCCGATGAAAAGGCATTGAAAAAGACGTTTGCGCTTATGAAAGAAGCGGGCGTCAGTTGGGTGCGTATGGATTTCCTTTGGGAAGATATTGAACCGGTTCAGGGTCAAATCGATTATTCGAAATATGACCGTATTGTTGATCTGGCCACCTCATATGGCATTCATATATTAGGGATCATGAGTTATAGCGCTTCCTGGGCAGGTCCGTCTTGGAATAGCCCTCCTGATAAAGACGAAACGTTTGTTGCATTTACTGCGGGTGTTATTGACCGGTATAAAGGGAAAGTTACGTATTGGGAAATCTGGAATGAGCCGGATGATGCGACGTATTTCACGCCTCAGGATGCGATGGTTCGATACACGGAACTTCTGAAAAAGGTTTATACGCGGGCTAAGGCGGTGAATCCGGAATGTCGCATTTTGAACGGCGGCCTTTCCAAGAACGCAGTTTTTGCGCTGAAGAATATCTATAAAAACGGCGGCAAGGGATATTTTGATATTCTGGCAATCCATCCGTTTTCAAACCCTCTTAATGAATATGGGGTTTCCCGTGTGAGAGGGATTTACCGGGGATGCCGGAAAATCATGCGGGATTTCGGTGACGGTGATAAGAAAATCTGGTTTACCGAAATAGGCTGTCCGGGTGTCAAAGTGCCTCTTCGCAGGAACGGTTGGTGGGAAGGCAGGAGCCCTACAGAAAAAGAACAGGCCGCTTGGGTGCGGTATATTTACAGTGAGTTTATCACCTATGACGGCGTTGAGAAGATCTTCTGGGCTTTCTTTCGTGATACGAAAGATCATTTTCATAACGGTGTTGATGAATTCGGCCTTGTACGCTGGGATTTTAGTAAAAAGCCCGCATTTGAAGCGTATCGTAATGCTAGCCGTGTCTGGTTGGAGGAGTATCGACAGTCACGATAGTCTTAAGAATAATTCTGTGTGCTCTTGACAAAACGGGATTTTTAAGTATACTTTAAGAAATTACCAGTCCGGCAGACTCTGGTTTCTGGAGGGAAATTGGGGTTTGTCACGGTAAGATAAATTTAGCCGGATTGATAGACGGTTGTCTATCGTTCCGGCTTTTTCTTTGATTTAATAAGAAATACTTTTACAAAGGAGTTGCGATGGGTATGTTTGAAAAAGTGAAGAGAATCATCTGTTTAGTAATGGCGATGACGTTTGTGATGCAACAAGTAGGTTTTGCGCAGATGGCAATGGAACTTAATGTCGCATCGCATTTGAGCAGGATGGCTGCTCCCGCGATTGAGAAATTCCGCCCGGTGCATCTGCGTTACTTTTCCTATAATCCATCCACAGACCAAGTGCGTCTTTTGCTTGATAAAGGTGACGTACAATCTCTTGATCAGGTAGCAACGAAAGAGTCCACGCAGGTTTTGATGAAATATTTTCTTATAGGTATTTCTCTCCCGAATGAAAAATTTTGGGTTAATTTACGCCCCGATGCATCAGAGCGTATTATTGATCCTGTGCTTGAACAGACTGATTTAGGGAAAGTCCTCCTTGCAGCAGATGTTCAGCTTAAAAAAGATACCGCTAAGTACACTAATCCTGAAACGCCTACGGGAAAAGAATACTGGGATAAGGTTTATAAGAAAGCAGGAGAACTTTTTGGTTCTGAACAGATTACGATTCCTACCTTGACTCGTCCCTGGATTGTTCCCAATGAAGTTATTATCCGTGAATCGGCAGACAGCGCCTATATTTATAAGGCAACCATGAAAGTTATGCTAGAGCAGGATCATTTGAAGAATTCCGATATGTACGCATTCAATGATCCGCGTATGAAGGCATTGAACGAATATTCATCGCAGCTTATCAGGGAACTTATTATTCCGCAGCTTACCAAAGAAGTAAATAATTCCAAAAAATATTCGGACTTACGACAGGTATTTTATTCCTTAGTTATGGCGCGCTGGTTTAAACTCCATTTTAAAGGGGCGCAAGGAAAGTATGCCCAGATGATAGATAAAGGTAAGATGACGGGGTTGGCATCTACCCAGAGCTGGAGTAAGGATACCTATTTTCAACAATACAAAGAGTCATTTGATAAGGGTGAGTATAACGTTAAAGCAGTAGCGTCTACGGTTTCAGGACAAGTTATTCGGACGTATGTTAGCGGCGGTGTTGCGCTGCAATCAGTTAATCCTACCGGTGCTTTGAGTGCTGGGGTTGTGCAAATTGAGCAAGTCGCGCGCGTTGCGGGCATGGATCCTGTTGATGCAAACGGTAATCCGGTAACAGCCGCGACTTTTGACCACGTAACTGATACAGGGATGGGCTCTCAGGAAACCATTGGCAGCGAGGGAGATCAAAGACCATCGGGCATTGCAGGGAAGATCAGGTGGGTTCAATCAAGTGGATCTGGCACTATTCGTGTGTACGGCGAAAATAATGTTGAACTTAAGCGGTTACATACGTATTCGGGAACAACTGGTTTGGCACTCTTTCCTGGCAATAAAAGGATTGTGACAGTTAATGGTGTCGGGCAGATAGATATCATAGATGTGGATTCAGGCAAGCAAATAAAGTATTTACATACGTATAGTGGTGCAACTGATGTCGCCGTTTTTCCTGATGGCAAAACAATAGTGGCGGTGAACCATGTCGGGCAGATTAATATCATAGATGTGGATTCAGGCAAGCAAATAAAATATTTGCATACGTATCACGGTACAAACTTTGTCGCGGTTTCTCCGGATGGCACAATGCTTGCAACAGCCAACGGCGTTGGACAGGTGGAGATTATTGATGTCGAATCAGGTAAGCAAATGCAATACCACCATACGTGGTCAGGAGGAGTCAGTCTAAAATTCACGGATGACGGCAAACATCTCGTTATAAACAGCCGTTTTGGGCATACGCAAAAAATCGCGTTATCAGGATTAACTGCTGCATCGGCAAAAACGGATGTATCCGAGGGAGATGTTACGACGCATGGTAACGGTGGGGAATCACGTTTGTTTTCCAGCCGTTTTACCAATGGCGGGACGTTTTATTCTCCGGATGGTTTTACGTTTGCCGATCAGGGCGAAGTCTACCATGGAAATCTTGTTTTGAAGCCGCTTGCCGAAGCAGGTTTGACGCCCGGTGAACAGGTTGCCTGGGATTCGGTATTGAATATTTTCACAAAAGTTTTCTCCCGGTCGCTAGTTTTTAATACCGGAGCGACCTTTAAGAATTCGTTCCGGCTTTTTGAATCAGATGAAAATAGCACTGTTTTTATCTCGCGTGTGGGCGGCCGCTCGGTTTTCTACATTAACCGCAAATGGCTTAGAACATTAGCCGAGTTGCAGAATACAATAGGCCAGACAAATCTTTTGCCGTTATTACCTGAGGAAATGCGTTTGGTGTTAGAAACCCGTCTTAAAGAAGAGGGCATGGAGTTTCCCGCAATCAACCTTATAGAAAGCATTATTTACGCTACGGCATTTCATGAAATCGGAGGCCATCATTGGGGAGGTATGGACCATGATATTGCCGCTGACTTTGCCCTCGCGTATCGTTCTACTGCCGATGAAATGCGCTTGCAGACGTTTCGCGGAGTTCTTTTTAATGAAATAAATATCGCTGCTTTGAAATTCTGTTTATTGTATATGGGTATCGAGCCGAGGAATTTGAATGAGGGTATGGCGCAGTCTCGAATTAACGCCGATGCCGTTAATTCATTAGTGAAGAAATTTATTTCACTTCTTCCTGCTGGAGATACTTCGACAGTAATGTTAAGAGAGCTTGAGTATCCTGGCCGTGGTAGGGAGCAGCAGGAATTAACGGATACGCATCAGGCTGACGAACGGATTAGCGCGTTTACAGGACTCTTAGAAGCGGAAAATTATGAAGAGCGCATGCGTAGCGCGTATGGTTTATCTTTAGATGAGGTGAGGGCGCAAGATCCGGTTATGGCGCGAATTGGTTTTGACGGCACTGCTAATCGTTTAGGCTGGAGCATGGAGAACCTGGAGTGGATTTTTAATCATCGAGAAACCGTCGATGCTGTTCTAGCCGATGCTGAGGCTATTCGAAGTCAATATGAACACGTTATTTTTTGCGGGATGGGAGGTTCAGGGCTTTCTGTGCAAGTTGTAAAGAGCACGTTTGGCGAGGATAGAATTCATATCTACAGCTTGCGGACTACCGATCCGGCAGTTATCAAGGATATGCTTGATACTATTGCAGCTCAGTATGGCGGTGATTTAGGAAAGGCGCTTGCTAAGACCTTGATTATTCCTATTAGTAAATCCGGCGACACCAAAGAAACTATCTCGCATAAAGAGTTTTTTGAGGAACTTTTACGTAAAGAGGGCCTTGACCCTCAGAATCACATGTGGGTGGTGACTGATGAACGTCCTGCAGATAAGGCCAAGCCGATTGATGCAGGCGGCTATCCTCGGCGGGATATTCAACTGAATAAAAAAGGAGATATTGGCGGGAGGTTTACTTCACCGACGACAAACATTTTCTTATTGCCGTTGGCCTTGGTTGCTCCTGAACAAGTCTGGCCCGTGTTACGTAGAACAATGGAAATAAATAATGGTATTGGTGCGAACAAAGAACTGTTTCTGAAGCTGGCGGCGTTCCTTTATTATCACGCGAAGGAAAAAGGGAGAGATAAAATTACCATTATCGTGCCGAAAGAATTCAAGGATTTACCTCTTTGGGCAGAGCAGTTGATAGAGGAGTCACTTGGAAAAGACGGAAAAGGAGTGACTCTTTTTTACGGGGAAAATTTGAGTCCGGAAATATTGCGTTCGCCTGATATGAATGATCGTGTGTTTGTGCGGATTAATATTGGAGGCACCGAGACTAACAAGGACCTTTGGGATTATTTGCAAGCCAATAGGTATCCTGTTTTTGAAATCGGCACGTCATCAAAAACAGATATCGGCGGTGTGATGCTTGGTTTGCAACGGGCAGTTCTGGGTGTTGCGTATCTGTGGGATATTTGTGCGGTTGATCAGCCGGCAGTTGAAGGATATAAAAAAGGGACTCGGGAAGTTATGGCCGAGCTAAAAGACGGCGAGACGGTAACTGTTCCTGCTTCATGGCAGCAGGCATCTTTTGGCGAAAATTTAAAATTATATTATGGCCCGCTTCTTGAGACTGGCGCGGTTAGCGAAGCTCAAATAGATCAGATCCTTGAGCGTATACAGGGATCACGTAATGATGCTGCGGCAGTGTATGCGGCAATTCTGATTATACTTAATAGCAGATCCTCAGGATTTGAGGCAGCGGAACTGACTTCATACGGGAGGATGACTCAAGGGTTGCGATGGGTTTTAGAGTCAGCGCGATATCGGATTTTTACGCGTGGATTACGCATGGCATCAAAGCTGGGCGAGGGGCCTGATAAGAATCATTCGTATCATCAGAATATTGATGCGGGTAAGGATATGTGGTTGTCGACATATTTTATGCCGTTATCCATGCCTATGCCGACGGATGTTGAGTACAACGATACTTTGATTAAAGCTCAGACGATTGGCACGGTGAACTCATTAGTGGCTAACAAACGGAAAGTGGTGCTTATCAGCGTTGATACGTATGATACGAATAATGAGCGTCAAATGGCTGCTTTTTTTGATACGGTTGCAAAATATATGATGCATAATGAGGTTTTGGGATCGGAGGAGACGCAGGCGGCTTCATCCGGCACGTCGTCTACCACTGGCGGTATTGATTTCCGTCAGATCAATATGATCCTAAAGCCTATGGGGACCTTTGCGAATATTCAGTATAAACTTCCCTTCGTGAAGAATGTCTCGTCCGTTGATCTGGATAAAGAGATGAATGAACTGCAAACTATGGTTAAAAGCGGGATCATTCCGTCGGGGGAACGCGTCGCTGAATTCCTGGCTGTATGCAAGGCTAAGGATGAAGTGAATGCCCGCCGCAATGACCTGCTTGCTTGTGTCATTAATATTTGCAGGCTGCAGGAAGATGAACTTGTCGAAACTTCTCAGGACCTTAAACAAGTAATGGTGCTTGCGGAGGCGTTGTAAGACGTTAGCCCGCACACCTCGGGGGCTGCCTGCCGGCAGCCCCCATTTTTGTTTAAGGATACCGCCACTAATTTTTCTCTCCGATGTTTTTTTTGTGTTAAAATAATATAACTAAACTTTTTTTATCGAGTTTTGAGCAGAGGAGAAGCGGGCATGTCATTACGATCGGAAGTCTTAAGAAAAGTTCTTCTGGTGCTTGTTTTAAGTTATGTGTTTTTCTTTCTTGGCAACGGGGTGCTTAATTTTACGAACCCCGACGAAGTTTTTTATTCGCAAACTGCTAAAGAGATGATGAAACATAATTCATGGCAAACGCCGTATCTGTTCGATAAGCCGCAGTTTGAAAAGCCGATTATGACGTATTGGCTTTTGCGCATCGCTTTTGAAGTTGGAGGCGTTACGCCGTTTGCCGCGCGCTTTTTTCCGGCTTTATTTGCAACGATCGGGATTGTCGCGATTTATTTTTTTGGAATTGTAGCGTTCCGGAATACCAGAAAAGCGTTCTTGTCGGCACTGGTCATGATGTCGTCCGCTTTTTACATCGGTCTTGCGCGTACGGTATTTACCGATATGATTTTTACGGTTTTTATCCTTTTGTCAATGCTTTCGTTTTACTGGGCTTATACGAACCCCCATCGTAAGACGCACGGGATAATCTGGTTTTTTATCTTTGCCGCACTTGCTACGCTCACGAAAGGTCCCCTCGGTATAGGCCTTCCGGTTATTGCTGTTATCGTATTTCTTGCGTTGCGTAAAGAGCTCTCTTTTGTGGTTGCAGGCGCAACTCTCTGGGGAGCATTGCTTTTTTGTATGATTGCAGTACCGTGGTATGCCTTGATGATCAAGTGGTATGGGCATGATTTTACGCATGAGTTCTTTTATAACGATCATTGGCGCAGGCTTATTGAAGCTGAACATCGTAAATTAGACCACTGGCATTTTTATCCGGTTTCAACAATAGGCGCGTTTTTCCCCTGGAGTTTATTTTTGCTTTCGGCGCTCTTTTTTTATTTCAAAGATCTTTGGCGTAAAAAAGGGACGTTTTTTGTGTTTGCTGGCTGCTGGATTGGTGTTATGTTTGTTCTATTTCAATGCGCGCATTCAAAACTCCTGAGTTATATATTCCCGTTTTTTCCTGCGCTAGCGCTTATTACGGGAAATTTTCTTGCTGAACAGGAAGATAAGAAGGGAAAACTTATTTTTGTGCTTTCTTTGATAACGGCTGTGTTCCTTACTATCCTTCCCCTCGGTCTTGTTATTGCCGCGCATCAGTTCCCGCAGTATATTCCGTCGGCAAAGCCGATTTATTTTTTCGCTATAGTCCTGCTGCTCTATGCCGCAGTTACGCTGCGCTGTGTTATCCGGCGTAATTTTGTATGGTTTAACTATCTGGTTAGTTTGATTCTTCCGCTTCTTGTGGGATGTGCGTTTGTTATGGCCAATACGTACGATGTTTATATCAGTTCAAAGCAGCCTGCTGAATTTTTGCTGAAGAATTACCGTATACACGGCAAAATTTTATGTTCCAAAAAAATGGCGCGCGGTGTGCGTTTTTATACGGATAAAGATGTGGCAATTGAAGATATTAACGGAGAGGGATATTTTAGCGAGCATCCGGTGATACATAATCAAACCGTTGATGAGGCCCGGGCGTTTTTGGCTTCCCAGCCGGAAACATATTGTATTCTTGGTAAATCCGATGCGTGTGATTTACGCGATTCAGTCGCTGGGCTTGGTTTTCGTGTTGAATTCTTGAAGATTTTCGGCCAAACCTATGTAGTGAGGATTACGAAGAAGTAGTTGTTTGGGGAAACTAGGTGAGGCATTTACCCCACCCCTTTTTTAAAAAATTTCTCTTGGTTTTTTTTCGCTGTCGCAGAATAAATCGCAGAGGTGTTGACTTTGTCGGCACTACGATTTACGTCGTCTCGCTCCGCGAGATTCCGTAAATCGTCTGCTCGTTTATCCCGCGTGCGAATAAAATTAGTCGGGACTGATTTTTTGGAAGTGAGTTGAGGAAAAATCTGGTGCGGGAGGAGGGACTTTTAATGAACAGACACTTTACGAAAACGAAGTGAACGTAAAGTGTAGTTGGTTGTGCTACTGGATGGACGTCTGTGAATTAATCCCGTGAGTACGAGCACATTCACGGAATGTGCGAGTGTGACGAACGGGAGAACCCTCTGCAGAAAATATGCGGGAGGAGGGACTTTTAATGAACAGACACTTTACGAAAACGAAGTGAACGTAAAGTGTAGTTGGTTGTGCTACTGGATGGACGTCTGTGAATTAATCCCGTGAGTACGAGCACATTCACGGAATGTGCGAGTGTGACGAACGGGAGAACCCTCTGCAGAAAATATGCGGGAGGAGGGACTTGAACCCTCATGACTTGCGTCACTGGCTTCTGAGACCAGCGCGTCTGCCAATTCCGCCACCCCCGCGCGTAAGGGTTTTAGTATAGCGTAGTAAGGTTGGGCTGTCAATTATTTAGGGAGTACAGTTTGAATCCCTCTGCCGGCCCAGATAATTAAAATAAAATACGCAGGGACCGCGTAACGCGAACATACCGTTGTGATCATGTAGGGTAATGAGAAACTTAGGATCAGGCCGCACGTTAAGAATATAAGCCAGCGCTGTTTTCCTTCTCCCCAGAGTCCTATCCCGCCGAAAACAATGAGCAGTATGTAGGGGATCGAGAAGATAAGATTTTCAGCAAGGGTTCGATTTGTGTCCAATGTCTTTCGGGTGTCGGGGGAATTCCCAACTCTGGAGTGGTAGGGCGTTAAGCGTGGGCTCCAGAGATAGGCGAATTTTTTAAGGCTGTTAACGGTGATTCTGAGAGCTCCGATTTCTTTGAATTGTTCGAGGGATATTTTTTTAAAAGACTGCGTTTGTTTATACTCATCTGTTTCATGCGGCCACATTGCAGGTGCTTTCAGGGGAAATAGGTTGTCAAAACTATAGTTCGGGTAAACGTCAAAGGCTTTCGGGTGATTTCCGGCATATACCGTTTCCCAAAATGCAATCTGACCGGCATAGTAGTGTCCGAACGATTTCTTGTTATAAACGGCCCACGGTATTATGCAGGACGTAAAGAAAATAAAAAAAATAGCAAGAGCAATAAGATACTTTTGTATCGATTTTTTCATGGCTATAGCCGCAGAGATGATAAAAATCCCCATGAATATCGGTACGAATGCAATTGTTGGCCTGGTTAGGTAGGCAAACGCGAAGAGGATTCCTGCGCCGGCTGCAAGAGGGATCTTTTCAGGTTTTTCCCATACTATCCAGAGTACGTTGAGCCCTGCCAGTATCCAGATTGATAAGAATCCGCTTTCACTGGTAATTTCCTGCCAGGCAAGGTAGGGGATTGCGGCGTATACGATGCCTGAAATAAGGGCTGTTTTCCTTCCGAAGATTTTATATGAAAGCTGCGCGCAAAGGAGAGCGTTGCACGCACCGATACAAGCGGTAAAAATAATGAAGACAATGGTTTTTGTGCCAAATAGAAAAGAGATGAACGAAAGCATGAGCGGGTATAAGGGGGTCCGGTACATGGTGGGATGTATCCCATCAAGCGAATAGATCCCGTGATGGAGAATATTTTGCGCTAATAGGAAGAAGTCGCTTTCAAAAGTTGGATTTCTGATAAAACAGTCAGACAGGCGGATGATAAACGCGCAGGAGAAAATAAAGAGAAAAAGCATTGTGCTGCTTATTTGCTTTTTATTGGGCATGCTAATCATTGTTTAAGAATAACATAGAACAATAGCAAGGTCAAATATGAATTGCGCCTGCAGATAATTGTTGTTATAATAATTCCCCTCGGAGAATATACCATAATCGCAGGTGATCTGATCTGCTATTACATGATAATATAAGGAAATCGTATGTTTTTACAGTCATTTTCAGTAACTGCAGTAGGCATTAGTCAGATACTTTTACTTGGCGCGGTTGGTTATTTTCTTATGAAAAATGATTTTCTTGGCGATACCTGCCTTATTACCATCAGCAGGCTTTCCATGGAAATTACGTTGCCGGCGATGATCTTTTGTCAACTGACCAGGGATTTCAGTTTCAGCGCCTATCCCCATTGGTGGGCGTTCCCCGTGATGAGTATCGTTGTTACCGTGATAGGTCTTGTTGTGGGAGGTATGTTTTTAGGATTTTTTAAAGGCCGTCAGCATAAAATGCAATTTTTAAGCCTGATTGCTTTTCAGAATTCCGGATTCCTGCCGATTGCCTTGGTCGCGGCATTGTTGCCTGCTCAACAGGTCAATACGATGTTCATTTATTTGTTCCTATTCCTTCTTGGTTTTAATCTTGTTATGTTTTCGCTTGGTGTTTATCTGCTGACATTTTCAAAAGAGACGAAATTTGAGATACAAAGTCTTTTGAGTGTGCCGGTGTTGGCCACGATCTTGAGTTTATTTCTGGTTGCAGGAGGAATGGGAAAATCTGTCCCGGAATTCATCTACAAATCTCTTAAGATGCTGGGTGATTGCACTATCCCGCTTGCGATGTTGGTTGTGGGAGGGAATTTAGCGCAGATTCGCGCGCATCATATCAGAAAACGCGCAATGGCGCTGGTCTCTTTGGCGAAGCTGGTTATTCTGCCTTTGGTGGGGCTTGGTATATGTGCATTTTTTAAACTCCCTCATCTGGTCGGGCTTTTATTTGTATTACAACTTGCCGTCCCTTCAGCGGTGACGTCGTCGGTAATTGTCAGGCAGTACGACAAAGAGGATATTTTGCTGAGTCAGGGCATTTTTGTTACGCATGTTCTCAGCATTATTACGATTCCGGTATTTTTAAGTTTGTATTTTACGCTCTGCATGTTACAATGAACGGTACAATAGCGACTAATCGCAAAGCTTTTCGGGATTTCGAAGTGCTCGAATCCTTTGAGTGTGGTATTGCTCTTATGGGAGGAGAGGTGAAGTCTTTGCGTGATAAACGTATAAGTTTGGATGAGAGTTTTGCCCGGATTGAAAAAAACAGGGTGATACTCTATAGCGCTAATATTACGCCGTATGAACAGGCTAGTTATCTGAAGTCTGAGCCGACGCGGCAGCGCTTTCTTTTATTGCATAAAGCGCAGATTTTAAGGCTTCAGGAAAAAATGGGCCAAAAGGGGTTAGCGTTGGTTCCGTTGAAGATGTATTTCAACAGCCGCGGATATGCGAAAGTAGAACTTGCTCTTTGTAAAGGGAAAAAGCAGTTTGACCACCGGCAAGATATCAAAAAACGAGATACCGATATGTTCCTGCGTCGTCAAATGAAAAACCGCGCTCGCTAACCTGCGGTCTGCTTTTGAAAATACCCCATAAAGATGATATACTTTATTATTATTAGGGGGTGAATGGGCTCGACTTATGCTGGTTGGGTAAGAGGAGCATGCCGCGGACGCAGGGTGGGCCGCGTTACCAATCCTTGCACACAATAAACGCGAACAATACACGTAATGTGTTCGCTCAGAACTTGGCACCGAGGGTAACCCCGATGCCGATGATGGGCGTCGCGCAGTTCGGACTCAATTAGTCCGAGACTCTATCTGATTCACGTCCACTGATTAGATAGAGTTACCTATGTGGAATAGCCGATTTTTGTTAATCTTTGGGAAACCGGTGAGAGCAGCTAAAGGTTGCTGCGTGCGTAAGCCTGTTTATTGGCGTATGCATGAGTAAGCTTAAATAATGAACTGAGCATGGAGCGCTTTTTATCTGTTCACGTAAGGACGCGGGTTCGATTCCCGCCACCTCCATAAATGAGGCCACAACTTATGGAACGAACGAAGTGAGTGAACATAAGTTGTTTGGCCGAATTTACTCCGTGACTGCGAAAAAATTCCCCTGGAATTTTTGAGCGATAAGGAACGGAGCAAATGTGCGTAGAGCCACAAC
>DAONEO010000007.1:0-10986 GCA_035403145.1 Candidatus Omnitrophota bacterium | reverse complement strand
TCCCCTGGAATTTTTGAGCGATAAGGAACGGAGCAAATGTGCGTAGAGCCACAACTTATGGAACGAACGAAGTGAGTGAACATAAGTTGTTTGGCCGAATTTACTCCGTGACTGCGAAAAAATTCCCCTGGAATTTTTGAGCGATAAGGAACGGAGCAAATGTGCGTAGAGCCACAACGGACGTTTATTCGCTTCGCCCATTCCGTAAGTTGTATGCGCGAATTTTTGAACACTATTTATACGGATCTCGCTGGGTGAGTTTTTATTGGTGCTCAATCGGGGCGGTGAGCACAGCGTTAAACCGTTATAAGTTTTGGATTACGCCAAAGTGCTGTTTTCATTTAACCATTCAATACGATTCTTAAAAGCTCAGATATAATACACGTGCAAACAACTCGGAAACGATTTTCAATAAGTACGCTGCTGGTGTTTCTTTTTCTTTCCGGCTGCGCAACCGCTCCCGTACGGCCGACGCTACCGACATATACATTAAACGGTATATCGTATGTATCCCTGCCGGCATTGTGTAATCAAAAATCAATAACTTTTGATTACGATACGTATGCGCGGACGGCCATATTACGTAAGGGGAGCATGAAAGTGAATGTGCGCGTCGGCGATACCCTTGTTTTGGTTGACGGTGCGCCTGAGCGGCTGCAAGAGCCCGTCGATATGTATAACGGGGAAGTAGTTATCCCGCTTTCTTTTAAGGAACGTATTGTTTCCGTATTCGGAGAAGGCGTTTCGGCTGTTACGCATCCCGTATTCAACCAAACCAGAATTAAACGCATTATTGTTGATGCCGGTCATGGTGGCAACGATCCTGGTGCTATCGGCCGCTCCGGATTAAAAGAAAAAGATGTGAATCTTGATATTGTCAAGCGACTGGCAAAATTATTAAAAGACCGTGGTGCCGAAGTCATTTTAACGCGTCAAACAGATCGTTTTGTCACGCTTCCCGGCCGCGTTGATATCGCAAACGATGCAAAAGCTGATCTTTTTATCAGTATCCATTCAAATGCAAATCGAATACGCACGATGAACGGTTTTGAAGTTTATTATATTACTCCGTCGATCAGCGATTCGCGAAGGGCGTCTTCTGCAGCTCAAGACGGGCTTCCTGATATTACATGTGGCTCGGTTGCTTCATCAAGCTTCAATTTAAAGGCGACCCTTTGGGATATGATCAATACGAATAACCGCGCTGAGTCCATTGAATTGGCCCGTCAAATATGCCGTTCCATTAACCATGATCTTGATACGAAAGTGCTGGGGGTGAAGGCGGCTAATTTTCATGTTTTGCGCGGTACCCGCATGCCTGCAGTTTTGATCGAAATTGGTTTCGTTTCGAATTCGAATGAAGAGCGTTTACTGAAAAATGGATATTACCGTCAGCAAATTGCCGAGTCTGTCGAAAAAGGCGTTGAAGATTATGCTTCGAACTTTATGATCACGGAGGCGGGACGGTGAAAAAACCAATCGGGGTTTTTGATTCTGGCGTAGGCGGTTTGACGGTCGTAAAAGAATTGATCCGTCAGCTTCCCTCGGAAGATATTGTTTATTTCGGAGATACGGCCCGGGTTCCCTATGGCATTAAATCAAAAGAGACTGTTATTCGGTTTTCGATCGAAAATACGTTATTCCTTCTGAACCACGACGTGAAATTGATCTGTGTCGCCTGTAATACGGTAACCAGCTACGCGTTACCGGTTATTCGTAATCATTTCAAGGTCCCTATTGTCGGCGTAATTACACCGGGCGCGCGGGAAGGTGTGTATGCGACGAGGAATAAGCGTATCGGTGTTATCGGTACTAATGGGACTATTAAGAGCCGCACCTATGAAAATGAGATCAAACAGCTTGCTCCGGATGTTTCGGTGTATCCTGTGTCATGCCCTTTGTTTGTTCCTTTCGCTGAAGAAGGTTGGGTTGACGGTGATGTTGTGACGAGTGTGGCAAAGACCTATTTGAAGCCGCTTAAGGATGCCAAGGTTGATACGGTTATTTTAGGCTGTACTCATTACCCCTTGCTGAAACCGGTGATCAGGCGGATTATGGGTGACGATGTCACCCTTATTGATTCCGCAAAACAAGTCGCTGTTGAGGTGAAAAAGATTCTTATGAACGAAGGTCTGATGAATGCGTCGGGGAAGGGGAAACAGAAATTCTATGTCAGCGATAATCCGGAATGGTTTAGCGGATTGGCGGGACGGTTCCTCGGCGCTGCCATAAAAGACGTGGAGAAGGCGGATAGCAATGTATAGCGTGCGGGTCGAGTTATATTTTAGCGCGGCGCATAATTTGCGCGGATATAAAGGCAAATGCGAGGATTTACACGGCCATAACTGGAAAGTTGAAGTTAATATTACGCAGGAGCATCTTGATTCCCTCGGGATGGTTGTTGATTTTACTCATGTAAAAGCTGCATTGAAGAACATTCTGGAAGAGCTTGATCATACGTATTTAAACGACCACGCCTATTTTAAAGAAAACAATCCTACGTCTGAAAATATCGCACGATTCCTTTATACGCGTCTGAAAAATGAATTTCCCGGTATTGCGTCAGTAACGGTTTGGGAATCGGAAAAAACAGCGGCAACGTATTATGAAACGTAAGCGTGCGGTTGTTCTTGTTTCGGGCGGACTTGATTCGGCAGTAACACTGTATAAAGCTCAACGTGACGGATATGAGTGTACCTGCCTTATGTTTGATTATGGCCAGCGCCATAAAAAAGAGCTGGCAGCAGCGATGCGCGTCGCCCACAGCGCCGGATGTGATTGGAGAGTGCTGAAAATCGCGTTGCCGTGGAAGGGTTCAAGTCTCCTTGATAAAAAGCAAACGGTACCGGCTGCTGCGTCGCATACGGTGACGACGGAAATCCCGAACACCTATGTCCCCGGCCGCAATATCATTTTTTTGAGTTTTGCTCTTTCATGCGCCGAAGCTATACATGCCTCGGCCATTTATATCGGTGCCCATGCTCAGGATTATAGCGGATATCCGGATTGCAGGGCGCGGTTTTACCGGGCGTTCAGCCAGGTTATTGCAACAGGCACAAAGGCAGGAGTTGAAGGCCGCCGTATACAGATCAAAACGCCGCTTATCGATCTTGATAAGGCAGGGATTATACGCCTCGGCAAGAAATTGAATGTCCCTTTTGCCCTGACATGGTCGTGTTATCGGGGACTTGCAAAACCATGTGGAAAATGCGATAGTTGTTATTACCGTGCGCGAGGATTTCTCAACGCAGGATTAAAAGATCCGGCAATTTGACTCGTAGTTCTTTGTTTATTGCTTGCAGGTTGAGTTCCGTCTGAGGTTGACTCGCCGTTTATAGAGTCGTTCCCAAGGGAATGCATGCTCACGATTACCAGTTAAGAACAAAAGACTCGATTGCCGTTTCTAACGGAAACCACTTTGAATCTCGAAATTTACAGCGTTACTCATGGCAGCATCGTTTACAAACATCAGTGAAAATATGAAAATAAAAGGAAAGATCTCGGAAATTTTCGAGAGTGTGCAGGGAGAAGGGATTTATCTCGGAGAAAAGCAGCTTTTTGTGCGTTTTTACGGGTGTAATCTGGATTGTAAATATTGCGATACAAAACAGCGGCATTATACCGAATACGATGTCGATGAATTAATGGAAGAGCTGAAATTATATACGGATGATTATCACTCGGTTTCTTTTACCGGCGGGGAACCTTTATTGCAAAAGGATTTTCTGAAAGAAGCCATGCGTTTAACCAGCCAGCACGGTTATCGGAATTATCTGGAGACGAACGGAACATTCCCCGATGAATTGGCAGATGTGCTGCAGTATGTTGATGTCATCGCTATGGATTTTAAGCTTCCCAGTTCAACGGGGCACGATAATTTTTGGCAGGAGCATCGTAAATTTCTGACAATCGCCTGCGGGAAAGAAACTTTTGTGAAGATCGTTATATGTTCGACAACGAAAGAAGAAGATGTTATGATCGCGTTAGCATTGATCAAAGACATTAACCCCGGCGTAATACTTGTTTTACAGCCGAATAGCCGTGACGGGAACGGCCGAATGCTGGGGACATTGGAACATTTCAGGGATATAGCAACGAACGAAGGAGTTACGACGTTGATCATTCCTCAGATCCATAAAATAGCGGGAGTTCCTTAATATGAAGCGCGCTTCAAGTTATGAAGGGTTGCAGAAAAAAGTCAGGTTGCTTAAGACGCCTGCCATAGAAGTCTGGGAGAATCAGTATCCCGATAAAGAATACACGATTAATTTGGATATCCCGGAATTTACCTGTATTTGCCCGAAAACAGGTCTGCCTGATTTTGCTCATATTGTTATTGCTTATTCTCCTCGTACGTATTGTATTGAATTAAAATCGTTTAAGATGTATACGATCTTCTTTCGCAATGTCGGCATATTCCACGAACATTTCATTAATAGATTGATGGATGATTTTGTTGCCGCCTGCTCGCCTCGATGGGTAAAAATTACCGGAACATTCAATCCGCGCGGAGGGATTACTACGACCGTTTCGCGGGAATTTACACGCAAAAAAAGATGAGAATAGTTTCTTCGGAGCGTATCAGGAAAGCTGTTGCCGATATCTGTATTAAGGCATGCCTCCATTTACGTCCTGATGTGTTGTCTGCGCTTGTTGCGGCACGTAAAAAGGAGCGTAATCAAAAGGTGCGTGAAATCCTTACGGCGATTGTCGAGAATGCTTCTCTTGCCTCTGCACAGCGCTTAGCAATTTGCCAGGATACCGGAATGCCGGTGGTTTTTGCCTGGGTTGGCCAGGATATTCATATCCGGGGCGATTTTCAGAAAGCGATAACCAAGGGAGTTGAGGATGGCTATCAGAAGGGGTATTTGCGTAATTCGATTATTAAGGACCCGTTGCAGCGGGGAACTTCGGGTTACTCCCCGGCAGTAATTCATACGGAATTGGTTTTGGGGAAACATCTTCGTTTAACAGTTTTGCCCAAAGGATTCGGGTGTGAGAATAAAAGCCAGCTTAAAATGTTTGCGCCGACCGTTGATATGCAGGAGATTAAGAAATTTATTATTGAAGCAGTAAAAGCAGCAGGGCCGGATGCTTGTCCTCCGTATGTTGTTGGTGTTGGTATTGGAGGGACTGCCGATTATGCCTGTTTGTTAGCCAAAAAAGCTCTTTTGCGTCCGATCAAGCGTCATCTCCGGCCCGCGACTCATGACACACGGCGAAAGTTAGAAAGCGAGTTACGTTCTTCAATTAATTCGCTGAATATTGGGCCGATGGGGCTTGGTGGTAAAGCAACGTGTCTAGCGGTTCACATTGAAACGTATCCGACGCATATCGCGGGCCTTCCGGTTGCCGTTAATTTAAGTTGTCATGCGTTACGCAGCGCAACAGCGGTTATTTAGTCACGCCAGATATGAAAATATTGAATACTCCACTCACAAAGAAGCAGATCCAATCATTAAAAGCCGGTGATAGGGTTATTGTCAATGGAAGTATATTTACAGCCCGTGACCAGGCGCATAAACGATTTACACAGGCGCTTGCTGCAAGGAGGAAATTGCCTATCTGCGTAAAGTCAGAGATACTGTATTATTGCGGGCCGACAAAAACTCCCCGGGGGAAGATTATCGGTTCGTGCGGCCCGACGACGAGCGCACGCATGGATGCTTTTACGCCTGCCATGCTTAAAGCCGGCCTTCGTGGCATGATCGGCAAAGGCAAACGCGGCGCCGCTGTTATAGAAGCGATCAAAAAATATAAGGCGGTTTATTTCCTGACCTATGCCGGTTGTGGCGCTTTGATGACAAAATTTATAAAAGAGGCTGATCGTGTTGCGTATCCTGATCTGGGACCGGAGGCAGTGTACCGTTTGCGAGTTGAAAAATTTCCGCTTATTGTGGCGATTGATTCAACCGGCAGGAATATTTATGATTAAGCGCAGTATCGGGGTATTCATTTTCGTGTTTTTTCTTTTTGGTATTTCTTCTGCTGAAGAGCCGAAAATTGTTAGGAATCGAGGCAACGGCACGGTGCACCTGGTGCAATATGACAATGGACACTGGCAAATGATGGTTGATGGCAAGCCGTATCTTATAAAAGGTGTGGTATATGAACCCGTGGTTATTCAAAAAGATTTGCATGTGAGCGCTTCAAATCTTTGGATGGATTTTGATTTTAATAAAAACGGTAAACCTGATACTGCGTATGATTCATGGGTTGATAAGAATGGCAATAATAAACAGGATGTTGATGAGCCTGTTGTCGGTGATTTTCAGCTTTTGAAAGAAATGGGTTGTAATACTATCCGGTTGTACCACCCGGTGAACGTTAAAAAAGAAGTTTTGCGTGATTTGTATAACCGGTACGGTATTCGGGTGATGATGGGAAATCTTTTTGGGGCGTATACCTGGGGGTCGGGCGCTTCCTGGGAAAAGGGGACTGATTACAGCGACCCCGGTCAGCGGAAAAGAATGCTCGATGACATCCGCTCAATGGTTTTAGAGTATAAAGACGAACCGTTCATCTTGTTTTGGATGTTGGGAAATGAAAACGATATGCCGGGATCGGCGGAAAATTCAACGCTCAATAAAACCAATGCCCCCTTGATGCCCGATACATACGCGCAATTTGTTAATGACGCGGCAAAGCTTATTCATGAGCTTGATCCGAATCATCCCGTCGGTGCGAGCAATGCGTTATATTCATTCCTGAAATATTACCAGCAGTATGCGCCGGAACTTGATATCGTTGGGATGAACGCGTACCGGGGACCGTATGGATTCGGTTCGATGTGGAATGCTATACGCATGGAATTTGACCGGCCGGTTGTTGTTACTGAGTATGGTGTTGACTGTTGGGATCAGAATAAAGAAGCTGTTGATGAGGACGCACAGGCATTGTATCACCAGAAAAACTTCCGTGACATGGTTAACAACAGCGCCGGGCATTCGGGCACGGGCAATGCCTTGGGCGGGTTTGTTTATATCTGGCTTGATTCCTGGTGGTTGGTTGGTTTGCCGACGGAGCACGATACGAAAGTGGGTGCTTGGCGTACGTCATCAAAAGACGGCTGGATGAATGATGAATGGATGGGTATCTGTGGACAGGGAGACGGAACGCAAAGTCCGTTTTTAAGGCAACTGCGAAAAGTATATTTTATGTACAAGAAAGAATGGGGGAGCAATGTTTATTAGACCTGATGGAAGAAATGCCGATAAATTACGGAAAGTAACAGTCGCACGTAATTATTTAAAATACGCCGAAGGATCGTGTTTGATCGAATTTGGTAATACGAAAGTGATTTGCTCCGCATCGGTAGAAGAGAGCGTCCCCCCGTTCTTAAAAGGAAGCGGTAATGGCTGGGTAACTGCCGAATACGGGATGCTTCCGCGTTCTTGTCAGTCAAGAATCCCCCGTGGAAAAGATTCCGGTAGGACCTATGAAATCCAGCGGCTTGTCGGCAGATCGCTTCGGACGGTCGTCAATATGAAGTGCATGGGCGAGCGTACAATTTGGCTTGATTGTGATGTTCTTCAGGGAGATGGCGGTACGCGTACCGCTTCGATTACCGGCAGTTTTATTGCGCTTGTCGACGCGTTCAGTAAATTGCAAAAGAAGGGGTTGATCGGGAAAATCCCGGTTACTGATTTTGTCGCGGCAATCAGCGTGGGGATTGTGCAAGGGGAAGTTCTTTTGGACCTTTGTTATGAAGAAGATTCGAAAGCTGAAGTTGATATGAATGTGGTAATGGTCGGTAAGGGTGATTTCATCGAGATCCAGGGGACTGCCGAGCGTCAGCCGTTTAATCGCAGCCAAATGGATAAGCTTTTAGGTATTGCTCAAAAAGGCATTACCGAGTTAATTACGGTACAGCAAACAACATTGGGGATTACGGGTTTTTAGACTAGGGTGGAATTGCGGGAGGACAGTTTGCATCAGTGAGGGATCGTTACGGTAAAATCCGAAAGGCTCTGGTATGGAATTGGTTGTAGCTACTAAAAACAAAAAAAAATTGCAGGAGTTGAAAGATCTCCTGCAAGGGTTTGATGTAACAATCACTTCTCTTGAGCATTATCCCCGTGCTCCTCGTATTATTGAAAACGGAAAGACATTTAAAGAAAATGCCGTTAAGAAAGCTTTGACGATTGCCCGATACACAAAAAAGATATCGATAGGTGAGGATTCGGGGTTGTGCGTTGATTATTTAGACGGTAAACCCGGTATTTATTCGGCGCGTTTTGCCGGTTCAGCTAAAAGCGATGAGAAGAATAATGCAAAATTACTGCGGCTTTTGAGCGGTGTCCCTGTCGATAAACGGAAGGCAGGGTATGTGTGCGCTGTTGCGGTTGCTGATGCCGCAGGATTACTTGGTGTTGTGGAGGGGGCCTGCCGCGGGTATATTGGTTTTGAGCCGAGAGGAACAAGCGGGTTTGGTTACGATCCGTTATTTGTTTGCCCGCAGTACAAAAAAACTTTTGCTGAACTTGGGGAAGCGGTTAAACATACATTAAGTCATCGTTTCCGGGCACTGGCTAAGGCAAAAAAGCTTATCGAAAAAGGTATTGAGAAGCAAACTGTGGCTTGATATAATGTTTCTCCCGTTAAGGATTTTTAGAGGTACGTATCAGAAAGTTAACGGGGCGTGGCTCAGCTTGGCTAGAGCGCTTGCTTTGGGAGCAAGAAGTCACAGGTTCAAATCCTGTCGCCCCGACTTAGTTCACAGTTTACAGTTGACAATGCACAGGTGTATTCCGTTAGTAACGGCTGGCTTGAATTGAAGATTAAAAGAAAGTTTACAGAGAAGATATGGGATTTGATTTTGAAAAACTAGAAGTTTACCAGAAATCGATATCTTTTTCTGAAAAAGTTTATAAAATTTGTAGTCAATTCCCCCAGGCAGAAACGTACGGCTTGAGTGGGCAATTAAAAAGAGCTTCAGTGTCGATTTCTTCCAATATCGCGGAAGGAATGGGACGTTATAATAAGGGGGAAACGGTTCAGTTTTTACGTATTGCTAGAGGATCTATCTACGAATGTGTTCCGCTAATTGAAATTTCAAGTAGACAGGGGTATGTTTCTAAGCCAGATCATGATTTAATACTTGAAAGTTGCAATGAATTGGCAAAAATGGTCAACGGTTTGATAAATTCTTTAGAGAAATCGCGGTAAATTTTTATAAAACCCGTTTTTCTCTTTTGTGAACTGTATACTGTAATCTGTGAACTAATTGTCCCTGTAGCTCAGTTGGATAGAGCATCTGCCTTCTAAGCCGAGGGTCGCCTGTTCGAATCAGGCCAGGGACACTAAAATAACTATGAAGACGTGGGTGAAAGTATTTATAGCGGTAGTATTGGTTTTTACGTTGCTTTTTTGCTCGCTGTATTTTTACCTGACTATTCAAGGGCGGCAGCTTATAACGCAACTTCTCGAAGACCGCTTTCATGAAAAAACCAGTATCGGCTATTTCGCGGTCGTGCCTCCTTTTCGCCTGTTGCTGAAAGATTTCGCCGTCGGAAATATCATAAAAGCAGATTCGGTTTTTGCTTCGCCGAGTGTCATCGGGTTAATTACCGGAAGTTTTATATTTGATGATGTTATCGTTAATCATCCGTATGCACGGTATGAATATGGCTCGCAGGCTCAACAACCTGCCGCTTCTTCAGAAACAAACGGGACTGTTGCTCAGAAAACTGCTCCGGCTACATCAGAAACAGGTTTTGTTAAAAAACCGTTTCGGTTTTCCGCAAAACGTGTTACTATTAATGACGGTACGTTTGAGGTCGTCAACCGGGCGATTGGCGATACCGGTATTGCAATGAAATTTACCGGCATTACGTTTCATCTACGGAACCTCTATTCATTTTCACGTTCTTTCATAACTAATTTTGACTTGAAAGCAAAAATACCATGGCGTCAAGGCAAAGAATCCGGGACAATCGATGCTTCCGGGTGGATTAATCTTTTTAAAAAGGACATTGAAGCGAAAATCCGGGTAGCTAATATTGATGCTCTGTATTTATATCCGTATTATGCGTTGTGGGTTAATCTGGATAAGGCGCGCATTGAGAAGGCAAAACTTAATTTTCAAAGCGATATCCATGGTAGGAATAATGCGGTGAGTGCGGCTTGCCATCTCGAGCTCGTGGATATTGGATTTAAAAAAGAAGAAGAGGCCGGCAGGGTCGCATCAATTATGGAAAAAGCGCTTGATCAGGGCAAAGTTGTGGTAAACTTTACGTTTAAGACCAAGATGGATAAGCCGGAGTTTGGTTTTGGTTCCATCAAAATGGCGTTTGAAAATGAGAAACCGGTTCAATCCGAGGTTCATCGGGTTATGTATGCTGGTGATGTGCTGCAGGCACCGGCATGGATATTACAGGGTTTTTTAAAAGTGATTACGGCCTTTTCCAGGCCGGTTGCCGATACATTTTCAGTGTATGGCAAGAAAGTGCGTAGAATTTATGGGGCAGATTAATTATGACGGCGTTGAGCGCCGCAGGTTCCGCCGGATTAAAGTTGGTGTTACGGTTGTTTACCGTAAAGAAGAACCGCCGGATGTGCGAATTCGGACGGCGCACGGTGAACATGTAGGTTCAATGGTGGATATCAGTGTTGGCGGCATGGCTATTGTAACCGATGTGGCGATACCACCAGTTGATCATTTGCGTATTCGGTTTACTCTCTCTGAAATTGAGGATAAGAGCGTTAACTTTTACGGCGATGTTGAGTTGCTTGGTCAAGTCCGTTCCTGCGTCCCTTGCGAAGGTCAGATGTTCCGCGTCGGTATCGCCTTCGTTAATATTGATGAACGCAACCGTTTTGATATCGCTAATTTTGTAAATGTTGTTGAAAAGCGTTTGCCGGAAAAAGAGCAATAAATTTTTCTCAGAAGTTACGTAGTAGTTTTATGGTGGCTATAGCTCAACTGGTTAGAGCACTAGACTGTGGCTCTGGGGGTTGCGGGTTCGAGCCCCGTTAGCCACCCCA
>DAONEO010000006.1:9845-117513 GCA_035403145.1 Candidatus Omnitrophota bacterium | reverse complement strand
ATCAGCTATGACCTACAGGCTAAATTTATAAGGAGGTATTTTTCATGGCAAAAGAAGTTAACATTTTCCTGGATAACAGACCGGGACGGTTGCGCTCGGTAGCTGAAGTGCTTTCGCAGAATTCTATTAACATCCGCACGATGACCTTGCAGGACCGTACCGAGTTCGGATTAATGAAATTGATCGTTGATGAACCTGAAAAAGCGCATGCGGCGTTGCTTGATAAGGGTTTTGCCTGCGCCTTGAAAGAGATTCTTGCTATTATCGTTAACGATAAACCGGGAAGTTTCTTGAAACTCGCCGATGTTTTTACCAAACATGGTATTAATATCCTTGATGCCTATGGTTTTGTTATCGAGTCTAATAAAAACGCGGTTTTTTGCGTTGAGGTTAAAGATCCGCAGGGGATGCGGAATATCCTTGCGCAAGAAGGTTTCCAGGTACTTGATGGTGATCAACTGTATCAGTTTTAACTATCCTGTATGGTAATCGATATTCACACGCATGCGTGGCCTGAAAAAGTTTCCCTGCGCGCCCGGGAGACCCTCGAATCACTCTTTAAAATTCCTTTTGTCGGTGAGCCTACCATTGATCTTTTGCTTTCCTATATGGATAAAAATAGCATTGATGTAAGCGTTGTTGCCTGCGTTGCGACAAAACCGGAGCAGGTTCCTTCCATCAATACGTGGGCATTGAGCGTGCGTAGTAACCGTTTGAAAATGTTTTGTGCCATGCATCCTGATTATCCTGATTGGCAGCGCGAACTCCTCCGCATCAAAGAAGGCGGTGATGGCATTAAATTCCAGCCTGAATTTCAGAATTTCTATGTTGATGATACGCGTATGTTCGATATGTATGCGCAGATTGAGAATCTTGGGTTACCGGTTCTTTTCCATTGCGGAGAAGAGCTTTCTCAGACCATGCTTGTTCGCTCCAATCCGGCGCGGTTGCGTGCGGTTCATCGGGAATTCCCGGGGTTGAAGATTATTGCCGGTCATTTCGGAGGTTTTCAAATCTGGGATGAGACCAGGAAATTCCTTTTGGGTGAGGATATTTATTTGGAGACGTCTTATTTTATCCGCTTTATGCCGCGGGATACTGTGCGTGAGATGTTGCTTGCGCATCGTGCTGACCGCCTGCTTTTTGGTTCCGATTTTCCTCTTGTCGATCAAAAAATTGATATAGATTGTATTAAAGGGCTTGGTTTACCCAAGGCCCTGGAAGAACGGATCTTATTTCGTAACGCGCAGGAACTTTTAGGTATTGAGTCCCGTTCCACCCCGTAGGTGTTTTACACCTCTGGGGTGTACAACAAAGGAGGTAAAGCGTGTTTTCTATTGTGCTTCTGAGTATTTTCCTTATCGGGATGGTTATTATCGGGTTTTGGGGGATGAAGAAGACGGTAACCTTGAATGATTTTTTTCTTGGAGGCCGTTCGATTGGCCCCTGGATTTCCGCCGTTGCCTATGGAACAACCTATTTCAGCGCGGTTATGTTTATCGGGTTTGCCGGAAAAATCGGCTGGGGGTTTGGCCTCGATTGCCTTTGGGTTGCCGCCGGCAACGCATTTGTAGGCTCTCTTGCCGCCTGGCTTATTCTCGGGAAACGTACGCGCCGCATGACGCAGAAGCTCAATGTTATGACGATGCCTGAATTCTTGCATGAGCGTTTTGAAGGAGTACATCTGAAGATTTTTGCTGCTACTATTATTTTTCTTTTCCTTTTGCCGTATTCGGCATCTGTCTTTAAAGGGTTAAGCCATCTCTTTGAGGCGAATTTCAATATGCCGTATGATGTGGCACTTTTGATCATGATCGGTATCACGGGGGTATACCTTATTCTCGGTGGCTATTTTGCGGTAACGCTGACGGATTTTATTCAGGGGATTATTATGATCGGCGGCAGTATCACGATGGTCCTGGTTCTGGTGGCACAAGGAGGAGGGTTCCATCAGGTCGTGCAGAATGTTGTAACGAACTACCCGCAGCATATCCCTGCGGCTCACCATCCGTCAGGGTTCATGCTTTTTGCGCTTTTTTTTATCACGTCATTCGGCGTCTGGGGTATGCCGCAAATGGTGCAGAAATTTTATTCCATAAAAAGCGAGAAGTTTATTTTTAAAGCAGCGATTGTTTCAACCGTTTTTGCCGTTATTATCACGTTTTCAGCGTATTTTGTAGGCGCAATTTCGCACGCCTTCTTGAGCAGCCCTCCGATGGTGAACGGCGTTCCGGTTATTGACCGTCTCATCCCGCAGCTTCTGACGACGTATTTGCCAGGTTGGCTTATGGCGGTGATTCTTTTGTTGGTTTTGTCCGCGTCAATGTCAACGCTATCATCGCTTATTCTTGTTTCCGCTTCGGCAGTTGCCATCGATCTTTATAAAGGTCACGTGAATCCCACGATATCCAAAGAACGTTCCTTATTAATGATGCGTTTTTTAAGCGGTATATTCATCGTGCTCTCGTATTTTATCGCCCGGTATGAATTCAGCGTTATTGTAACGTTGATGTCGTTGTCCTGGGGAGTGATTGCCGGTGCTTTTATGGCTCCGTATGTATATGGGCTTTTTTGGAAGAGAACGACTAAACGCGGCGTGCAGGCCGGCATGGTTACAGGCGTTTTCCTTGCCATCTTTCTCTTCTATAAATGGGGGCCGACCAATGCGCCTATCGCTTCCATGTTTGCGATGGTAGTGCCGTTTATTGTGGTTCCCGTGGTAAGTTTAATGACCAAACCTCCGTCTCAAGATCGGCTGGAAAAAGCGTTTTCATGACCTCGTGTTGCGGAGTTTTGTTTAAGCGTAGACAAGAGTGCCTAGCTCCGCTTTGCGGAGTTTCATTTAACAAAAGCAATAGGTGTTCAAGGGGGGGACGTATGATACGGCGTATTATTGTACTCAGTGTGCTGCTTTTTTTTGTGCAGACTTCCGCGTTTGCCGAGATCGGGACGAAATGGGGGATTGCTGAACGTGTGCGTCATGAATATTGGAAGAATATCTTTGATATGGATAACGATCAAAAAGATAACCGGAATTTTTTCAGGATAAAAACATCCGGGTGGGGGGAGGTTGATTTTACCAAGGAACTTTCATTATATGCCAAGATGACCAATGAAAACAAAGCCTATACCTATTATACTATCAACAATAAGAAAGGGTATCGCTATCAATTGAATGAATTTGTTTTTGACAATTTGTATCTTGATGTAAAGAATATTGCGGGATTGCCGTTTGATATGCGGGCTGGCAGGCAAGACCTTATGGATTACGGCGAAATGTTTTTGTTTGCTGACGGAACTCCTAATGATGGCTCGCGCACGTATTATTTTAATGCCTTAAAGACAACCTGGCGTCTGACCGAGAAAAACTCTGTTGATTTTCTCTATATCAATGATCGGCGCGATGACGTCTATTTGCCGATTATCAATGAGTTAAAGCCGGTGCAGAGTTTGACTACGACCGATGAGGCAGCAGCTGCGGTTTATGTAAAGAGTAAACAGTTTAATAATTTTGCGCTGGAAGGGTATTATATTTATAAACGTGAAGGAGCAGACGGCGGAGTCGGATATCAGGCTGAGAAGGGAATGATTAATACGCTTGGCGGGTTTGCCAAATATATGGTTGGTCCGTATACGTTACGAGGACAGCTTGCCGGCCAGTTTGGCACCTATGGTACGAAAGACCGTCAAGCGCTTGGCGGGTATGCCTATATTGACCGGGATTGTAAAAGTCTTCCCTGGGCTCCGAAAGCAACGCTGGGAGTGGTTTATCTTTCCGGAGATGACAGGAGCACAACGAAGAATGAATCGTGGGATCCGCTTTTTTCCCGTAATCCCTGGAATTCAGAATTGTACTCTACGGCGATGAAGAGTGAAACGGGAATTCTCGGGTATTGGACAAATCTCATACACCTTCGGTCGATACTTGCGCTTAATCCAACCTCAAAAATGAAGTTGACTCTGCAATATGGTTATCTGTGGGCGCCTGAGTATAGCGCATCCAGCAGTGTTCTTTCAGGATCAAGCCGGGACCGTGGCCATTTACCGATTGGCAAGGTTGAGTATACTTTTAATAAAAACATGTCCGCTTATTTCCTGACGGAATATTTTATTCCGGATGGTTTCTATAAGGATAACGATCCGTCGCTGTTCTTGAGGACAGAGGTTATGCTTAAGTTCTAAATAGTTCGCAGCTGGCAGCTCGTAGGGTTTCCATCTTACTACGTCACCGTAAATGCTTTTATTACACTCGTGTGACGTTGAAACTTGTAGCTTTTTTGCTCTACAGTATCCGTCTTTGCTAGAGCACAATCTTTGGCATAGAACCATGGACTAAATTTGCGATTATACTGTGAGAATGCTTGACCCTGTCAGATGAGTAGTATATACTTATATTCTATAAAGTTCTGAACCTTTTTATGGGGGTGAGCCATGGATGAGATTCTTGAGATATTGGAAAAAGACGGCCGTGCCAGTGTTGAAGATATTGCTCGGATGCTTAAGAAAAAACCGTCGGTGATTAAACAGATAATTCAGAAGTATGAAAAAGACGGTGTTATTTTAGGGTATAAGGCCAATATCAATAAAGAAATTGTTAAGGAAGCCGGCAGTGAAGTGCGTGCCCTGATCGAGGTTAATATTACACCTCAAAAGGATGTCGGATTTGATCGTATTGCCGAGAGGATTTATTCTTTCCCCGAAGTGACCAGTTGTTATCTGATTTCGGGGACGTATGATCTTTTATTGATCGTTGAAGGGAAAGATTTGCAGACAGTGGCGCGTTTTGTTTCACAGAAACTTGCTTGTTCAGAGCATGTACGCGGGACAGCGACGCATTTTCTCCTCAAAAAATACAAAGAAGACGGTATTATCTTGAAGCATACAGATGATGAGGACAAGAGAATAACGATATCGTATTAGTTCGTAACTCATGGTCCATAGGATGGTTTCCGTTAGAACCGGCTCTCGATGTACCATATAGATAGAAGACGATTATGACAAAGAAGTATGTTTCAAAAAAAGTGGAAGCGATGCAACCGTCGGGTATCAGGGCGTTTTTTGACCTGGTGCTCGGGATGAAGGATGTTATCTCGCTTGGTGTCGGTGAACCCGATTTTGTCACTCCGTGGCAAATCCGGGAAGCGGGTATTTATTCTTTAGAGCAGGGGTTTACTTCGTATACATCGAACAAAGGATTATATAAATTGCGTCTTGGGCTCCATCAATTTCTTAAGAAACATCGCGGTTTAGAATATTGTCCTGATGAGGAAATGCTTATTACTGTTGGTGTTTCCGAAGGGCTTGACCTTGCGATTCGCGCTATTGTCAATCCCGGGGATAAGATTATCATACCGACGCCGTGCTATGTTTCGTATGCTCCCGTTGTTGACCTTGCGGGAGGGATTCCGGTTGTCGTAGATACAAGTAAAGATTGCTGCAGACTTACGCCTCGGACACTGGAACGGGCACTTGATGCGAAAACCAAAGCGATTATTCTTAATTATCCGTCGAATCCTACCGGTGTTGCCTATACGAGGAAAGAATTACTCGCCTTACATGCGGTCATGCAAAAACACGGGATTTTGTGCATTTCCGATGAAACCTATGCGGATCTGACCTATGATTTTGACCATACCTATTTTGCGACCTTGCCGGGTGCGCGCGAACATACGATCTATTTGGATGGTTTTTCGAAAAGTTATGCGATGACCGGCTGGCGCGTCGGGTTTGCCTGTGGCCCCCGAGATATTATTGCGGCAATGACCAAGATTCATCAGTATACGATTATGTGCGTTCCCATTACTTCCCAGATGGCCGCCTGTGAAGCGCTTATTACCGGTCGTAAATCCGTTGAAGAGATGAAACGTGAATATCGCCGCCGCCGGCAGTTTATTATCGGCAGGTTGAATGAAATCGGCCTTGATTGTGTTATGCCGGAAGGCGCGTTTTATGCGTTTCCGTCGATAAAAAAGACCGGATTGCCGAGCATGGTATTTTCACAAAAACTCCTTCAGACGCAAAAGGTCGCGGTTGTTCCAGGAACGGCGTTTGGTGTCTCGGGGGAAGGTTATGTGCGTATGTCGTATGCTTCAAGTCTTGCAAATCTTAAAGAGGCGATGAACAGGATCGAAGTTTTTCTGGCATCGATTAGGAAATGACCGTTAAAAAGAAAGAACATTACCACATATATATTAAACATATTGAAGCTCTTTCGAGGGTTGCCAATCTTATTACCTCGGGGCTTTATATGGATGAGCTTTTGCATTTGATAGTGCAGGTTACCGCTGAAATCATGAATTCCAAGATTTCATCACTGATGATCCTGGATCCGGATAAAAAAGAGCTGGTGGTTAGGGCTACGCAGTCGATATCAGAGGGTTATAATAAGAAACCGAATATCAAACTTGGTGAAGGTATCGCCGGTATCGTGGCAAAGGAGAACAAGGTAATCTGTGTTTTAGATGTCAAGGAAGACCCCCGGTATTTGAATAAGGATATTGCGGTGAAGGAAGGCCTGCATTCTTTGGCAAGTGTTCCCCTGGCGGTCAAGGGAAGGATTGTCGGCGTCTTAAATTGCTATACGTCAAAAAAACACGTCTTTTCCACATATGAACTTGGTGTTTTAACGGCACTGGCGAATCAATCGGCAGTTGCTATTGAAAATGCAGAGCTTACGGTTCGTGCCCGTTCCGCAGAAGAGGCGTTAACAACCCGAAAACTTGTCGAACGCGCCAAGGATATTCTTTCACAAGAAGCCGCTATTTCTCCGTCTGAAGCGTTTCGGCTTATTCAGAAACAGAGTATGGATAGCCGTAAGTCAACGCGTGAAGTTGCCGAAGCCGTTATTTTGGCGCATACTCTTAAGGGCAGGAAGTGATAAAATACTTGACAATCTTGGCAATAAGAGTATACTGAATTTGCTTTTACAAGGAAGTAAAACATCGCGATGACGTTCGCTGAAGGTATATAAGCGAACGTTTTCTTTTTTTTCGGATAATGGCGTCCTTTGTTCTTCCATGAATAAAGTACGCCCTTTTTTTAATTTACGCATGAGCAAAAAAGAAGTCTATACGTTAATAAAGCTGGCAGGGATTTTAACGTATGTGCCATTGGTGATGGCCACTGGCCCTTTAATCGGTTTTATCGTGGGAGACGTCCTTGTAAAAAAGCTCCATTGGGCAAGTTATACCGTATTGGTCCTGGTTGCGTTTGGTTTTTTAGGTAGTATAATAGAGGTAATCAGAATCGTACGGTTATGCAAAAAAATGGATGCCTAATTTATGGATAAAGGGCTGCAACGATCGTTTGCGATAATTGCGGGACTCGCTTTTTTAATCGGCGCCGGTTTTGTTGTAGCACGTCAGCAGATGTTTGGATTTGGCTTTATAGCAGGAGCCTGCTGGGGGATTTTGAATCTTGTTTTAGTTTTTGGGTTGCTTCATTCGCTTTTAGTTAAACAAGCGGCTGAAAAAGCGTTAGCATTTATGGTTGTGAAGTTCCCTGTTTTGTATGGAATTGGTTTTGTTTTGTTAATTTCGAAAGTGTTTCCGGTAACAAGTCTTTTGGCGGGGTTTACCGTTGTAATTTTTGGAGTAGGAATTCTTTACGCATGTCTGAGCAAGTAGTAACGCAACCGGAATTACCGGATATAATTGTACTTCTCAAAGAGGTTTTTCACCACAATCATTTTTTTCAGCAGCTGTATGCCTGGGAATATGTGGTGTGCGCTTTGATGGCAGCCGTTGGCATCTCTGTTTTGGCGTATTGTGCTACGCGAAAACGTTCGCTTATCCCGGGAAGACTGCAGAGCGGTTTTGAGATCATTGTTGAGATGCTCGATGATTTAGTCAGCGGCGTATTGGGTTCCCGGGGGCGGCGTTATTTACCGTTTGTCGGGACGCTCTTTTTATATATCTTGTTCATGAATTTAATGGGGCTTATCCCGTTTTTTAAATCAGCGACGGCAAGCCTTTCGACGACGTTTGCGTTATCGTTGATCGTTTTCTTCTATGTGCAGTATACGGCGGTCAAAGAATTGGGATTTTTGGGATATTTTGATCATCTGGCGGGTAGTCCTCGCGGAGCCATGGCCACGACGCTTATTATGCCGGTTTTCATGTTTTGCTTGCATCTGATAACCGAGTTGATTCGTCCCGTCAGTTTGTCGATGCGTCTTCGGGGAAATATCTGGGGCGATGAATTACTGCTTGCGGTTATGTCAAATTTTGGTATTGCGGGTTTGCCGCTCTTATTCTTTAATTTTCTCATGGCTCTTTTAGCGGCAGTGGTCCAAGCCGCGGTATTCATGCTTTTATCAACAGTTTATTTTGCTCTTGTTATGCCACATGAGAGCGAACACGAAACAAAAACAGTTTAATAACAAAACGAGGAGGAATACTATGGATTATCATGCAGCATTAGCATTGGGACTCCCTTTAGGCCTGGGTCTTGCTGGTCTTGGTTCCGGATTAGGATTGGGGATTGCCGTAGGACGAGCTCTTGAGGCAATCGGCAGGCAGCCTGAAGCAACCAATAAGATCGTTACCAACATGGTTATCGGCTGTGCGTTTATCGAGGCTATTACCATTTACGCGCTTGTTTTCGCGTTTGTCTATATAGGCAAGGTTTAAGGAAGGTTTATTATGGATTTACTGAAGTTATTAAACCCTCAGGAAATTGTTGCGCAGATGCTCTGTTTTTTAGCGGTCTTCTTTTTGCTGCGGCATTTTCTTTGGGGCAGGCTCCTGAATGTTATTGATGAGCGCAAAGCTCGTATTGGCGCTGAATTTAGAAAAGCAGAGGAAATCCGCTCCGATATGGAGAAGCTTAAAAGTGAATATGATGCCAAGCTTTCTTCTGCCGAGAAAGAAGCGCATAAGCGCGTTCAGGAGGCGATAGAGGATAGTAAGAAAATCGCCGAGGGTATAAAAAAAGATGCGCGGATAGAAGGGTTACGCATACTTGAGCAGGCCCGTGGCGATATCAAATACGAACTTTCGAAGGCAAAAGACGAGTTAAAGGAAAAAGTTATTGATTTGACGATCGAGGCAACGGCTGCTGTTATACAGGAAAAGATCACGCAGGAACAGGATCGCAAAATTATCGAGAATTTTCTCGACAAGGTTGATACGATTGAATGATGCAAAATAAGGTTTTGACCAGACGGTATGGGGAAGCGTTTTTATCCTGGGCCCGGGGGACTATTGGGTTGGAGTTGGCTGTTGAAGAACTTAAGAATTTTAAAATAGTCTTGGCTGGGAATCCGGAGCTTAAAACCTTCCTGTATAATCCGGAAATCGGATGCATTGATAAATCTTTGACCTTGACGAAAATCATGAAAGACCGTTTTTCCGAGGAAATACTTGATTTTGTCCGGCTTCTTATTGAGAAAAATCGTATTAAGTACGTGTTGGATATTTGTGATTATGTGCGGGTGAAATACGGTCATGGCCAGTCTCTGGAAGCGGTCTTAAAGAGCTCGTATCCGTTGGATCTGGATTTAGTGGAAATGATCAAGAAAAAAATGGAGACTAAGTTTAAAAGTAAACTTACGATGTATTTGGAACTCGATCCCGGTTTATTGGGAGGGATTCAAATACGCGTGGGGAATATTGTTATTGACGGCTCGGTTAAGCGCAGGCTCGACGAGCTTAAAGGCAAATTGCGCATGGCGCAGGTGGGGTAAATGGAAATACGTCCAGAAGAAATTACATCGATTATCAAGAAAGAACTTGAGAAGTATCATACACGCCTGAAAACCGAATCTATCGGCAATGTCATCCAGGTAGGAGATGCTATTGCCCGGATTTACGGGCTTGATGATGCAATGCTCGGGGAATTGCTTGAATTTCCCAATGACGTTGCAGGAATGGTTTTGAATTTGGAAGAAGACAGTGTGGGGGCTGCTATTTTCGGGCCGGATAACCCCGACCGCAATATCAAAGAAGGCGATATTGTCAAACGTACCGGTAAAATTGCGCAGGTTCCTGTCGGCGAGGCGCTTCTCGGTCGTGTTATTAATGCCCAGGGAAAGCCTATTGATGGAAAGGGTGCGATTATTACGGATCGTTTCCGTCCTCTTGAAGTTGGAGCGCCTAATGTTGTGCAGCGTCAGCCGGTTTTTGAACCGTTGCAGACCGGTATTAAGGCGATCGATTCCATGATTCCCATTGGCCGCGGGCAGCGTGAGCTTATCATCGGGGATCGTCAAACCGGGAAGACAGCTATTGCGCTTGATACGATTATCAATCAAAAGGGCAAAGGTGTTTATTGCGTATATGTCGCCGTAGGGCAGAAAGTTTCTAATATTGTTGCGGTTAATGAAATACTGGAGCGGTATGGCGCCATGGAATATACGACGATCGTGAGCGCTTCGAGTCGTGCCTCGGCGTCGCAGCAGTATCTTGCTCCGTATGCCGGATGCGCTATCGGCGAAGAGTTTATGTACGCCGGTAAACATGCGTTAGTTATTTATGACGATCTTTCCAAACATGCGCAGGCGTATCGACAATTATCGCTTTTATTGCGTCGGCCACCGGGACGCGAAGCATATCCGGGAGATATCTTTTATTTGCATTCACGGTTGTTGGAGCGGGCGGCAAAGTTAAGCAAGGAGCTGGGGGGAGGTTCCCTGACCGCAATCCCGATCGTTGAAACGCAAGCAGGGGATTTTACCAGCTATATCCCGACGAATGTTATTTCTATTACTGACGGACAGATCTATCTTGAAGGCGATTTGTTCTATGCGGGTGTTCGTCCGGCTGTTAACGTCGGACTTTCCGTATCCCGCGTTGGAGGGAAAGCGCAGTCGAAAGCGATGCGTCAAGTTGCCGCAAAACTCCGTATGGATTTAGCGCAATACCGCGAATTAGTCGCGTTTACCCAGTTTGGTGCTGAGATTGAAAAAACGACGCAGGCGCAGCTGACCCGCGGTGAAAAAATGGTTGAGCTTTTGAAACAAGAACAGTATAAACCGCTTCCTTTGTCAAAACAGATCATGCTTCTTTTTGCGGGGAATACCGGTTGCGTCGACGCAGTCCCGAACAGCCAGCTTCGTTTTTTTGAGTCGGAGTTATATACGTATATGGAACGGCATTATCCTGACATTGAGCAGCAGATTGCGCAGCGGCTTGTGCTTGATACTATTTTGACCAAAAAGCTCGAAGAGGCATTAGTAGAGTTCAAAAAAGAATTCGATGAGAGAATAAATCATGGCGCAGTCGCTTAGGCAGATAAAATCACGTATCAAGAGCGTCGAAAATACACGTAAGCTTACGCGTGCAATGGAAATGATTTCTGTCTCCAAACTCAAGAGGACAGAAAAACTTCTTGCAGCCGCAGCGCCGTATTCTGATAAACTCGAAAAGCTCATGTATGATATTTTGAAGACCGTGCAGGATACGGAAAATACGTATTTGATACCGCATAAAAAAACCGGCGCCGTGGCATTGCTCATGGTTACGTCTGATACAGGGCTTTGCGGTATGTATAACCATGCGCTTCTGCGGTTGATTGATACATTTGTGACGCAACGCGGAATTCAGGCTGTTCACACTGTTGCCGTCGGGAAAAAGGGGTTCCTGTATTGCAGGAAACGCGGGTTAACCATTCAGCATTCGTATCTTGGTTTTAACGGGCGGTTCTCGAACGACCTTTCTCTGCAGGCGCTTACTGAGCTTGACCGGATGTATTGCGATGGCATTGTTGATGAGGTCTATATCGCGTATTCGCGCATTGAAACAGCCGCGCGCTCAAAACCGGTTATTGAACGTTTTTTGCCGATAGAACCGCGTCCCGGGAAACCGATTGAATATATTTTGGAAACAAATCTCGAGAGTATTTACCAGGGGATTATTCCGTTGTATCTGGCTAATAAATTGAGATCTGTTTTGTTGCATGCGTTTACCAGCGAGCATAAGGCTCGGGCGATTTCCATGGGAGAGGCGACGAAGAACGCCGTTGATCTGTTGGAGAGCCTTATTTTGCAGCGCAATAAAATGAGGCAGGCGAGTATTACGAAAGAAATTTTAGAGATTGTTTCGTCAGCAGAAGCGCTTAAGGGAAGCTAAAAAATAGAAGTAGTTCTTAGTTCATAGTGGATAGTTCATAGGTTGTTTTCCGTCGGAGACGGACGTGCAGTTAAAAACAAGGCCTTTGAAGTGTTGATTTGTTACTGACAGAATACATTCTATGAACAATGAACTAACTTGATTGTTGAACGGAGAGCGAAATGGCATACGGTGAAATTGTTCAGGTTATCGGTCCGAGTGTTGATATTATGTTCCCGGAGCACGAAGTCCCGCAGCTTTTAAATGCGGTGAAGGTCGAGTATCCGGATAAAAAAATCGATGTAACGTTGGAAGTCGCCTCGATCATCGGTAATAATACCGTCCGGTGTATTGCGATGCAATCGACTGAAGGCCTTTCCCGTGGCATGCAGGCGCGTGATACCGGCTCGGCAATTATGGTCCCGGTCGGTGCCCAGACCCTTGGAAGGATATTTAACGTCCTTGGGGAAACGATCGACGGAAAAGGTCCGGTGCCTCACCCCGGCGATACGGAACAGATCCATCGTGATTCTCCCAGTTTCAAGGATCAACTTCCTATCAGGGATATGCTTGAAACCGGATTAAAGGTTATTGATTTATTAGCGCCGTTCCCGCGCGGCGGTAAAATCGGTTTATTCGGTGGCGCTGGTGTTGGTAAAACCGTTGTGGTCATGGAGCTTATCCGTAATATCGGTCAGGAAAAACAAGGTGTTTCTGTTTTTGCCGGTATTGGTGAACGAACGAGGGAAGGTAATGAATTATGGTTGGATATTAATGCATCAGGCGTTGCCGATAAAACCGCGCTTGTTTTTGGACAGATGAATGAGCCGCCGGGGGCCCGGTTGCGCATTGGGTTGGCTGCTTTGACTATGGCGGAACATTTCAGGGATAAAGAGCAAAAAGACGTTCTTTTGTTTATTGATAATATTTACCGCTATATTCAGGCGGGTTCGGAGGTTTCTACCCTGCTTGGCCGTATGCCTTCGGCCGTCGGATATCAGCCGAACCTGGCAACTGAATTAGCACAGCTTGAAGAACGGATTGCCTCAACAAAACGAGGTTCTATTACCTCTGTGCAGGCAGTATATGTGCCTGCCGATGATTTAACTGATCCGGCGGTTGTTACGACATTTACGCATCTCGATGCGAAAATAGTCCTTTCCCGTCAGATCGCTGAACTTGCGATTTATCCCGCGGTTGATCCGCTGGATTCAACGTCTCGCATTATGGATCCCCGTATCTTGGGAGATGAGCATTATAATACAGGACTCGGCGTGCAAAGGATTCTGCAACGGTATAAGGATTTGCGTGATATTATCGCGATCCTTGGTATTGACGAGCTTTCTGATGAAGATAAACTTGTTGTTGCGCGCGCGCGTAAAATACAAAAATTCTTCTCGCAGCCGTTTTTTGTCGCTGAAGCTTTTACGGGGATTAAAGGTAAATACGTGAAATTGGAAGATACCATCAAGGGATTTAAAATGATCCTTGAGGGTAAGCTCGACGATCTCCCGGAACAGGCTTTTTACATGGTCGGCACTATTGAAGAAGCGATTGAAAAGGGTGAACAACTTAAAAAGGGCGGGATCTAGACTATGGATGTTACTCCTAATAATAAAGCTCGTACCTTTACCGTTACAATCCTGACTCCCGAGAAAATTATTTATGACGGTCCGATTGTATCTTTGATCCTCCCTTGTGAAACCGGATATTTGGGGGTATGGGTTGACCATGCGCCGCTTATTGCCAATATTGTTCCCGGTAAAGTGGCGATCATTAAAGACCATGGGCAGACTCCGGAGATTTTTCAAATAAAAGGGAAGGGTTTTTTGGAGGTTCTTGATAATAAAGTTACTGTTCTTCTGCATCACACCGAATTAGATGCCTAAAACAAAGCAGAATACGCATACTATCCGTATTGCCCTTGCGCAAATAAATTGCACGGTCGGAGATCTGGCCGGCAACTCCTCGAAAATTGTTTTCTATGCTCAAAAAGCTGCAGCAGAAAGCGCTGATATTGTAGCCTTTCCCGAACTTGCTATAACCGGGTATCCTCCGGAAGACCTCTTGCTGAAACCAAAATTCATTGCCGATAATTGCGCGGCGCTGAAAGAAATAGCGTCTCAGATTAACGATATTGTTGCTGTCATTGGGTTTGTTGATCGGAAGAACAATCAATTATTCAATGCTGCGGCGGTGATATATGGCGGTAAGGTTAAGGGGATATATCATAAAACGCAGTTACCCAATTACGGCGTGTTTGACGAAAAACGGTATTTTTCTTCGGGAACAAAACCGCTTGTTTTTTCCTACGGGTCGTTTACGTTCGGTGTCAGTATCTGTGAAGACATTTGGTCTGATAGCGCCTTGCTGCGTCAACAATCTAAAAAAGGCGCGCAATGTATTATTAATATCAATGCTTCCCCCTATTACGCAGGGAAGATGGCTGAGCGGGAAGGGGTTATCCGTAAACAGGTACGTTCCTGTCGTGTTCCGATTGCCTATGTGAATCTTGTCGGCGGTCAGGATGAGCTTGTTTTTGACGGACAGAGCACGGTCGTCGATAGTAACGGGCGTGTTATTGCACGGGCAGCCGGGTTTTGCCAAGAGCTTCTTGTGGCGGATATCCGTGTTCCTAAGAATAATACATTGCGGGGTGCCGATAGTATCAGTGTTGCGGCAACAATCCCTGAGAAAACGAAGGCTCCTTTGGCACGTCAACTTGTGGGAGCCCCTGAGCGTGTCTCTGAGATATACTCGGCACTTGTTTTAGGGGTGCGGGATTATGTTTTAAAGAATGGGTTTTTAAAGGTTGTCATTGGATTAAGCGGCGGGATTGATTCGTCGCTGGTTGCGGCCCTTGCCGTTGACGCATTAGGGAAAGAAAATGTTACGGGCGTTTTTATGCCTTCACGATATTCATCTCAGGAATCGCTTGTTGATGCCGAAGGCTTAGCGAAGAACTTAGGTATTGCATTTCTTACGATGTCAATTGAACCGATTTATAAGGTTTGTCTCTTGACACTTGATCCGTATTTTACCGGACTTTCCAAAAATATCGCGGAAGAAAATTTACAGGCGCGTATTCGCGGTAATATGTTGATGACGTTTTCCAATAAATTCGGCTGGTTGGTTTTGACAACAGGGAACAAGTCAGAGATGAGCACCGGGTATGCCACTTTGTACGGTGACATGGCCGGAGGGCTTGCGGTTATTAAAGATGTTCCCAAAATGCTTGTTTATGAATTATCGCGGTATCGAAATACGCGCGGAATGGTTATCCCGGAGAATGTTTTTATCAAAGCTCCGACCGCGGAACTAAAGCCTGACCAAAAAGACAGCGATACCTTGCCGGAATATCCGCTGTTGGATTCTATTCTTAAGGCGTATGTGGAAGAGGATAAGGAAATAGAGAAAATTTCCGTTCCGGGTGTTGACGGGCAAACGCTGCAGCGTGTTTTACGCATGGTTGATGCAAGCGAATACAAGCGCCGCCAGGCTCCTCCCGGCATTAAAATCACTCCCAAGGCTTTTGGCCGCGACCGCCGGATGCCGATTACGAATAAATATCGCGGTTAGTTCATGGTTCAATGTTCAAGGTAAGTTCATAGTTTAATAGTTCAGAGTTAAAACAAAGCATTGAGACCGTTTCTAACGGAATAAAAATATAGACTTTGAACATTGCACTATGAACCATGAACTGGATTTGTTGCCTGTATGAATCATTTTTTCTTGACAATTGCAGCAAACACACTATACTTATATTGAATACAGCGAAGTATTTTAAAAGACACTGAAGTCTTCCGAGGCCCGAGGGCCGAAGAAGGCTTTTTTTGTGGCGGCATGATTTATGGAACGACGTGAGCCTAAATCATAAGCCGGAACAAAATCCGCCACGTTTTTTGGCGGATACTTCAGCAAGGACTATGGCGTCCTTTCCCTGATAAGGGGAGAGGACGCTTTATTGTTTAATGACGGCATACTTTACGGAACGCCTGCCTACAGCAGGCAGGAAGTGAACGTAAAGTATATGCCGGAATTAACTCCGTTCTTTCTTTGAAAGAACGGAGGAGGGGAGTAAGATGAGTTTTGAAGAGCTTCTGACGGCATTGGCACCGACACTCAAGCGTATTGTTTATAAACTTCGTTATTTAAACGGCTCGTGGGATAGTGATGATCTTTTCCAGGAAGCGGTGGTGCATTTGTGGAAAGAATTTGAGGCGGGCTCGCTTATTGATAAGACCAGAAGCTATATCCTGCAAGGGTGTTATTTCCATCTGAGGAATTATATTCGCGTACAAACTGATAAGGTTCGTCTTGTTAGCGTTGATGCGCCTCGCATAGAAGAGCAGGAAGGATCTTCATTTGAACAGCTTATGGTGCTTGAAAGTCCGGTTGATACGCGTGAAGTTGCGCATTGCGATATGCTTATTGCCGCGATCCGTAATAACGGTTTAAGCGAACGGGAAAAAGAAGTATTTATGTTTGCTCTTGAAGGCTTAACAACCAGGGAAATTGGCGCGCGCATGGGTATTTCGCATGTCCGCGTCGTAAAAATTTCTGCGAGTATGAGAGAGAAATGTAAAAAGCACATGGATGTGCTCTAGGGGTTACCAGAAGATTTGTTTTTTTACTTGTATTATTGAAGCGCGGCGAAGCGCTTAAAAGATTTGCACAAAGGCGTTCCTTCAAGAGGGGCGCTATTTTTTTTGAATAGGCTTTCCATTGCGGATAGCCGGTATTTAAAGACACGGGTGTCTTTGATCCAGCGGTTGGATTGAAGGCATCCATTTTTTTTACGAAAGGAGCAGGATATGAGCAAGATGCGGGTCCTGGCAATGGTAATAACGGGAATGTGTTGTTTATTGGCGGGTGGCATGAACTCTTTGTTTGCGGAGGAAGAGACGAAAACGATATTTGACCTTTTCCCGAAATTAGGGATCCAGGCATCGGGTGATTTTACGTATAGCTCTATTTATGAATGGCGCGGCATTATGCTTGACGGAGATCCTGTTATTCAACCCGGTTTTTATATTTGGACGAAACCTTCAAAATTCGGGCGTATTAAATTCAGTTATTGGATGAATCGTGATCTTGAAAATCGAGATGCTTTAAAATCGAGCGAGACGGATTATATAGTTGATTATACGTATAATTTTAAATATGTTGATGCTTCTTTTGGACATACGTATTATGATTTTCCTGATGCAATGCCCAGTGATGGCGCTCCCAAAGGTTTCAGCAAGGAATTCTATTGGGGGGTAACGTTCCCCAAAGTTTTCTTAACTCCGTCGGTATTCTATTATTACGATTATGGCAAGAAAGAAGAGGGCGGTGGTCAGGGGAGTTATCTTGTTGCAAATGCGGCATATAGTCTGCCGTTTACGGTTAAGAAAGTTGCATGTAGCTTTGATCTGAATGGACACGTTGGTGTTAATAACAAACTGTATTATCGCGGCAAGGGCGGCGATTTCGGCACGACTCTCGGAGTTACCGTTCCGTTAACAAAGAGCTTGTCGATGAAACCAAATGTTAGTTATGCGGTGCCGTGGGGGAATTTACGGGATACATATAACGGTAATCAGAAGAATAGGGTTTATAGCGGTGTGTATTTAAGCTACATATTCTAAGCATTGCATATTCAAAGGAGGATAAAAATGAAGAAGTTGAGGCATGTATTGTTTGGAGCGCTGGTAGCACTTGCAGGGATCCTGGGGCTCAGTGCAACAAGTTTTGCGCAGGAAGCTGCTGCCGCGCCTGTTGTGAATGCGGGAGATACTGCCTGGGTACTTATCTGTTCGGCGCTGGTTTTACTGATGACCCCGGGTTTGGCATTTTTCTACGGCGGCATGGTGCGTAAGAAAAATATCCTGGGGATTTTGATGCAATGTTTTATTATCATCTGTCTTATCAGCGTGCAGTGGGTTTTGTTTGGATATAGTTTGTCTTTTGCTCCCGGCGATGGTTTCTGGGGAGGATTGAAATGGATTGGTTTAAATGGCGTCGGGTTGGAACCGTACACGGATTATGCAGGGACAATTCCGCATCAGGCGTTTATGATTTTTCAAGCCATGTTTGCGATTATTACCCCCGCGCTTATTATCGGAGCTTTTGCCGAAAGAATGAAATTTTCTTCGTTTGTCATATTCATTCTTCTCTGGGCGACATTCGTTTATGCCCCTGTTTGCCATTGGGTGTGGGGCGTTGGCGGATTTTTGCGGAAAATGGGCGCGCTTGATTTTGCCGGCGGCACGGTTGTTCATATCAATGCCGGTATCGCGGCTCTCGTTACTGCGCTGGTCATTGGGAAACGTAAAAACCTTGAGCATAATATGCCTGCTCCGCATAATCTTCCGTTTATCGTGTTGGGAGCTGCGCTTTTGTGGTTTGGTTGGTTTGGTTTTAATGCCGGTTCGTCCCTTGCGGCAAATGGTCTTGCGGTGAACGCGTTTGTTGTTACCAATACCGCGGCAGCTGCGGCTGGTTTGAGCTGGGCGTTAATCGAATGGTTCAAAAACGGTAAGCCGACAATGTTTGGTACAGCATCAGGCGCTGTCGCTGGGCTTGTTGCAATTACTCCTGCAGCCGGGTTCGTGAGTGTTGTGCCCGCTGTGATTATCGGAATGCTCGTGAGTGTGTTTTGTTTTATTGCGGTTACCGTGATTAAACCAAGGTTCGGCTATGATGATTCTCTTGATGCTTTTGGTGTGCATTGCGTTGGCGGTATCTGGGGTGCTTTGGCAACCGGGCTTTTTGCTTCGAAAGCAGTGAATCCTGCCGGAGCTGACGGCCTGTTTTTTGGTAATCCCAAGCAGTTTATGATCCAGCTTGCTGCTGTTGCGGTTACGATCGTGTATTCGTTTATTGTTACTTTTGTTATTTATAAGGTAGTTGATCTTTTGATGGGTATGCGTGTTGGCGAGAAAGAAGAGCTTATGGGGCTCGATTTAACCCAACATCATGAGCGTGCGTATACCGTGATCGAGTAGGACAGAAAGTTTTGGAATTGTTGGCCCCGCCGTTGGCGGGGCCTCCCTCAATAAAAACATACAGTGAGCGGGAGGTTTATATGAAACTCGTCATAGCGATAATTCAGCCGTATAAGCTGGAAGATGTTAAAGCGGAACTGTATCAAGCAGACGTGAATTTGATTACCGTCAGCGAGGTGCTTGGTCATGGCAGACAGATGGGTGTTACGGAAGTTTATCGTGGCGCCAAAGAGACAGGTAATTTGTTACGTAAAATTCGTTTGGAAATTGCCGTGAACGACAACTATGTTGAACCAACGATAAAGGCTATTATCAAGGGAGCCAAGACCGGAGAGACTGGTGATGGCAAGATATTTGTTCTGTCTCTTGAGGATTGTATTCGTATTCGCACCAATGAAAAAGGCTCTGTTGCCATAGGATAGGCAGAAGTCTTGTATTGTCCTAAAAATACTGTGCTGCATCTGCGTATAAAAGCGGGTGCGGCCCGGTATTTTTTTTTATTACCAAAAGATCTTACGATTTACTTGTATATATAATGATTATTCAATAGGCACAATGTAGTGTCTTAATAGGCATTATCTGTATAGAACGAAGGCGTTCTAGTCTATGATTTTATGCATGTAGATTAGGACGCCTTTTTTAATGAGCAGATATTGTACGGAGCTTATACGACGTAAAATGTCTGTCTGTAAATCGGGATGGTTTTGCCGTCTGCGAATTAACCTTTACGTGAGGAAACCATGATTTCCGGATCGACGGGTATATAATGAGGGGAGTAAAACGATGATTAATACAGGAGATACCGCGTTTGTTTTATTGTCAACGGCGTTGGTTATGTTAATGACTCCGGGTTTAGCGCTTTTTTACGGTGGTATGGTGCGTAAGAAAAATGTTTTAGGTGTTCTTATGCAATGTTTTATCCTCCTGTGTCTTCTAAGTATCCAATGGGTCCTTTTTGGCTATAGCTTGGCGTTTTTTCCTTCTCAAGGTTTTACCGGCGGGCTTACCTGGTTTGGATTACGCGGTATTGGGCTTGATCCGAATCCGGATTACGCAGCAACTATTCCCCATCACGCGTTTATTGCTTTCCAGATGATGTTTGCGGTTATTACGCCTGCGCTTATTATTGGTGCGTTTGCCGAGCGGATGAAATTTTCCGCTTTTTTGGTTTTTAGCATTCTTTGGGCAACATTAGTATATGATCCGGTTTGTCATTGGGTATGGGGAAGCGGCGGCTGGCTTAAAACTTTGGGGGTGTTGGATTTTGCCGGCGGCATTGTGGTGCATACAACCGCGGGTATTGCGTCACTTGTTGCTGCCTTAGTGATCGGTAAACGTAAAAACCTCGATCACAATACTCCTACGCCGCATAATCTTCCTTTTGTTGCTACCGGTACCGCGCTTTTATGGTTTGGCTGGTTTGGATTCAATGCGGGGAGCGCTTTGGGAGCAAATAGTGTTGCCTGCAATGCATTTATGACGACGAATACCGCGGCCGCAGCCGCCGGGCTTACCTGGTCGATACTGGAATGGATCCGTAACGGCAAGCCGACCATATTCGGCACTTTGACCGGCACGATTGCGGGACTTGCTACTATTACTCCGGCCTCGGGATATGTTACAGTGCTTTCAGCGGTTATAATAGGTATTGTGGCAAGCGTTGTTTGTTATATTGCGGTGGGAGTTGTAAAACCAAAACTCGGGTATGATGATTCTTTGGATGCATTCGGGGTGCATGGAGTTGGAGGAATTATCGGCACTCTTATGGTCGGGCTTTTTGCGACCAAGGCGGTAAATCCGTCAGGAGCTAACGGGCTTTTTTACGGCGACTCAAAACAATTCTTTATCCAGCTTTTTGCAGTGGGAGTTGTTTTTGTGTATACACTGATAGTTTCATTCGTTTTATACAAATTGGTTGATCTTTTTATGCGCGTGCGCGTGAGTGAAAAAGAGGAATTGATGGGGTTGGACTTGACGCAGCATCGTGAGCGGGCATATACGGTGTTGGAATAAAAAAATTAAACGTAAAGAATTCAGGAGGTTATTATGAAACTCATTATTGCAATCATTCAGCCATATAAGTTGGAGGATGTAAAAGATGAATTATATAAAGCAGGCGTGAATCTTATTACCGTCAGTGAAGTTTTGGGGCATGGCAGGCAGAAGGGGATTACCGAGGTCTACCGGGGGGCTAAAGAGACGGGGAACCTTTTACGCAAAATTCGTTTAGAGATTGCCGTGAATGACAGTTTTGTCGAACCTACCGTCAAAGCAATTATCAAAGGTGCTAAGACCGGTGAGACTGGCGATGGGAAAATTTTCGTTGTGCCGCTTGAAGATTGTGTGCGCATTCGTACAGGAGAAAAAGGGGCTGTTGCGGTAGGATAACGTATTCAAATAAGACATTGTATCGTGCGAGCACCCCAGTTTTAAAATAAGTTGACAAAGATTGTCAGGCATATATAATAGAAATGTTACCAACGAAGGTAATTATTTACTTGTATATGTGATTAAATTCTGAGCACATTGTAGTGCATAAAAGGGCACTTTTAGAACAGAGACGTTCTTACCTTATAATAGAAATCTAAGGGGAGACGTCTATTTTTTTTAGTTGATGTTTCCATCCGGCATGCACCGTATAAGAAAGAGGAGGAATTCATGTCAATTCGTCAGGATGTATTATTCAATATTAAAAGCGTAGAGTTTGTTAAAAACGATTTGCCTAAAAAGGTTTCTTCGTATTTTGGAGAAAATACCTTTAGTGCGGATACGATGCAGAAGCTTATTTCAAAAGATACCTTTGAGGCATTCAAGACATGGCTTAATGAGGGTAAAATTATTACCTTGGAGCAGGCAAATGAAATTGCCAACGCCATGAAAGAATGGGCGATGTCCAAGGGGGCGACATTTTATACGCATTGGTTCCAGCCGATGACTGGCTTGACCGCGGAAAAACATGATAGTTTCATCAATATAACCGGTCCCGGGAAGGTAATTGAGAAATTTTCCGGTAATAAACTTATTCAGGGAGAGCCTGATGCTTCGAGTTTTCCCTCCGGCGGTATTCGCGCAACGTTTGAAGCGCGCGGTTATACGGCGTGGGATCCGTCGAGCCCGGCGTATATCGTTGAAACGAAACTCGGCAAGACACTGTGTATTCCGACTATTTTTGTTTCCTATCACGGTGAAGCGCTGGATCAGAAATTACCGCTTTTACGCTCTGACGAAGCCTTAAGCAAGGCCGCCGTTAATCTCTTGAAGATCTTCGGCCATACCGATGTAAGGAAAGTTGTTTCTACCTGCGGCCCGGAACAGGAGTATTTTCTGATTGATAAGAATTACTATAATCTTCGGCAGGATCTTGTAATGGCTGGCCGTACCTTAGTGGGCGCTCCTTCGCCAAAAGGTCAGCAGCTTGAAGATCAGTATTTCGGCAGTATTAAAGAGCGTGTTTTAAATTATATGTGCGAAGTGGCTGAGGAAGCCTATAAGTTAGGGATTCCGCTTGTTACCCGCCATAACGAAGTTGCGCCACACCAGTATGAATTTGCGCCGATTTTTGAAGAGTCCAATGTAGCCGCTGATCATAATCAGATGCTCATGGAACTTATGAAGAAGGTTGCTTTACGGCATAACCTTGTCTGCCTTCTTCATGAAAAACCGTTTGCCGGCATTAACGGTAGTGGCAAGCATGTGAATTGGGCCCTTGCCGATGATAAAGGCAATAACCTTTTAAATCCGGGTGAGACTCCCGAGGATAATCTGCAATTCCTGGCGGTTTTAGCCGCTGTTTTACGCGCCGTTTACTATCATGCCGATCTTTTAAGGGCGAGTGTCGCTATGGCAGGTAATGAACACCGTTTGGGTGCTAATGAAGCTCCTCCTGCGATTATCAGTGTCTTTCTCGGCGAACAATTGACAGTGATCCTGGAACAGCTTGAAAAAGGCATTCAAGCTAAGACATCGCGTAAGGATATCATTGACTTAGGTATCGGCCGGTTGCCGAGATTCAATAAAGATACAACTGATAGAAATCGTACTTCTCCGTTTGCGTTCACCGGAAATAAGTTTGAATTCCGCGCGGTCGGGTCGTCGCAGAATATTGCAACGCCCCTTACTGTCATTAATACCATAATTGCCGAGAGTCTTGATTATGTCGCTGAGAAAATCAAAAAAGCGGTTGCCGCCGGCAAGGACTTTAACGTCGCGGTGTTACAGACTGTTTCCGAAGTGGTCACCGACAGCAAAAAGATCCGTTTTGAAGGGAATAACTATTCCGAAGAGTGGAAGAAAGAGGCTACAAAGAGAGGTCTTCCCAATGTTGCTGCGACCGCGGATGCCTTGAAGGCTTTGATCAAGAAAGAGAATATCGCACTTTTTGAGAAATATAAGGTATTTTCTTCGACTGAAATAATTGCGCGGTATCACATTTGGAATCACTCGTATTGTCTGCTCCTTGAGATTGAAGCCAATACGCTCAACGAGATGGTTAATGCTAATGTTGTGCCGTTTGGTTTTGAATATCAGAAACTCTTAGCTGAAAGCCTTGCGGATCTCGTGATGTTGAAAAAATCAGCTAGTTTAAAAGTTGATAAAGCGGCATTCGATGACCTTAAGGCGCATCTTGCAGACGTTGTGGTAAAGATTTATTACGTCAGACGCAATTCAGCGGCGATGGTGAAGCTCCTTGTCAAAGCTGCAAAAATGGAAGCGGAGGAGCGCGCGAAGTTCTATTTTGAAGAACTCAAGCCTCTTATGGATCATATCCGGCGCCATGTTGATGATCTGGAGAAGGTGGTTTCCGACGAACACTGGGATTTGCCGAAATATCGGGAGATGCTTTTTATTAAATAAGGAAGAGGGACAGCGGCCTTTTAAGAAGTGTTGTAACCTTCGAATCGGTCGACTGTCCCTTTTTTTGTCATGATTACCGTATTGATTCCTGATGAGGAGAAAAATATAAAAGAAACGCTGGTACAAATCCTGGGGCAGGCCGGATATGCCGTTTCTACCGGTACGGCCGGTGAGAATGTTATTGCGGTTACCCGGAAAGAAGGGATCAGGGAAGCCGTTATTGCTTTAGAAAATTTATTGTACAATGAAAAAAAAGGTGTATTATATAAATCTCTCCTGGATATTGTAGAAAAACCCCTCATTGAACGTGTGTTGGCGCGGACAGAAGGGAATCAATTAAAGGCAGCCAGGATTTTGGGTATTAATAGGAATACCATGCGCGCCAAAATTAAAAGACTTAACATTAACCCTGATACGTATAAAGAAACACGGTAAATAGGATTTTGTGTTATGGAATCTCGGCATTTGGCGCACCAATATGGGTTGTACGATCCTCGTTTTGAACACGATGCCTGCGGTGTCGGGTTTGTGTGCAATATTAAAGGTAAGAAATCAAACGAGATCGTTACACAAGGGTTGGAAGTATTAAATCGTCTTGCGCATCGCGGAGCAACCGGTGCCGATCCTAAAACCGGTGATGGTGCGGGCATCCTTTTGCAGATGCCGCATGATTTTTTTGTAAAAGTTGCTTCGGCTGCACATATTGATCTGCCGGCGCTTGGGAAGTACGGGACCGGCCTTATCTTCTTGCCTACCGAGTTTAAAGAGCGGGAATTTTGCAAAAAAACGTTTGAAAAAATCGTACTTCAGGAAGGTCAATCGGTACTTGGCTGGCGTCAGGTGCCGGTTGACAACTCCTGTATCGGTAAAACCGCACAGGAAACAGAGCCGGTTATCGCGCAGATATTCATCGGCGCATCCCCCCGGGCAAAAAAGTCAGGGACCATTGATTTTGAACGTACGCTGTATTGTATCCGCAAAAAAGTAGAAAATACCATTCGTTCTTCCGATCTGAGACAAAAAACATTTTTTTATATTACAAATTTATCGTGCCGGACATTCTCGTATAAAGGGCTTCTGATGACAGATCAGGTCGGGAATTTTTTCCTCGACCTGAAAGATGCAAATATCAAAAGCGCTTTGGCTTTGGTGCATTCACGCTATAGCACGAATACATTCCCGACCTGGGATCTTGCCCAGCCGTTTCGTTTCCTGGCGCATAACGGAGAAATAAATACGCTGCGCGGTAATATTAATTGGTTGCGCGCACGGGAAGGCCTCTTAAAGACCGGCGTATTCGGGGATGATATTAAAAATATTTATCCTATCGTTGTCCCGGGAGGCAGTGATTCCGCTACCCTTGATAATGTTCTGGAACTTATTGTTTTATCGGGCCGGCCGCTTGATCAGGCGCTCATGATGCTTGTTCCGGGAGCCTGGGAGCAGCATAAACATCTTGATCCGAAATTGCGTGATTTTTACCAGTATCAATCCTGTCTTATGGAACCGTGGGATGGCCCGGCAGCGCTTGCGGTAACCGATGGTACGCGAATAGGCGCGCTCCTTGACCGCAACGGCCTCCGCCCTGCCCGTATTATCGTAACCAAAAATGATTTTGTCGTGATGGCATCCGAAGTCGGTGTCCTTGATATTCCCGCCAAGGATATTGCGTTCTCCACACGTCTTGAGCCGGGGAAAATATTTTTCATTGATACCGAGGAAGGCCGTATTATTCAGGATTCAGAGATTAAGAAAAGCGTTTCTTCTGCAAAACCGTATGGGGCATGGCTTCATGAGAATTTGCTTGAGCTGGAAAGTCTGCCCGATGTCAAGGTTTCAGCCAAGAAATCCGATAATATTGTTGTTTCGATGAAGGCGTTTGGTTATAGCCGTGAAGATTTGAAAGTGCTTATGAAACCGATGGCTGAAACCGGACAGGAACCGGTTGGTTCCATGGGGTCTGACACGCCGCATGCGGTACTCTCGAAACAGCCGCAGGTTTTGTTCAGTTATTTTCAGCAGCTGTTTGCCCAGGTTACCAATCCGGCCATTGATCCGATTCGTGAAGAGCTGGTTATGAGCCTGCAAAGTTATATTGGACCGGAAAAGAACCTTCTTGAAGAGACCAAAGAACATTGTCATAAGTTGCTCGTCAAGCATCCGATTCTCACGAACGAAGAACTCCAGAAGATCCGTTCTATAAAGACAGCTGGTTTTAAAACCAAAACTATTGCGACGCTTTTTAAGGCTGGTTCCGCGGATGATTTTGTCAAAACACTTGATCTGATACGTATAGAGGCACAGGATGCTATTCGGGAAGGGTATACCTTTATTATATTGAGCGACCGTGGTGTTGATAAGGATCATGCGGCGCTTCCGGCACTTTTGGCGGTAGGTGCCGTGCATCATCATCTGGTCCGGAATGCCCTTCGTACGCAAATCGGCATTCTTCTTGAAAGCGGTGAGCCGCGTGAAGTGCACCACTTTACGGTTCTTTTCGGGTATGGCGTTGACTGCGTGAATCCGTATTTGGCGTATGAGGCGCTGGAGTATATGATTCACGATAATCTTCTGACGCTTGATGGCAAGACTGCGATAAAAAATTATATAAAAGCCGTTGATAAGGGAATTATGAAAGTTCTCTCTAAAATGGGGATTTCAACTTTGCAGAGTTATCGCGGTGCTCAGATTTATGAGGCATTAGGCTTGCACCCGTCGGTTATTGATGATTGTTTCACGGGCACGGTTTCTCGGATCGGCGGGTTGGATGTTAAAGGAATAGCGCAAGAAACTATTGCGCGTCATCAGAGTGCGTATCCTGCGCGTCCCGTTGATGCGCCGATGCTTATTTCCGGAGGCGTCTATCAATGGAAAAAAGACGGCGAGTTCCATCTTTGGAATCCTGATACGATCGCAGCCTTGCAGGACGCTGTGTGGCGCCACGATTACAAGAAATATAAGGAATTTGCGTCGTTGATCAATAACCAAGCAAAAAATCCGGCGACTTTGCGCAGCCTTTTGCAGTTCAAAGAAACAAAGCCTATTTCTATAACTGAAGTTGAGCCGGTTGAAAGCATTGTAAAACGCTTTGTTACCGGTGCTATGAGTTTTGGTTCTATTTCCCGCGGAGCCCATGAGAATTTGGCGCTTGCTATGAATAGATTGGGCGGGAAATCAAATACCGGCGAGGGTGGCGAAGATCCCGCACGGTTTATTCCGCTTACCAACGGTGAATCAAAACGCAGTGCGGTGAAGCAGGTTGCCTCAGGCCGGTTCGGGGTGACGGCTAATTATTTGGTACATGCCGATGAAATCCAGATAAAAATTGCGCAAGGTGCAAAGCCCGGAGAAGGGGGGCAGCTTCCCGGACATAAGGTGAGCGCTATTATTGCCAAGACGCGCTATACCACCCCCGGAGTTACGCTTATTTCTCCTCCTCCGCATCACGATATTTATTCCATTGAAGATTTGGCGCAACTTATTTTTGATTTGAAGAATGTCAATCCTGGCGCGCGCATCAGCGTGAAACTTGTTTCTGAGATCGGCGTTGGAACGGTTGCTGCCGGTGTTGCCAAAGGGCATGCGGATATGATCCTTATTTCCGGTTTTGACGGAGGGACAGGCGCTTCGCCGTTAAGTTCTATTAAACATGCCGGTTTGCCATGGGAATTGGGGATTTCCGAGACACATCAGACACTTGTGTTGAATGATTTGCGTAGCCGCGTTCGTTTACAGACGGATGGTCAGATGAGGACAGGCCGTGATTGCGCAATTGCCGCGATGCTGGGCGCCGAGGAATTTGGTTTTTGCACCGCAGCACTTATTGTTTCCGGGTGCGTTATGCTGCGGCATTGTCATTTGAACAACTGTTCTGTCGGTGTTGCAACGCAGGATGAAATTCTAGAAAAACGTTTTCGCGGGAAGCCTGAATATGTGGCGCATTATATGCGTTTTGTAACTGAAGAATTGCGTGAAATTATGGCCGGGCTTGGTATCCGTAGTGTTGATGATCTGGTTGGCCGTACTGATCTTCTGGAAGTTAACTCCGCGATTGTTCCGGCAAAAGCCGGTGGCATAGATTTTTCCCGTATTTTGTACAAACCGGAAGTTCCCGCAACAGTGGACAGACGTTGTACGCAACATCAGGATCATGGTCTTGACTCAGTTCTTGACCGAACCCTGATTGAGCGTGCCAAAGTCGCTTTGACTGAGGCAAAACCGGTTACTATTGAATTGCCGATTTCGAATGTCAATAGGACAACCGGTGCCATGTTAAGTGGTGAAGTCTGCAAGCGTTTTGGAGAAGAGGCGCTTTCCGAAGATACCATTTATTGTAAATTTAAAGGGGTGGCGGGCCAGAGTTTCGGCGCCTTTCTTGCACAAGGGGTTACCTTTGAACTTGAAGGGATGTGCAATGATTATGTGGGAAAAGGTATTTCCGGCGGCAAGATTATCGTTTATCCCGACAAAAAAGCCGGGTATAAACCGGAAGAAAACAGCATTATCGGTAATACTACTTTTTACGGCGCCATTAAGGGCGAGGCGTTTATTCGTGGTGTCGCGGGTGAGCGTTTTTGTATCCGTAACTCCGGCCTCTTGACTGTTGTTGAAGGTGTTGGCGATCATGGGTGTGAATATATGACCGGCGGTATTGTCGTGGTTTTGGGTAAAACCGGCAGAAACTTTGCGGCTGGCATGTCCGGTGGCGTTGCCTATGTTTATGATAACGACGGTACATTTAAAGATAAGTGTAATATGGAGATGGTGATGCTTGAGACTCCTCTCGATGAGGATCTTACGGATATCAGGAATCTTCTTTTCGAACATCATAAATATACGGCAAGTTCTGTTGCCCAGGCAATAATGGATGACTTCTCCAAGCAGGGGAAGAAATTCGTAAAGGTCATGCCGCTTGAATACAAAAGGATTCTTGAACAAAAGAAGCTGGAAGAGAAGATGGACTTGGTTGAGCCGTCTGACGGGTAGTTTAGTTCAAGGTTCATAGTTCATTGTTCATAGAATGTATTCCGTTAGCAACGGCTTGATGGTTTAAAAATAAAGTTTTTGAATGTGTATTCGCCTCCGGCGAAACTCAATCTATGAACTTTGAACCATGAACTATGAACTAACGTAGGGGTTTTGGGAGAGTAGAAGACAATGTCAGATCCACGCGGATTTTTAAAGGCAAAACGCAGAAAAATCGAATATCGCCCGGTGTGTGAGCGTGTAAAGGATTTTCATGACGTTACTGTTATGCGGGCTGAGGAGGATTCCCGCGAACAGGCACGCCGCTGTATGGATTGCGGCACGCCCTTTTGTCATTGGGGTTGTCCGATTGGCAATTATATCCCTGAGTGGAATGATTCCATGTTTGGAGAGCAATGGGAGAAAGCATTCGGTCTTTTAAATGCCACGAATAACCTGCCTGAAATTACCGGCAGGCTTTGTCCGGCACTCTGCGAATATTCTTGCGTATTGGGGTTAACGGATGATCCGGTTACTATACGTGAAAATGAACTTGCTATTATTGAGTATGCATTTAAAAAGGGGATTATTAAGGCGCAACTGCCTCAAAAAAGAACGGGGAAAAAAGTTGCGGTGATTGGTTCCGGGCCTTCCGGGCTTGCCTGCGCTGATCAACTGAATAAAGCAGGGCATACGGTGACTCTTTTTGAGCGTGATGAGAAACCGGGAGGTATTTTGCGCTATGGTATCCCGGACTTTAAACTTGAAAAACATATTCTCGACAGGCGTCTTGATATCCTGCACGAGCAGGGGATTATTTTTAAGACGGGAATTAATGTCGGAGTTGATTATGCGGTTGCCGATTTACAGAAGAATTTTGACGCGATTTGCATTGCCGGTGGTTCCCGGCAGCCGCGTGACCTTGCGATTCCCGGCCGCGATGCAAAAGGTATTCATTTTGCTATGGAGTATTTGGTTCAGTCTAACAGGCGCGTTGCAGGAGAGAATATTCCTGTTGCGGAACGTATCGATGCCAAAGGCAAGAAAGTGCTGGTTATCGGCGGCGGGGATACGGGCGCTGATTGCGTCGGCACGGCCAATAGGCAAGGCGCTGCCTGTGTCGTGCAGATAGAAGTCCTTCCAAAACCTGCTGAGTGCCGTACCTGCGATTTTCCCTGGCCGAAATATCCGATGATTTTAAAGACTTCCACAAGCCATGAAGAGGGGAGTGACCGTAAATGGTCGATTTTGACAAAACGTTTTATTGCCGAAGGCGGCCAGGTCAAAAAAATTCTTTGTGCGCAGGTTGATTTTTCCGGTAAAGATGCAAAAGGCATGCCTGCAATGAGAGAAATTGCGGGGTCTGAATTCGAGATTGAAGCTGATCTGGTTTTATTGGCCGTTGGTTTTCTTCATCCGGAACACAATGGTTTAATTAAAGAACTCGGCGTTGAACTTGATAAACGGGGGAATGTTTTGACCGATTCCTCTTTTTCTACTTCGCGAAAAGGTGTGTTTGCTGCGGGTGATATGCGCCGCGGGCAGTCGCTTATTGTCTGGGCAGTTGCAGAAGGCCGTAAAGCCGCGTATAATATAGATATGTATCTTATGGGTGAGACATCGTTGCCCGCTATCTAATTCGGTTTATTCTTTCTGCAAAGGCGTTTAAGACAGGCGTATGCGACACGAAGAGTTCTCTCTTGAAACATTTGATAAGTTGACGCTGTTCGGTCAATCCTGGAAGTCTGAAGCGTCTGCGCGCGCGACGCTCGTGTTCATTCACGGCAGTTTTGAACATAGCGGCAGGTATCGGGATACGGCTGCGGCATTTGTGCAAAACGGATATAACGTCTATGCTTTTGATTTGCGCGGGCATGGCCGCTCAGACGGAGAACGCGCGAGCATTCATAATTTCTCCGATTTTGTGCGGGATGCGCACGATGTTATTTTGTATGCCAGCAGACAGGAACAGGCAAAACCGCTGTTTGTTATCGCTCATAGCGTAGGGGGTGTTATCGCGATCATGTATGCGCTCACCTATGCCCCGTCGTATGTCTCGGGATTCGTTTTATGTTCTCCCGCATTAAAACTGTATGCTTCTGTTTCTCCTCTGGCAGTTGCTTTTGCCGGAATCGCAGCAAAATTGTTCCCTCAATTGAAAGTTGATCCTTTGAATCCCCGTTTTTTATCGCGGGACCCCGCGGTTGTTTCTGCATTTACGAGTGATCCATTTTGTTACCGCGGTGGTTTTCCCGCTGCTGCAGCTCAAAAATTGCTTCGCTCCCAGCAGGAGATAACCCCGTTATTATCAAAACTCACATATCCGCTTTTTATTGTGCATGGGACTGAAGATAAGCTTGCCAGCATTGAAGGCAGCCGTTTACTGTATCAACAAGCGGGTTCGCCCGATAAAAGTATCCGGTATTACGAAGGGTTCTATCATGAACTTTTGAATGAACCGCAGAAAGAGCGTGTTATCAGTGATATTCTCGATTGGCTTAGTACCCGGGCTAAAACCATTGCATAGTTGTTTTGTTATGCTACAATAATTCGCAACAGGTAAACCTATGATTAAACCGGATAGTTATACACAACGATATATGCGCAAACGCCGTAAAGAAGATCGGCGGATTGCCTATTTCTCCATGGAAGTCGGTCTCGACGCAAAAGTTCCCACGTATAGCGGCGGTCTGGGGATTCTTGCCGGCGATACGATCAAATCCTGCGCCGATTTGAATGTTCCCTTAGTTGCCGTAACGTTGCTGTACAGGGATGGATATTTTGATCAGAAACTTGACGCGCAAGGACTTCAGACGGAGCATCCCTGTCAATGGCGTCCCGACGAACACATGACACTTTTGCCGGAACGCATTACCGTGACTATTGAAAACAGGACTGTTGTTGTTCAGGCCTGGATGTATACGGTTAACGGCGCGGGCGGCTATTTTGTTCCGGTTATTTTTCTTGATACGGATTTCGAAGGCAATTCTCCTTTTGATTGCAGTTTGACGCATCGTTTGTATGGGGATGACGATCGATACCGTCTTGCCCAGGAAATTATCCTTGGCATTGGCGGTGTGCGCATGTTAAAAGAACTCGGTTTCGACAATATTGCCCGTTACCATATGAATGAAGGGCACGCAAGCCTTCTGACGCTCGAGTTGTTGCGGCAGATACGCATATCGCAAGAAGGAGCGGATTGGGATGTGGAAACTGTCAGGCGGATGTGCGTTTTTACGACGCACACACCGGTTCCGGCAGGCCACGACCAGTTTTTCTATGATTTGGTCCATCAATTGCTCGGTGATTTTATCCCGTTTGATGTGTTGAAGGAATTAGGCGGCCGGGATAAATTGAATATGACATTGTTGGCGCTTAATCTGAGCGACTACATTAATGGAGTCGCTAAAGAACATGGCAAAGTCTCCCGGGAAATGTTTCCGGGTTACCATATCGATTTTATTACCAACGGGATTCATTCGGCAACCTGGGTTTCGGAGAGTTTCAAGAAACTTTTTGATACGTATATCCCGGGTTGGATTAATGATAACTTTGCTTTTCGCTATGCTTTAAGTATTCCCAAAGATGAGATTTGGCAGGCGCATCAGACCGGTAAAAGCGCTCTGATACGGTATCTGGCCGAGAAAAAAGGTGTTACCTTTGAACCGGATGTGCTTACTATCGGATTTGCCCGCCGATCAACTGCGTATAAACGGGCCGATTTGTTGTTCCGCGATATTGATCGTCTCTGTTCTATATGCCGCACGGTAGGGAAAATACAGTTTGTTTTTGCCGGCAAGGCCCATCCCAAGGATTGGAACGGCAAGGAACTTATAAAGAAAATCTATTCGGTTGCAGGGCAGCTTGGCGATAGCGTCAAGGTCGTGTACCTGGAGAATTATAACGTTGATCTGGCAAAAATACTTGTTTCCGGGGTCGATGTCTGGTTGAACACGCCGCGCCGCCCGCAGGAAGCAAGCGGCACGTCAGGCATGAAAGCCGCGCATAACGGTATCCCTTCGTTGAGTATACTCGACGGATGGTGGATTGAAGGTTGTATAGAAGATTTGACCGGATGGTCAATTGGTGGTATTGGCGAGGTTGCCTCAAGCGACGAACGGGATGCGATAAGTCTCTACGATAAATTGGAAAAATCGGTTATCCCGGAGTATTATCATAATCGCGATCACTGGATTGATATTATGCGTAATTGTATTGCCATTAACGCTTCATTTTTCAACACTCACCGCATGGTTCAACAGTATGTGTTGAACGCCTATTCATATTAAATCTTAAAAATCGGAGCATTGTCTTATGGAAGCCGCACAGAATAAGTCCCTTAAGAATCTTGAAGAGCGTATGCAGCAGCTGGATGAGCATTCGCTGCGCTATCAGATACTTGAAAACACGAAAAACTTTAAATCTTCCTGGATAGATTTGGGAAGGGCGTTATATACGGTGTATAAAGATAAGTTGTATAAAGAGTGGGGGTATAGCACGTTTGATATCTATACGGCAAAAGAGATCGGTGTTCGTAAACAAACTGCCATGAAGCTGCTCCGTTCGTATTATTTCCTGGAAAAAGAAGAGCCCGCGCTTTTGAGTAAGGAGTATTCCGAGACTGCCGAGGCCGCAACAGTTCCGACGTATGAAGCAGTTGATGTTCTGCGTACGGCAAAAGCCAAGAAAATACTAGATCAAGGCGATTATAACACGCTCAAAAAAGAGCTTTTTGAAAAGGGCAGGGATGTTTCTGCGGTTAAAAAAGATCTCACATCACTTATTCGTCAACGGCAGGAGCTTGAGCCTGAAGAAGCGCATGAAAAAAAGAGATTTGCGCTGGTTCGCCGTCTCGTTGGGGTTATGAAATCGCTGCGGCTTGAAGCTGAAGAAGCAAAGTTGCTTCCTTTCCCAGTAATAAAAGAAATAGAAAGTCTTGTAAAGAAAATAGAGTCTGAATTGTCGTAAAAGGAGTTTTTCATGAATGAGATTTATCTGACAAAAGAAGGCCATGAACGATTAACACAAGAACTGGAGTATTTGAAAACCACCAAACGACGGGAAATTTCAAGGGCGATCGGCGAGGCCCGCGCCCATGGTGATATTTCCGAGAATGCCGAATATGACGCGGCAAAAGATGCGCAAGGAATGAATGAAAAGAATATTGCTGAGCTGGAAGAAAAACTTGCGCATGCGCGCATCCTCGACGATTCAATCCCCCACGATGAAATATTGATTGGAGCAACCGTGCATTTAAGGGATTGCGATACGGACGAAGAGATGCAGTACACCTTGGTTGCTGAGTTAGAAGCAGATTATGAACAGAACAAGATTTCGGTAACCTCCCCTATTGGCTCCGCACTCCTGCATCATAAAGAAGGCGAAGAGGTTTCTATTCCGGTACCTGCGGGGTTGTTGCGATACAAGGTTTTGAAAATATCTCGTACGTAGCGTATTGCAGAATGTATTGTTTGTTGTATGTCGAGAGTGCCGGATACGGTCATGCCCGGTATGATTTCCGCAGCCACGTTCTTCAATACCACGGTCTATTTTTTACGCGTTGCTTTCTTTTTTTTATCCGTACGTTTTTATTAACGATTTGCCTGAGTCGATTGCGTATAGGCAGGTATTCGGCAACGGTGCGGCGGGCAATACTTGAGAAGAGGAGGTTGGCAGATGAATCGTAGTTATCGGATGGGAGCCGTACTGATATGCACCGTGTTTTTTTCATATGCTCAGGCGGCGGAAAAACAGGTTGCTCAAAAAGAAGTTTCTCCTGATTCAGTTGAACAGTTGAGTGAAGGGCTGGACCGGGGTGTTGAAGAGCAGCCGGAGGGTGTGCATCAGAAGGCCGCAGTGTTTGTCCGGTATTTGCCTTCGCGTTCTTTAAAAGCGCAAAACGGGAAGGTTTCCATTCTTCAATCGGAGTCGGAATATGACTATGAGTTCAAAGCTTTTGGAAAAATGCCGGTTGTTCTGTCATATAGCAATGAGTATATAAATATAGAAGAAAGCGGCCTTACGGCAAACTCCTTACCGGCGCACCTTACCAGTCAAAGTGTTGGAGTTGAGGCAACACTGCCGTTTTTCAACGTTGACAAGACATATCTTCGTCTGCGTGTTATGCCTTCTATGAATACCGATGATTGGGATATGCATTCATCGGCATTCCGTATCCCCGTGCATATCTATGCGATTCACCAGCCCAATGACCAATTGACGCTTATAGGTGGTGTTGCGGTATATGCTGATTATGAGGATAGATTTTTCCCGATCATCGGGTTTATCTATAAACCGAATAATACCTGGACATTCAATTTAGTTGCGCCACGGCCAAACGTTCAATACGCGTTGAACGGCAAAATTACTCTTTTTGGCGAAATGGGATTTGCCGATCAGGAGTTTGAGGTAAAAAAAGACGATGTCCAGGGACAGGTTTTGCGCTATCGCGAAAATCGTTGTGGAGCAGGCTTGAAGTACGCAGTTAATAAGCATCTGCAGGCGTCACTTTCTTCCGGGTATGTTTTTCAGAGGTATTTAAAATATGGCGATAGCCGCGGTAAATTTAATATCAATAATGATGTTTATACGGAATTACGGGTGGAAGTGGAAATCTAAATATGGCAAAGATACTTGTTGTTTATTATTCCCGTACCGGGCTTACGCGTACAATCGGGCAGGCGATTGCAGAACGTTTAGGCGCAGATACTGAAGAGATTATTGATTGCGCGGATAGAAAAGGGTTTGCGGGTTTTTTGAGGGCAGGGAAAGAAGCGTTTGATAAAATCCCCGCTCAGATTAATTCTCCGCACAAAGATCCCGCTTCCTATGATCTGGTAATTATAGGTACACCGGTTTGGGCTTTTACTATGAGCTGCGCCGTGCGTGCGTATATCGAGGTCAATAAAAGTAGATGTAAGGCACGAGCGTTTTTCTGCACAACAGGAGGGTGTTCTGGAGAAAAGACTTTGCGTGAAATGGCTGGTTTGGCAGGTGCATCTGCGCTGGCAGAGCTTGTCCTTACCAGCAGGGAAGTAGCGACAGGAACGTTTAACGGGAAAGTTGATTCTTTTGTAAAGGCGCTGAGCAGGCTATGAAGAAGTTTTTGGTTTTTGCGGGCGTATTGTTTTGCACAGTTACTGGTGCGCACGCAGGAGATCATACGATGAAAATTTCAAGTCCTTCGTTTGAGTCGCACGGTGCAATCCCTATCCGTTTCACCTGTGAAGGAGAAGATATTAATCCTGCTTTGAATATCCAAGATATTCCTGCGGCTGCTCAAGAACTGGCATTGGTGGTTACTGATCCTGATGCGCCAAGCGGCATGTTTATCCATTGGGTTGTCTATAATATCCCCGTAACAGAAACTATCTCTGAAAATAGTGTTCCCGGAAAGCAGGGAATAAATGATTTCGGGAAATTTGATTATGGCGGGCCCTGTCCTCCGCGAGGTAAACACCGGTATATTTTTACCATCTATGCTCTTGATGCTGCGATTTTGCTTCCTGAAGGTGTTCATAAAAAGGATTTGGAATCTGCTATGAGCGGTCATATCCTTGCCAAAGATGAACTTGTTGGGTTTTATCAGCGGAAGGCACCATAGTAAACGTATTTTTCGCTTTCTTTACTTGACACGAAAAGACGGTATGCTATGCTAAAAAATATAATGGTTACTTAATGGCGGGATAGAAGATGATGACGTCTGGCATGTGGGCAGGCGTCTTTTTTGTTTTTTTACGTGTTGGAATTTATTGAATACGTGGTGCGTAATAAGGAGTGATCCGGAAAGTCGGGAGGATATGAAAGTTCTGGATAAGAAAGTACTTGCTGAAAATATTGTTCAAGTAACCATTCAATCGCCGTATATTGCCGCTAAAGCTAAGGCAGGGCAGTTTGTGGTGCTTATGGTGAAGGAAGAGGGAGAACGTATTCCTCTGACTGTTGTACAGGCTGATGCCAGTAAGGGATCTATCGTATTGATTGTGCAAGCTTCGGGGTTTACGACGAAGCTTTTGGCGCACGTTAATAAGGGCGATTCTCTTTATTCTGTGGTTGGACCTTTAGGCCATCCTACTGAGATCAAAAAATACGGTAAGGTCATTCTGGTAGGAGGCGGGGTTGGTATAGCCGAGATATACCCGGTTGCTCAGGCAATGAAAGAAGCCGGCAATGATGTTACCGCTATTATCGGATCGCGCAGTAAGGCGCTTTTAATTTTGGAACAGGAGATGCGTCTGATTTGTGATAGTCTCGTGGTTATGTCTGATGATGGATCGTGCGGTCGTAAGGGGTTTGTTACTGAGGCGCTTCAGGAATTGTTGAAAAAAGAATTGCCTGCCCTTGTTTATGCGGTGGGTCCCCTGCCGATGATGCGCGCGGTTGCTCAGGTGACCAAAGAACGGGGAGTGCGTACGTTGGTTTCTCTGAATGCGCTTATGGTGGACGGGACAGGTATGTGCGGCTGCTGTCGGGTGAGCGTGGCAGGTAAAGTTAAATTCAGCTGTGTTGACGGGCCGGAATTCCAGGCCGACGAAATTGACTGGCAGGAGTTGATGAAGCGCAACAGCGTGTATGCCGACAAAGAAAAACATATCTGCCGGCTTAATAATCTATACGGGGTATAGTATGAAAAAGCAACCGGTTCATCCACGGGAACGTACGGGTGGCTCAAGGGTGAAGGATTTTGAAGAAGTCATCATGGGTTATTTGGAGCAGGATGCTTTGGAAGAGGCATCCCGGTGCATTCAATGCAAGAATCCCACATGCATCGGTGGTTGTCCGGTTGGTATTGATATCAAGACTTTTATCGGGTGGATCAAGAAAAAAAATTATGATGCCGCGTATGCCACCATTCGAGAAAAAAACAACTTTCCTTCGATATGCGGAAGGGTTTGCCCTGCGGAGTATCAGTGCCGCAAGGCGTGTGTGTTTACTAAAAAGGGGGAGCCCTTTGCTTCGCATGAGTCGATTAATATTAATTTCCTGGAAAGATTTATCGGCGACTATGGCGCGCACGGGGGTCTTATTGCCACGATGGCAGGGGCGGCACGGCTTGCACGATATAAAGTCGCGGTGGTGGGGTCTGGTCCGGCAGGGTTGTGTTGCGCCGGAGAACTTGCCAGATCGGGCATTCAGGTGACAGTTTTTGAGGGGCTGCATAAAACCGGCGGAGTCCTGCGCTACGGTATTCCGTCATTCAGGCTTCCGAGAGACGTTTTGGATTTTGAAATCAATCTTTTAAAGAAGCTGGGCGTTGAGATACAGACTAATTTTATTGTTGGCAAAGCACAAACTATTGAAGAACTTTTTGCGGACGGGTATTCCGCAGTTTTTTTGGGATTAGGTGCGGGGATTCCGTCATTCTTGGGTATACCCGGTGAAAATCTCTGCAATATTTATTCCGCGAACGAATTCTTGACGAGGGTCAATTTGATGTCAGCGAATGATTTTCCAAAACATCATACGCCTGTTAATATAGGCAAGCATGTTGTGGTCATCGGAGGAGGCAATACCGCCATGGATGCGGCCCGCGTGGCTATACGGCTGCAGCATGCCGGCGGCATAGCACCGGATACAACTGTTGCCTATCGGCGCACCGAATTGGAAATGCCGGCGCGCAGGCTTGAGATAGAGCATGCTAAAGAAGAAGGCGTTACATTTGCAATGCTGGTAAAACCCGAGGAATTTATTGGTGATGATACGGGTTTTGTTACTCGACTGCGTGCATCCCGTTGTGAATTAGGAGAGCCTGACGCCAGCGGCCGGCGCAGGCCGGTCGTTGTTCCGGGAAGCACCTTTACTATTGAATGCGATCTTGCGGTTATAGCAGTAGGCTTGGGCGCCAACAGGATACTTACGAGTGTCACCCCGCAGCTTGAGACAGATAAATACGGCGATGTTACAGTGAATCCCGAGACAATGGAAACTTCCATGAAGGGAGTTTTTGCGGGAGGAGATATTGTTGGAGGAGAGGGGACGGTTATTGAGGCGATGGGAATGGCTAAAAAGGCGGCAGCGGCTATTATTGTTTATTTGTCGCATTTATAAAAGCCGTGCATGAAGCGGTTTGCGATCGTACGTGAAGGTTCCCCATTAAACAAGAAAAAATCGGTTTTTCCCTTGACGCGAAAAGACGGTATGCTATGCTAACAATCATACGGTTACTTCATGGTAGTATAGAAGACAACGGCGTCTGCTATATGAGCAGGGGTCGTTTTTTTTTGGCGCTTCTTGATTAAAAATAATGCACATAATGATTATTTAACAACCAGAAGAAAGGAGAAGGATATGAATCTTCGTACACCGGGAGGCAATGACGCCTCGCGCACCTTCAACCGTTCCAAAAATGTGGTTCCTTGTTCAGGGCTTTGTTCGCGTTGCCTTGAATCCTGCAGAGGGAACTGCGAAGTTTTTAAATCTTCTTTTCGCGGCAGAGAAGTTATTTATCCTGGTCCGTTCGGTGAAATTACCGCCGGTGGTGATAAGGATTATCCCGTTGATTATTCTCACTTGAATATTCAGGGTTACGCCCAGGGCGCAAAAGGCCTTCCCAAAGGCGTTGATGGAGGTCCTGATACGGCAATTTTTCCTTCTGTTGATACCGAAACCGAATATGGTTGGGATAAGAAGGTAAAGATGAAGTTACCCATTTTTACCGGCGCATTAGGTTCTACTGAAATTGCCCGGAAGAATTGGGAGCATTTTGCCATAGGTGCGGCTATTTCAGGCGTTACTATTGTGTGCGGAGAAAACGTCTGTGGTATTGATCCGAAACTTGAGCGGGATAAGAACGGGAAAATTGCATTATCTCCTGATATGGATCGCCGTATTGAGCTTTATAAGAGGTTTTACCAGGGATATGGCGAAATTCTTGTTCAGATGAATGTCGAAGATACACGTTTAGGGGTTGCCGAATATGTTTTCAAGAAGCACACGCTTGACACTATTGAATTAAAGTGGGGACAAGGTGCCAAGTGTATTGGCGGTGAAATTAAAGTTAAGGATTTAGATCGCGCTATTGAGCTTAAACGCCGCGGATATATCGTTACTCCTGATCCGACGTTGAAAGCTACCCAGGAAGCATATAAGGCAGGCGCTATCCGGGAATTTGAACGTCATTCACGTCTTGGGTTTGTTTCAGAAGAGGGTTTTATGAAGGAGATCAAGCGTCTTCGTGAAATAGGTTTTAAGCGTATTACGCTCAAAACAGGCGCTTATTCCATGGTTGAGTTGGCACAAGCTTTAAAATTCGCCTCTGCCGCAAAGATTGATCTTTTGACCGTTGATGGTGCGCCAGGTGGTACCGGAATGTCTCCCTGGCGGATGATGCAGGAATGGGGGACGCCGACGTTCTATCTGGAGGCCTTGACCTATGAATTTTGCGAGAAGATGGCTAAAAAGAAGATGCGCATTCCTGATATTGCCATGGCCGGTGGATTTTCCCTTGAAGATCATGTTTTCAAAGCTCTTGCAATGGGGGCCCCGTTTGTTAAGGCAGTCTGTATGGGGCGGGCATTGATGATTCCCGGTTTCGTCGGAAAAAATATAGGGGAGTGGATCAAGGAAAATAAACTTCCGCCGAATGTCGCTGAATACGGGATGAAACCCGAGGAGATCTTTGTTTGTTATGAGGAACTTTCGGAAAAGTACGGCAAAGATATGAAAGATATTCCGCTGGGCGCTGTCGGGATTTATACCTTCAGCCAGCGGATTAAAATCGGGCTTCAGCAATTAATGGCAGGTTCACGTAATTTCAAATTGAGCACGATTTCACGCGCTGATTTGATGAGCCTTACCAAAGAAGCCGAAGAAGTTTCAGGTATTCCGTATGTTATGGATGCATATCGCAAAGAGGCTGAGAAAATCCTTTTTGGAAAATAATAGTTGTTGAACAAAGAGGGAATGGTTTGTTCGTTGAGCCATTCCCTTTTTGCTACACTCAAAAGGACTTCAGTCTAAATACAAGAGTTCTGTCTTCGTGTGAGGCCCGGAGCGGGCGTGGTTTGCCCGCTATAAATTTATAGGCCAGAGTCAAGGGCCGAATCCGAGCGTAATTCCGACACGCTGGGTCGGGATAAGCGTTTGTGCGAAGCATGCTCCAAGACAGGACCCGCGGTGTCATAACACAAAAACTTCTTCGAGAAATCACGGCAGTTATACCGAAAACGGGCAGGAAGCATGTTAAGATGAGGTAGAAAAAAGTCTGTTATTTTTTGCCGGCTACCCTTGAAATCAGCCGGGGATATGGTATAGTTGGTGTGTAAATTGAGCAATTGACAATTTGGAAGTTTGTACCTGATGAAAAGGGCAAACCAGGAGGAATCCTGGGGCTCCGCCATAAATTATATGGCGGATCCACCACAAACTGTGGTGGAGCAAAGCGACAGAGCCATAAGGGCTGGCTGCGTTACCGCAGGGATCTCGACCGTGAGTATCCCTCACGGTTTTTTTATGACCCGCCCTTTTTGCCAGGCGGGTTTTTTATTGAGGCTCCGTCTAACGCAGGGCTCGGCGGGATCTTATTAAACAGAAACATAATGTGTTCGGGAGGTGTGGCATGAAAAATACCCTAATTCTCGTGGCAATGGTGGCAGTGGTATTTGGTTTTGCAGCGTGTGGTTATGCGCAGATGACACAGGAAATTGCTGCCCAACCTTCGATTGCTGCTGCAACCGCGGCATATCATGAAACTATCTACCTTAAAATTAATAAGCCGCGTACGTTAATTGAGCAGCAAAATGCCGAAGAAGCAAAGGCGCAGCCGTACTTTAATACGCCGGCCGATAAAATGGGCGGAGGAATTATTAATTTGACGACATTTTGGCTTGATGTGCCTCGTACGATTTCGCAGGACAGCCAGGAACATTCTCTTTTTTACGGTATGACGATCGGCTTTTTTAGAGGATTAGCGGAGAGTGTTATGAGAGGAAGTTCCGGCGCGATTGATGCGGTGACGTTTGGTTTGCCTCCGTATGATAAACCGACGATGCACCCTGTCTATACGGTGCGTAATCCTCAGGAGGGATTGAGAATAAATATCTTGAGTTGGTAAGTTTTCTACCGCACGAGAAGGGGGAAAGAGCCTTGCCATTATACGTGGCGAGGCTCTTTGTTTTTGTCATTGGTTTGCGGGGCTTGATGTTCAACGCGTACCGTAAACAAAGTTAAAATATTTGACATATCAGAAAACTATGGTATAGTATTTTTGGATAGTTAAAGAAGAATTGTTTATAAGACGAGCGAGGCGTTTTTTTTAGTCGAATTCGAAGACTAAAAAAAAACGCCTTTTTTGTTGTATAAACTGATTGCATGAACCGTACTTTAAAAAGGATATGTCCATGACAAAATTTATTTTTGTTACTGGTGGCGTTATTTCAAGTTTAGGTAAAGGTATTGCTTCTGCATCGATCGCCCGGATTTTGGAGTCCCGCTCGCTCAAGGTTTCCCTCATGAAGTTGGATCCGTATATCAACGTTGACCCCGGCACTATGAATCCGTATCAGCATGGCGAGGTGTATGTGACTGATGACGGAGCCGAGACTGATCTTGACCTTGGCCATTACGAACGTTTTACGAGTGCTCGGATGACGAAATTCAATAATGCCACAACCGGGCAGGTGTATAATACCGTCATTTCCCGTGAGCGGCGCGGCGATTACCTTGGCAAAACTATTCAGGTTATTCCGCATATAACTGATGAAATTAAAGAACGGGTTAAAAAAGTTGCTGAAGTTTCAAAGGCGGATGTTGTGCTGGTGGAGATCGGCGGGACGGTTGGTGATATCGAAAGTTTGCCGTTTTTGGAAGCTGCCCGTCAGTTCGGGCTTGACGTGGGAAGAGAAAACGTCCTGTATATTCATTTAACGCTTGTTCCATATATTAAAGTCGCCGGTGAGATTAAAACAAAACCGACACAGCATAGTGTCGGTACGTTGCGGGAAATCGGTATTCTTCCGGACATCTTAATCTGCCGTACGGAGATGCCGCTTTCCGATGAAATCAAAGAGAAGATATCGCTTTTTTGTAATGTGAGAAAAGAGGCGGTAATCGAGTCTCCTGATGTGGAGTCGATTTATCAGATACCGCTGGTTTTCAAAAAACAGATCCTCGATGAAATTATCTTGAGCCATTTTAAGTTGATCAGTAAATCGTCCGATTTAGAAGGATGGGAGAAGAATGTCGTCAACCGGTTTTTGCATTCAAGACAGGAAGTGCGCATCGCGGTTGTCGGCAAATACATCGGGTTGCAGGACGCGTATAAATCGATTTATGAGGCGTTAATGCATGGAGGCATCGCAAACGAAGTGCGGGTTATTATTGAAAAGATTGATTCCGAGGATATCGAGAAAAAGGGCGCTGGAACGATGTTGCAGGGTATTGCGGGGGTGCTTATTCCCGGCGGTTTCGGTATGCGGGGAATTGAAGGGAAGATCAAGGCAATACAATATGCCCGGGAGCGCGGGATTCCTTTTTTCGGGATCTGCCTCGGGATGCAGTGCGCGGTTATTGAATTCAGCAGGCATGTCTGTGGTTTTAAAGACGCCAATTCAACCGAATTCAAACCAAAAACAAAACATCCCGTTATCAGCCTTTTAGCTGAACAAGAAGGCGTCCGGGATATGGGGGGAACGATGCGGCTTGGTGCGTATCCCTGTAAGATTAAACACGGTACCCAGGCGTACGCCGCCTATGCCAAAACATTCGTCGAGGAACGCCATCGGCATCGATTTGAATTTAATAATGTCTATCGGAAACAACTGGAAGCACGGGGGCTGGTTTTCTCAGGAGTGTATGTAAAAAAGAATCTTGTTGAGATTGTGGAACTTAAAAAACATCCATTTTTTGTAGCGGTTCAGTTTCATCCTGAGTTTAAATCGAAACCTGATAATGCGCATCCGCTTTTTAGGAATTTTATCAGGGCTTCTGTCGATATTAACGGTGCGGCTCAGGCATAAACCGTGTATTTGATCTGTTTACAAGACTTTGTTTGTGTATTATAATAACGCGATTTTGCAATATCCCGTGCATGCGGCTCTCACGGTGGTTCTAAATGCTTTGCAATGGGTTGTCGAAACAGACGCCATAATGCATTAAAGAAAGAATTCTCGGCGTGCATTTGATACTGATGGTAAAAGTCTCTTTCCGGATTTTTTTAGTTGCTTAAAAACATATGGAAGCTTGGTTAGTCTTAGAAGACGGTTCTTTGTTCCGCGGGAGATCGTTCGGCGCAGCCGGCGAAACCCGCGGTGAAGTTGTTTTTAACACCAGTATGACCGGATATCAGGAGATTATAACGGATCCCTCATATAAAGGTCAAATCGTTACCATGACATATCCGTTGATCGGTAATTATGGTGTTAATAACGAGGATGTGGAATCGTATCGGCCCTTTGTTGACGGGTTTGTGGTTAAAGAATACAGCAAAGTTGTCAGTAATTGGCGGGCTACGCAGTCTTTGGGAGATTATCTCAACCAGCATACTATTATCGGTATTGAAGGTATTGATACGCGGGCTTTAACATTACGGCTCCGCCAGCAGGGTGCTCTGAATGGTGTTATTTCTACGATCGATTTGGATGAGAAGAGTCTTCTTCAAAAAGCAAGAAATGTTCCGAGTCTTGTCGGCCGGGATTTAGTCAAAGAAGTCGTTGTCCCTCAAGCCTATGAGTGGAATAAAGAGGGTACCTATAAAGTTGTTGTTCTCGATTGCGGTATTAAGTACAATACGCTTCGCCTTTTAGCGTCGCATGGGTGTAAGGTTTATGTGGTGCCTGCTGTCACATCAGCGGAAGATATCCTTGCGCTTAAACCGGATGGGTTGATGCTTTCGAATGGTCCCGGAGATCCTGCTGCAGTCGGGTATGTGGTTGCTACGGTAAAGAAACTACTTGAGAAACTTCCTATTTTCGGGATTTGCCTTGGGCAACAGATGCTCGGGCAGGCTTTTGGCGGCAAAACGTATAAACTAAAATTCGGCCATCATGGCGGTAATCATCCGGTAAAGGATTTAAGAACGGGTCGTGTTGCCATTACCGTGCAGAATCATGGATTTTGCGTGGATATAGATTCGTTGAATAAAAAAGATATAGAGATCACGCATATCAATTTAAATGATAATACTCTTGAAGGGATCCGGCACAAGAAATTGCCGATATTCTCGACACAATTTCATCCTGAAGCAGCTCCCGGGCCGCATGATGCCAGGTATTTATTCCAGGATTTCGTTGATATGATGTCGCAGAGGAAGAGAAGAAAGTAAGCAGCTCGCAGCTCATGGTTGATAGGTCATAGGTTGTGTTCCGCCGGAGGCAGGCTCTCGTAGTTTTGAGTTTTTCTATGAGCTATCAGCTGTGACCTTGTAACCTAATTTATAACATCGTAATTTTGGATTAGTATCCGTTGAGTTTTTGCTATTGGCCATAAGCCATAGACTAGAGACGGTAGTACTACGAACATTATGCCTAAAAGAACAGATATCCATAAGATCATGATCATCGGTGCGGGACCGATTGTTATCGGCCAGGCATGTGAATTCGATTATTCAGGCACGCAAGCATGCAAAGTGCTCCGTCAGGAAGGCTTTTACGTCATCTTGGTTAATTCTAATCCTGCGACCATCATGACAGATCCTCAGATGGCTGATAGAACGTATATTGAACCGATTACTCCTGAAGTTGTCGCTAAAATTATTGAGCGCGAGCGGCCCGACGCGCTGTTACCTACTCTTGGCGGACAAACCGCGTTGAATACGGCGGTGGCATTGCATGAAATGGGTGTTTTGAAAAAATTCAAGGTTGAGACCATTGGAGCAAATATAAAAGCAATTAAAAAAGGCGAAGACCGGAAATTATTTAAAGAGGCAATGCAGAAAATCGGGCTTGATCTGCCGAAAAGCGGACAGGCATATACCTTGGAGCAGGCCTGCGTTATTGCGGAAAAGATCGGTTTCCCGCTGATTATCCGTCCGAGTTTTACGCTTGGCGGTACGGGTGGCAGTATCGCCTATAATATCGAAGAGTTCCGGGTACTTGCTAAACATGGCCTTGAGTCCAGCATGATCAGCGAAATTCTGATTGAGGAGTCTGTTGCCGGGTGGAAAGAGTATGAACTTGAGGTTATGCGTGATTTAAAGGACAACGTTGTGATAATTTGTTCCATTGAAAACTTTGATCCGATGGGTATACATACCGGTGATAGTATTACGGTGGCGCCGGCGCAGACGCTGACTGACCGGGAGTATCAGAAGATGCGGGATGCGGCAATTGCCTGTATTCGGGAGATAGGCGTTGAAACCGGGGGCTCGAATATACAATTTGGTATTAATCCTCACGATGGCCGCATGGTTGTTATTGAAATGAATCCGCGCGTTTCGCGTAGTTCCGCCCTTGCTTCCAAGGCAACTGGTTTTCCTATCGCAAAAATTGCGGCAAAGCTGGCGGTCGGGTTTACCCTTGATGAGATTTCCAATGATATTACCAAAGAAACACCCGCCTGTTTTGAGCCGTCTATTGATTATTGCGTGGTAAAAATTCCGCGGTTTACCTTTGAGAAGTTTCCTTCTGCTGATGAGACATTAACGGTTTCCATGAAATCGGTTGGCGAGGCAATGTCTATCGGCCGCACCTTTAAAGAGGCATTGCAAAAGGGATTGCGTTCTCTTGAAATTAAAAAATACGGTCTTGAGAGTATTTGTTTTAAGAATTATGCTGCGATAAAAGCCGACAATGGAATACTTGATATGATCTATGAAAAGTTACGCGTTCCGAATGCCGAGCGTATATTTTATATTGGAGATGCATTACGGGTTGGGGTCAGTATTGAGAAGATTTGTCAGATGACGGGTATCGACCCCTGGTTTTTGCATAACATACAAGAGATTATTGATTGCGAGCGGGAATTGGTTGATCATAAAGGGAGCATTACCCTGGAACTTTTGCGCAAGGCAAAAGAATATGGTTTTAGCGACCGGCAACTTGCCTCTATTCTGGAGATGAAAGAAGATGCGGTGTACGCGCTTCGTAAATCCTTTTATCTGACCCCTGATTTCAAGCTTGTGGATACCTGTGCCGCAGAATTTTTTGCCCATACCCCGTATTATTATTCCACCTACGATACATAGTATTTGAACTTAAAGATTATGTCGGTTTTAAAGCCATCCGCCACAATACGTGGCGGACAGGCAACGAAACACACGTCTGATACAGAGCATGTACGGTGACGCGGTGACGGTGTGGCACGTATCGTTTTTGAATTATTGTATTTGCCCGTAATTTCGCTATAATACACATATGGGTGATCGCAGTAAGAACCGTTTTTTGCTTTTTATCCTGTTGATCGTTGTTCTCTGGCTTACCGGATTCTGGTTCAAACCTGATCTTAAACCCGTGGTTAGCTGGTTGCGTTCGGTTCCCGCGGTATATTCGGTTCCGGCGTTCCTGGTTGTGTATGTGGGATCTTCGTTCTTTTTCCTTCTGGCAAAAGATTTGCTTTGGATCGTCGGCGCGGTACTTTTTGATGTTGCGGGAAGTACGGTTTTGATTTGCATCGGCGAATACATTAACGCAGCCATACTTTTCAACCTGAGTCGATTCATGGGGCGAGGGTATGTGGCAGGTTCGCTGCAAGGCAGATACAGCGCTTTTGACCGCTCTTTAAGCTCGTGTAACTTTTTCTGGCTTTTTCTTGTGCGGGCAACTCCGGTCATACCGTACCGTTTCCTCGATCTGGGCGTAGGATTGACCGGGATCCCATTCCCGCGGTATATGCTGGCGGTTGTTCTCGGTACTCCTTTGAAGACTTTTTGGATGCAGTATATCCTGTATAAAGTCGGGGAAGGGTTTTATCAAGATCCCGGTATTTTCGTAAAGATTTTCTTGCAAAACAAGCAGTTGTTACTGATTAATTTCTTATATTTCCTTCTTATGATACTTGTAGCTGTTGGCATCAGCCAGAAAGGCAGGAGGCATGCCGGTTAAATTGCGTTTTTTAGGCGGGGTACGAACTGTTACCGGATCCAGCCATTTGGTTACGACTGATAAATCGGAAGTTCTTATCGATGCGGGACTTTTCCAGGGCCGGCGCGATGAATCCCATAAGATTAATACCACGTTCACCTTTAATCCGCGCACAATCAATGCGATGGTGTTATCTCATGCGCATGTCGATCATTGCGGAAATATCCCGAGTTTAATTAAAAAAGGTCTGCGTTGCAAAGTGTATACAACTTCTGCGACCAGGGATCTTGCCCGGCTTATGCTTGAAGACGCCGGAAAGATCCAGGAAGAAGATGTCCGTTACGTCAATAAAATAAACAGGCGTTTGGGGTTACCGTTACGCGAACCGTTGTATACCAAGAAAGAAGCATCACGTGCCACTAAGATTTTCCGGTCGCTTTCATACAACCAGCGTTTTTGTATTACGCGCGACATGTTCGTTACTCTTTTTGATGCCGGGCATATTTTGGGCTCGGCAATCATCGTTTTAGAAATTAAAGATGGCGAACGCACTATCCGTCTGGGGTATGCCGTTGACTTGGGCAGGAAAAATCTACCCTTGTTGAGCGATCCGTTAATTCCCGACGGACTCGATTATCTTATTCTTGAAAGTACCTATGGCGGCAGACTGCATGCGCCTATTATTGAAGCAAAAGATAAGCTTAAAGAAGCGATTAACCGTACGGTTGCCCGCCGAGGGAAAATTATTATCCCCGCGTTTACTCTTGAACGTACGCAAGAAGTTGTTTTTTTTCTAAACGAACTTTTAAAGGAACGGGCTATTCCTATGATGCCGGTTTATGTCGATAGCCCTCTGGCAACCGATATTACGGAAGTGTATTCACTCCATCCCGATTATTTAAATGATAAAACGCGTCTGGCTATTGAACAGGCTGATAATCCGTTTGAATTCATAAATTTGCGTTATATCCGTAATCAGGATGAATCAAAGCGATTGAATGAGGATAAGCGGCCGATGATTATCATTGCGGGTTCAGGGATGTGTGAATCCGGCAGAGTCCTGCACCATTTAAAAAACAATATTACCGATTCGCGTAATACTATTCTTGTCGTTGGGTATATGGCAAAAGATACGCTTGGCAGAAAGATTGTTGAACAGTCTGCTTTTGTGCGGATATTCGGCGTTGAGTATGAATTGAACGCGGAAGTTGTGGTTATTAACTCTTTTTCTGGGCATGCGGACCAAAATGAGCTTCTTGAATTTGTTTCCCGATGCCTTCCTCTTAAAAGGATTTTTCTGGTGCATGGTGAAGAGGAGCAAACCAAGATATTGCAGGGTCTTTTGGTCCGGATGAATCTTGATGCGTATATCCCTTCGAAAGAAGAAGAGGTTTTGCTTTAGGTCTGAGGGTCAGGAAAAGTATTGCTCCTCAGAAAATTTTGTGGTATAGTACCGAGTTGTTTGAAAGAGTGTATAAAGCTTGTTCTTACGGGACAAGACAAATGTGCCTCGATACTTGAGGCTTTACAAGGAGCATATCAATGGCTGGCGGTAAAGCAACTCCAAAGAAGGATGAAGCGTTAAAGGTTTCGGCAGGACAGCCTGTTAAAACAGGGACTATTCTTGCCAGGGCAATGAACTCGTACAAGCCAGGGGCTAATGTAAAAGGCATGGGTACGATGTTTGCGCTCTGCGCCGGGAAAGTGTATTTTACCAAGAAAAAGACTCCGCACGGTAAATTCCGCACCTTTATTAACGTAGAACCTTCGAAATAGTTCACATGCTCTCCTCGAATGGCGAGCAATCAGTTCAGGAAAGAGCCAGACGGTATTCAGGTATCAAATACCGGCTGGCTCTTTTTGATACTGTGTATCTGCTTGTCCTTTTATTTGTATTCCAATGGCTGGGATTTTCCTCGCTTTTGGCAGCGCGGGCAAATTCCTGGTCAGGAACATCCTGGATAGCGTTGATTTGGTATCTGGGTGTTGCATTTGGCGGGTATTGTATCCTTACCTTTCCCCTCTCTTTCTACGGTTCTTTTATTCTGGAACATTCTTTTAAACTTTCTACGCAAAAGTTCAATGATTGGCTCAAAGATCAGGGAAAAAGCCTGATTATTTCCTTTGTGATCCTGGTGATTCTTATGCAGGCGCTTTTTCTTATCGTAAACAATTTTCAGGAAAACTGGTGGATATATGTTTCGATTTTCTGGATTCTATTCAGTGTTGTATTGACAAAAGTTGCCCCGATTATTATCATTCCGCTTTTTTTTAAATCAAGGAAGATGGATGATGCGGTATTAAAAACAAGGATTTTAACTCTTGCCGGGCGTATGGGAGTAAAGCTGGTTGATGTCTTTGAAATCGATTTCAGCAAGAAGACCGTAAAAGCGAATGCGGCTTTTACCGGTATGGGCTCGACAAGGCGGGTGCTTCTGGCGGATACGCTCAGGAATAAATATACGCCTGAAGAAATCGAGGTGATTCTGGCGCATGAATTTGCCCATTACAAGATGTGGCATTTACTCAAGTTGATCGTTGTGAATGGGTTGGCAACAGTGGCGTCGTTCTATCTGGTTGCCGTAACGAGTTTTGGTGTGCTTGAGTTTTTTGGCTTGCGCCGGTTATCGGATATGGCAGCGTTGCCGGTTATTTTTATGTATTTAACTATTCTCGGGATTTTCATGCAGCCGTTTGGTAATTGGATAAGCCGGTGTTTTGAGCGCAGCGCCGATCGTATGGCATTATCAGTTACGCAAACGCCTGATGCGTTTGTATCAATGATGGAAAAACTCTCCGATCAGAATCTCTCCGAACGAAAACCATCCTGGTTTATTAAAATGTACTTCTACGATCATCCTCCGATTGATGAGCGGATTGCTGTCGCAAAAAAATCCAAATAATTTAGTTGGTAGTTCATAGCTGATAGGTCATAGGGAAAACATTAGACTTCGAGTCCGCCTCCGGCGGAATTTAGCCTATCACCTATGAGCCATGAGCTAATAACTAAGGGGTAATAAATTTCGCAATTATTTTTGCAGCGCGGAGCGGGGCGCCGGGCTGCCCGAGTTTCAACTTCATTGCGGAGAGTTCTTGAAGGATACGTTCCCTTGTTTGATTATTCTGCAGTATTGCTAAGGCGGTATCCGCGATATTCCTTCCGGTTGCTTTGAATTGGATACATTCGGGGACGATTCTTTTGCCTGCAACAATATTGGCCATTCCGATGTACGGAATTTTTACCTGAGGCCGGTAGAGGAGATAATTCAAAAGATTCATCTTGTAGATAACCACATGCGGTTTTTCAAGGATCGCAGTCTCCAGCGTTGCGGTTCCCGAAGCGACTAAGACAAGCTCGCTTGCATTGATGCAGTCATATGCCCTGCCTTTTTCCATCAGAGTATTCATTCCCTTTTTCTTAAGGATATCTTCGTATACATACTCATCTATGTTTGTTGCCTGGGCAATCACAAATTGCGTTTCAGGAATCCGTTGCTGAATGAGACGCGCGGCATCGAGCATGACCGGCAGGATAGCGGTAATTTCAGATTTGCGCGATCCGGGAAGCAGGGCAATTGTGGTTTTTTGCGGGTCAAGGCCGATATTATGCAGGAAGGTTTTTTTGTCGAGACTCGGTTTGACTATTGCAAGGAGCGGATGCCCGACAAAATTGGCCTCAAATCCATGTTTTTTGTAGAAATCGGCTTCAAAGGGAAAGAAGACGAGCATCATGTTGACCCATCGTTTTATAGTTTGTACTCTGCCGGTTCGGGATGCCCAGATTTGCGGGCTTGTGTAATAAATAACAGGTATTTTTTTATTAATCGCTTTGGCAAGTCGAAGATTGAAGCCGGAGAAATCAACAAGAATAATGGCGTCCGGTTTTTCTGATGCAATGGTTTCAAGGATGAGGTTTTTAAGGCTCAAGAAGAGGGGGAGTTTTTTAAAGACATCGAAAAGGCCGATGACTGAGAGGTCCTTGATATCGTGTATGATTTTTACGCCCGCCTGACGCAGATGAAGGCCTCCGACAGCCATGATCGAGATGCCGGGAATTTCGGCATAGAGTGCATTCGCCAGATGTGCCGCATTGACATCGCCGGATGGTTCGCCGCAGACAATAATTACTTTTTTTTGTGCTGCCATATTTGGTCTTGGATAGTTAAGGCAACAGCAAGCGCTTCGCGCGCTACGGGGCCTGATACAAGGGGTTCTTTGTGAAGCGCTACGCATTCTAGAAATGAGGCCAATTCTTTTTGCAGAGGCTGTTCTTTTTCAATGGGGATGTCTTCTTTAGAAATAGCGGGTCCTGTTTTACGGTATATACAGGCTTTGGCTTCTTTATAATCAAGCGAGATATAAGCGCCTTCCTGAAAAATACGGATTTTACGCATAACTTCATCTGAGATGCGGCTTGCGGTGAGATTTGCGATGCATCCGTTGGCAAAGGTAATACGCGCGTTGGCGATATCTTCGAACGGTGTTAAAACATTAATGCCTACGGATTCAATGCGTTTGATAGGAGAGCCGACAAGCCCGATTACGATATCAATGTCATGGATCATAATGTCCAGCACAGCGCCGACGTCAAGAGAGCGGTTTGGAAACGGGCTCAGACGATGGCATTCGATAAATATCGGGTTTTTGATGATCTTTTGTGTAGCGCTAAACGCGGCGTTGAATCGTTCGATGTGCCCGACTTGAAGAACGAGTTTTTTTTCAGCGGCTGTTTTGATCAGGGAATCTGCTTCGGCTACGGTGATGGTGAATGGCTTTTCAACCAGGCAGTGAATGCCGTATTCCAGGAATTCTTTGGCAACGGCATGGTGGGCTTTGGTCGGAGTTGCAACGCTGACGCAGTCAACATTTCCAAAAAACTTATGATAATCTTCAAAACCGGGGACGCCTAAGCTCGAGGAGACTGCCGCCAGCTTAGTGGTATCGAGATCGCAGACGCCGGCTAATTCGCAGGTACCCAGTTCTTTGTAGATACGTGCATGGATACTGCCAAGATGCCCTACTCCTATTACACCTACGCGCAGTTTTTTCATCATGTTTGATAATAGCAAACTCTGTTCTCCGGCGCAAGAAGTTTTTAAAGAGTAATTACCTTGACAGTAATTAGTACAGGGGGTATATTCACTTGTGAACAATTGTTCATTAATTGGACAGAAATCAGAGGTATATAATGACTACTCTAAGCAGAAAAGAAAGAGATAGACAACTGCGCAGATCTGATATCCTTACGGCGGCAGAGCATTTATTTGCGCTTAAAGGGTATTATAAGGCGACCATACGGGATATTGCCAAAGAAGCGCAGTATGCCACGGGTACGGTTTATTTACATTTTAAAGATAAATATGCCCTTTATTTTGCTTTGCTTGAAGATAAAATGAAGAGTTTGCTTTCGATCGTTAAAGATAGAATCGGGCAGGAGCCAGACGCTCAAAAGAAGCTCGAGATATTTGTAAGGGAAGGTTTGGGCTTTTTTGAGAAAAATCAGGATTTTTTCCGTATATTTATTTCAGAGAGGAATGAATTATTCTCGGGTAGGAAGATCTTAAGGTCTCCCATAGGGCTGCAATTACAAGAATATACAACAAGTTTGATCAAGGAGGCCCAGAAGGAGGGGGTTGTGAGCGCTGATTTTGACCCTGGACAGATCTCCGAGGTATTTATCTCTATTATAAAAACGATTCTTATTAAATGGCTCGTGGATAAAGAAGGAAAAAACGAAAATCTGGTTGATTTATCGGATGTTGTCCTCAAGTTGTTTTTCTATGGTGTTGTAAGAAAATAGTTTTTTATTGAACAGCTGTTTGAGTGTTTTAGCAGAACAGTATTAAATTGTTTTGACAAAGTATATTTGAAGATTAATTTTTTGTGAACAGTTGTTCAACTAGTGACGTTCTATCCATATTTTTTATTGATGTGGATTTCCGGAAAAGAAGAATTTGATGGTAGGTAGGATTTTTACCGAGGATAATAAGAATTTGCTAAGCCAAAAAATAAAACAAATCGTATTGTTTTCTTTTTCATTGTAATGAGTTTACCGCATTGTGTTCACGCCGCAGAGATTACTGCTAAGCCTGAATTGAAAAGTGGTAACCGTATCACGCTTCAGGAAGGCTTGCCATGGTTCTTAAGGATAACCGTTTGATAAAAATCACCTTCTCCGATAATAAAATGGCGTATCAGGATTCTTTGTTTGTCCGTTCCGTGTTGTTGCCGGGTATTACTATGATCGCACAAAAAACCTATAATAGATATCAGAGCAAAATGAAATTTTGATCACAGGAAGTTCCCATTTCCAACAAGGATCTTTTGTGCCCCGGTAATGTGTTAAAACAGAAAGAGTAGTATCCATGCAATACAACCACGCGTTGTTTTTGAACCCTTATATCGAAAATCATGCTACCAGCGTTATGAAACTTTTTCCTCCAACCGGCCTCGAATATGTTGCTGCCAGTGCTCAGGGGTATGTCGAAAAGATAACACTGCTTGATTTACGGTACGAAAATGAGTTGGCCAATCCCGTCAATTTATTTGATTTCATTAAGGAAGAAATCGATATTGTTTGTGTGAGCCTTGGCTGGGATAGGCAATTAAAGGAGATTTGTCAGTTGCTTTCCGGTATGCCGGCACATATTCCCCTGGTTGTCGGAGGATATAAAGCAACAGAGATGGTCGACGAACTTTTTAAAACGTGCCCGCCGATCAGAATCATTGTCCGGGGCGAAGGCGAAGAAACAATACGTGAAATATTGCAAGGCCTGCCTCTGCACGATATCCTGGGCATTTCGTATAGGCAAAATAACGACATTATCCATAATCCTAACAGGCCCCTGCCGGACGTCAATAGCATTACGCCTCCTGACCGCTCGTTAAGAAGAAATGACTACCATCTGTGCATCAACGGGGTCTCCGTGATGAATATTACGTTTGATTCCGTGTTAACTGCCAGAGGCTGTCCGTATACGTGCAAATTCTGTACGTTCAATCTTAATCCGCTTGGGCAAAAAAGAAACTATGCCGCGCGCAGCGTGGATTCCGTGATCGAGGAATTAAAACAGATAAACGCCCAGGTTATTCTTTTCAGCGATGACAATCTGTTCGCCGATATACAACGGTCAGAGGAGCTTTGTGATAAGATCATCGCCAACAAAATCAAAAAACGCTATGTTGCCCAAGCGCGCCTGGAAATAGCCAAGTACCCGCGGCTTTTGGAAAAGATGGTCAAGGCAGGATTTAAAACTCTTTTAGTGGGTGTTGAGTCTCCGCATGACAGGATACTCAAACAGCTGAATAAAGGGTTTGATTCGGCGACCATACGTGAGGCTTTTAAGACGCTCAACCGGTATCCCCTCTTTTACAGCGGGTATTTTATTTACGGTAATATAGGAGAGACAAAAGAAGAGATGCTTTATATTGCTCAATTCGCCAAAGAAATAGGCCTTGATTCGATTGCTTGCAACAAATTGCGCATTGAAAGATTTTCACCGCTCAGGGCTTTAGCTGAAAAAACTCCCGGATATCACATTACCGAGCGGGGGGAATTATATTCCGATACGTATGATCATCCGGCGCTTAAGAAAATAGGGAAAACGATAAAATTCTCATTTTTTACCCCTTCACGATATGTAAAGATCCTGTGGAAAAATATTTTTGTTACAAGATTCTTTACCTTCGGAGAGCTTCTTTCGTTGGGCATTATTATGCCGCGTCTGATATGGGCAGTCATACGGCAGGAAGCAAAAAAAGGAAGGCTTGTGGATAATCTGAAAAGGACGTTTATCAAGAATAGATAGTAATCAGGGTTGTAACAAAAACAGCACGGGGTATACCGTTACACGTTTAGCTCGAAGGTTGCCGCCTGAAGTCCCTTACCTATATAGAGCAGATAAAAATAACTGCAAGATTTCTCGACAAGCATATCTGATTGTGCTAGAATAGCTGAAATTTTGGCAATTCGAGGTTTTTTCTTTTGGTGGGCAAGCCTTAACAACCGTGTTTCTCTGGAGCAAAAGATGAAGGATTACTTTAAGTTACTGAAGTTTATCAAGCCCCATAAAACTACCTTTAGCCTGGCAGTTGTTTGTATGGGTATTTCCGCGCTTTTTGATAACGTGACCCTGGCTATGATTATCCCGATTGCCGACCGTATTATGACCAATAAGCAGATAGTAATCCCTGCGAAACTCCCGGATTTCATAAACAAATTTATCGCCTATCTTAATGCTACGCCGCCTGACGTTTTAATGAAAGGGGTGGCGATATTTACGGTTCTTCTTTTTCTGCTCAAAGGTATTTTTTCTTTTTTGCAGGGGTATTTGATGTCGGATATCGGCCAGCGCGTGGTTCGGGATATCCGTTCGCAATTGTATACCAAGCTGCAGAGTCTTTCGCTTGATTATTTTACGCATAAGCGCGGCGGTGAACTTATTTCGCGTATTACTAACGATGTTAAACTGGTTGAGAACGCGGTTTCGTATGGTTCAACGGACTTATTCTATCAGACATTCCAGGTGATTTTGTTTGGGATTATGGCACTTTCGTTGAATCCGAAGCTTGCAATTGTGGTTGTCATTCTTATGCCGGTTATTAGTTTGCCTATTCTTAAAGTAGGCAAAGTTTTGCGTAAGCTTTCTAAAAGCGGGCAGGAGAAGATGGCGGATATTAATTCGGTTTTATACGAAACAATTATCGGCGCACGTATTGTTAAGGCCTTTAACATGGAAAAATATGAGATTTCGCGGTTTGACCGTATTAACCGCGATTATTACAAGATTTCCATGAAATCGATCAAACGCATGCTTTTTTTAAGCCCGGTAACGGAAATCCTGGGATGTATTGCCGGTATTACGGTTTTTGTCTGGGTGGGAAAAGATGTTTTAGCGGGAAAAATCTCTTTCGGTGTTTTTGGTTTATCGCTGGGTGCTTTATTTTCGCTTATTCGTCCGTTCAAACGGTTGAGCCAAGTTCATTCGGTCAATCAGCAGGCAATGGCTGCCAGTACGCGCATTCATGAAGTTTTGGAAACGTTGCCGACGGTCAAAGAAAGCGATGCGCCCAAAGAGCTGGGTGCATTTAAGCACGATGTGGTTTTTGATGATATCTGGTTTAATTATGAGGATAAAGAGATTTTAAAAGGTATCAGCCTTACCGTGGCGCGCGGGCAGATGCTGGCGGTTGTTGGTCCGTCCGGCGTGGGAAAAAGTACGTTAGTCGATTTAATTCCCCGTTTTTATGATCCTAAAAAAGGGCGTATCTTTATCGATGGAGTTGATACGAAAGAGGTGAGTCTTAAGTCTTTGCGTAACCAGATCGGCATTGTTACGCAAGAGACGATTCTTTTTAACGATACGATCCGCGCAAATATTTCCTACGGCACAAATTCAGCGAATCAGGCGTTGATAGAAGAGGCTGCGAAAAAAGCGCATATACACGATTTTATTACGCATCTTCCGGAAGGGTATGATACGGTTATTGGTGATCGCGGCATGAAATTGTCGGGTGGGGAACGGCAGCGTATGGCAATTGCCCGGGCGTTGCTTAAGAATCCCCCGATTCTTTTATTGGATGAAGCTACCTCACAGCTTGATACGGCTTCTGAACGGATTGTGCAGGAGGCGTTAAACAGGCTTATTGAGGGTAGAACCGTTTTTGTGGTTGCGCACCGGCTTTCAACAATACGCAACGCAACGAGAATTATTGTCCTTGATAAAGGGGTTATCAGCGAATCAGGGACGCATGGAGAGTTGCTTAAAATTGACGGTTTATACGCCAAATTGTACCATATGCAGGAATTGCAGAAATAATCAAAAATAATCAAAAATAATTTGCATAGTACTTGCTTTTATGATATATTTTAACTTTCTCTGTAGGATAAAATCGTCTTATTGAGGGAATTTAATACAAAAAAGTAACACGTAACTTTTGGTTTTGCGCAAGGATTGGCGCCATACACGCTTACCGTCTATCAACACGCAGGAACCGGAGGATACGCAACCAGTAATGGCTTTTAAATCCGTACTGATAGACGGAAAGCCGCCAGTTGTTTCGAGAGGAGGAACACGCTTTGCCTAGTGAATTGATAAAACAGTTGTTGGAAGCAGGGGTTCATTTCGGACATAGAACATCCCGTTGGAATCCGAAGATGAAGAAGTTTATTTTCGGCGAACGAAGCGGGATTTACATCATCGATCTTGAAAAGGTTGAAGAGTGCCTTGCAAAAGCCAGGGATTTTGTCCTTGATTTGACGGCTAAAGGAGAAGTTATCCTTTTCGTGGGGACTAAAAAGCAGGCACAGGAAGTTGTTTTCCAGGAAGCGCAGCGTTCAGGCATGTATTATGTAACTGATCGTTGGCCGGGCGGTATGCTTACGAATTTCCAGACGGTTAAAAAGAGCATCAATCGTCTTAAGGAAATCGAAAAGATGAAGGTTGACGGCACCTACGAAAAAATCACCAAAAAGGAAATTGCGCGTCTTGAAAAAGAGCTTGCGAAGTTAAAGAAGAATTTCGCCGGTATCGTTTTGATGGAGCGGATGCCCAAGGCTATTTTTATCGTCGACACAAAGAAAGAAGATACGGCGGTAAAAGAAGCGCGTAAACTTGGCGTTCCTGTCATCGGGCTTATTGATACGAACTCGGACCCGTCTTTTATTGCGTATCCGGTTCCCGGTAATGACGATGCTACCAAATCAATAAAGCTTATTACGTCGTTAATTGCGGATGCCGCCATTGAAGGGCGGAAACGTTTTGTGTCTTATTTGGCGCAAGAGGGTGTTGCGGCAAAAGAGAAGCAGGAGGGCGGGGAAACGCCGGCAGCAGATCTGCTTCCTGAGGAAGAAGTCAAGATCAAGGAAATTGAAGAGATTGTTGCTCCTGATCTTACCGATGAGGCCAAGGCTGCAAAAAAGGGCCGCACCAAGCCTCTTGATGACGCAAAAAATAGAAAGAAATAATTGTTAATTCCCGTGTCTGAATTCCATCGGGTTTGCGCCCGTGGCAATGGCAGATGGGGATGTCGCTCCCTGCGGGGGGTGCATTAAAAAGAACCCGCGTTGGTATATTTGTGGCGTTCTAAGGAAAGGGTTACTACCATGGCAGTGAGTTTAGATTCGATTAAAGAATTGCGCGAAATGACCGCAGCCAGTATTGCTGACTGCAGAAAAGCGCTTGCAGATAGTACGGGAGATATTAAAAAGGCAGCTGAGCTTTTGCGTAAGCGCGGGCTTGAGATTGCCGCTAAGAAATCAGACCGTGCCGCTAAAGAAGGCCGCATTGAAGCCTATGTTCACATGGGCAATAAGATCGGTGTTCTTCTCGAGGTTGATTCTGAAACTGATTTTGTGTCACGCAGTCCTGATTTTTGTCAGTTTACGAAGGATATTGCAATGCATATTGCGGCGTGCAGCCCGACGTATGTTAAGAAAGAGGACGTCCCTGCCGAGATCATTGAACAGGAAAAAGACAAAGAGCTTTTTTATAAAGAGCACTGTCTTTTACAACAGCCGTTTGTCAAGGATCCGAGCATCACGGTAAACGATTATTTAAGTACGTTGTTTGCCAAGTTCAGCGAGAACTTGATTGTTCGAAGATTTGTCCGTTACCAAATAGGGGCATAATGCAAAAACCGGTGTATAAACGGGTTGTTTTGAAGTTAAGCGGCGAAGCTTTGCAGGGAAAAGGTTCGCATGGTATTGACCATGATGTCCTTGTTTCAATTGCCAAGCAGATCAAGGATGTTAAATTTCTTGGCGTCGACGTGGCAATTGTTCTTGGAGGCGGCAATATTTTTCGTGGGCAGGAGAATACTGCTTCCCGCGGACTTGATATGGATCGTTCTGTTGCCGATTACATGGGCATGCTTGCTACTGTGATTAACGGTCTTGCTCTTCAGAATGTTTTGGAGAAAATGGATGTTCCGACGCGCGTTATGACCGCGATAGAGATGCAGCGGATTGCAGAGCCGTATATTCGACGCAAAGCCGTCCGTCACCTTGAAAAAGGCCGCGTGGTTATTTTTGTCGCTGGAACCGGCAATCCGTATTTTACGACGGATACTGCTGCGGCACTCCGGGCAATGGAGATTAACGCAGATGCGATCTTGAAGGCTACCAAAGTCGACGGTGTATATTCGGCAGATCCTCTAAAAGATACAAAGGCAAAACGGTTTTCCCGGCTTCAGTATATTGATGTTTTGAAGAAACGTCTTAAGGTTATGGATGCTACTGCGGTGAGTTTGTGCATGGATAATAAATTGCCAATTGTCGTTTTTGACATGGCCAAAGTCGGTAATATTAAGCGTGTGGTGCTGGGGGATACAATCGGCACCGTAGTGTGCTAATTCAGGGGGTATACCTATGACTTCCAAAGAAGTTTTACACGGCGCAGATGATAAAATGAAAAAGTCAATTGAAGCGTTGAGCCGTAATTTCGCAGAAGTGCGTACCGGCAGGGCCAGTCCTCATCTCGTTGAAGGATTGCACATTGATTATTACGGGACTCCGACGCTCTTAAAACAGATAGGACAGATTACGGTCCCGGATCCGCATATGATCGTTATTCAGCCGTGGGATCCGACCGCGATCGTTGAAATTGAAAAAGCGATTCAGAAATCGAATCTTGGCATCACCCCTTCTAACGACGGGAAAGTTGTCCGTTTATCGATACCGCCGTTGTCAAAAGATCGTCGTCAGGAAATGGTCAAACAGATCCATCAGATGGCTGAAGACGGTAAGGTTTCGTTGCGTACAATCCGTCATGCTGCCAAAGAAGCGATTGAGAAGCTTGAGAAAGACAAAATTATTTCCGAGGATGAGAAGTTCCGAAGTCTCGATGATTTAGAGAAGAAGGTAACTGTGTACATCTCGAAAGTCGAAGAAATCCTGAAATTGAAGGATAAGGAACTTACAGACTTTTAAAATTAGCCAGAATCTATAGTCCATAGTCTATGGACTATAGACCAGTTCTGGATTGATATTGTAAATTACGGGCCTCTAGCAGCTCCTCTTGACTCGTTCTGAGGGGTGCCTCAGAACTCGCAAGAGTGAGCTAGAGGTAATGAAAAGAAACTTAAATTACGGGCCTCTAGCAGCTCCTCTTGACTCGTTCTGAGGGGTGCCTCAGAACTCGCAAGAGTGAGCTAGAGGTAATGAAAAGAAACTTAAATTACGGGCCTCTAGCTCATCTGGTAGAGCACCACCCTTTTAAGGTGGCTGTGCCGCGTTCGAGTCGCGGGAGGCTCATTTTATTCGTGACACTTCGTGTATTGTGAAGGATTAATCCGGGTCTCAATGTCACACGTCACAAGGTTACATGTTGCAGTGTGTCATGTAATTGCAGTTGACACCTATGAAATAAGAAATCCGCTATTTTTGAAATCGGGCGGATGGCGGAATTGGCAGACGCGGCAGCCTTAGGAGCTGTTGGGGAAACCCTTGGAGGTTCAAATCCTCTTTCGCCCATTGAAGTAAGAGAATCGGGTCGATAGCCGATAGTCTATAGCTAATAGTCTGTTGAAAACGTACCTTGAGATTTTTAGCCATCGACCATCGTCTATACCTGCCTGCCGGCAGGCAGGGACTATAGACCGTTCATGCGGGAGTAGCTCAGCTGGCTAGAGCGCAACCTTGCCAAGGTTGATGTCGCGGGTTCGAATCCCGTCTCCCGCTTTAATTTTTAGATTCCAGGTTGGCTATAGCCCCTGGTTTGCGACAAAAGCCAACCCCACGATATCGACACAAAAATCAATACTACGCGTATGTTTAGAGGATAAGAAGGTAAGGAGAATAATATGAAAATTATGGATTTTCTCTCAAAGTCTGCAATCGTGATTGATATTAACGCGACAAAGAAAGAAGATGTTGTCAAGGAAATGGTTGAAGTACTTATTAATGCCGGTGGCATTGATAAGAAAAATCGCGTTAAGCTTATTGAATCGTTGCTGGCGCGTGAGGCGCTTGGTTCCACGGCTATTGGTCAGGGTGTTGCGATTCCTCATGCCAAATGCGATTCTGTTACGAATCTTGTTGCGGCTTTCGGTCTTTCCAAAAAAGGGGTCGATTTTGATTCTTTAGACGGGGAACCGGTGTATATTTTCTTTCTATTAGTGGCACCGCAGGACTCAGCTGGTCCGCATTTGAAAGCCCTTGCTCGTATTTCACGTTTATTAAAAGATAAATATTTCCGCGATTCTCTGCGCAGTTGTGCAAGCCCTGATGCTGTGGCTACCATAATCGGCCAGGAAGATGAAAAAAAACTTTAGCTTGCAAAAGTTTGAGTATAGCGGGGTGTTTAAGTGGCTGTACCCCGGTATCGGGGTAAAACGCTGGATTGTTTTAGCCGCTTTCGGGGTGGTTTTGGTAGTCCTTGGATCAGGGCATTTGCGATCCGAAGAGTTTTGGATGATCCAGATCCTGGATGTCGTTGTTATTATATCCGGTATTATAATTCTTATTCTTGGTATTAAACGGCTGGTTCGTTCTTTAATAACGGGTTTTATGCCCAACAAAGATTCTGCCGGATTGGTTGATATTCTATACCATCGCAAGCAGCTTGGCCGCGGCCCGAAAATTGTTACTGTCGGCGGCGGAACAGGCTTAAGTGCGCTTTTAAGCGGGCTCAAAGAATATAGTTCGAATCTGACCGCGATTGTTACGGTTGCCGATGATGGCGGCTCAAGCGGTCGGTTACGTCAGGAATTCGATATCTTGCCGCCCGGCGACATCCGGAACTGTTTAGTTGCTTTAGCGGATGCCCCGGCATTGCTGCGGGATTTATTTCAATTCCGTTTTGATAAAACTTCGGAATTGTCAGGGCATAGTTTCGGTAACTTATTTATTACCGCCATGACGCGGGTAACCGGTGATTTTGAAAAAGCGCTTAAGGAAACAAGTAAGGTTTTGGCCCTGCGCGGTCAAGTTGTCCCGGCGACGTTGAATAATGTGGTGCTGGTTGCTCATTTCAAAGACGGTTCGGTGGTAGAAGGCGAGAATAAGATTCCCACTATGCGCCGGCCGATAGCGCGCGTTTTTTTAAAACCCGAACAGAATACCGCGACTCCGGAAGCAATCAGGGCGATCAAAGAAGCCCAGATCATTGTTCTTGGCCCGGGTTCGTTATATACCAGTATTGTTCCGAATCTTTTGATTAAAGAGATAACGGATGCCATTATTGCATCCGATGCGATTAAGGTTTATGTCTGTAATATCATGACTCAGCCGGGCGAGAGCGACGGCTATAGCGTTTCGGAGCATATTAAGACTCTGGCAGCTCATAGTCATCCCCGGATTTTTGATTATTGTATTGTTAATATCGGAGAAATTTCTCAGGATATTCTCAAACGGTATGCTTTGGAGGGTTCATTCCCGGTTGTTAATGATCTCAGGAATGTTAAGAATATGGGGTATCGGGTACTCGAAGATGATACTGTTTTTATTGAGAATAGTGTAGTTCGTCATGATTCCTCGAAATTGGCGAAGATAATCCTTGGAATTATTGACGAGATTTAGAAATGGATACTGCGATGCCGTTACTCAGGAAAAAAGTTGTTGTTAAAAGTAAACAAGGCCTGCACGCCAGGCCCGCCGCGCACTTCGTGCAAGTTGCCAATAAATTTGAATCGCGCATTACGGTCAGGCGTGATGAAGAAGTGGTGAACGGCAAGTCTATTATGGGAATCCTGATGCTTGGCGCTGAACAGGGGAGTTTTATTATTATCGAGGCTGAAGGCGACGATGCAGAAGCAGCGCTTGCGGAACTCGAGAAAATCATAGGGTACGAAGAATAATATGATACAGCTTAAAGGCATAGCCGCGGCTCCCGGTATTACCATTGGTCCGGCTTATAAATTAGGGAAAGAAGAATTTTCGATTCCCCGGCTTGAAGTTAAGCCGGAAGAGATCCCTTTGCAGATCCAGCTTTTTGAGGAAGCGCTTATTCAGACGCGCAAGGAAATTCTTGAATTGCAAAAGCGCATTGCCACCGATATGGGGCAGGAGGAAGCGCAGATTTTTGACGCGCATATCCTGGTTCTTGAAGACCGTATGATCATCGAAGAGGTGATCTCGCGGTTAAAAAAAGACCGGTTGAGCGTTGCATTTATTTTTTCCGAGGTATTGAAGAAATACGTCGACATTTTCTCCAAAATAGAAGATGAATATTTGAAAGAGCGTACCGCCGATATCAATGATGTCGGTAAGCGTATCTTGCGCAATTTATTGGGAAAAGCAAAGCGCGGGATCGAGGATGTCAAGGAAAAGGTGATTATTGTTGCGCATGACCTTTCTCCGTCTGACACCGCTGCCATGCATCGGCAGAACGTTTCCGCCTTTGTAACTGACGTCGGTGGTAAGACAAGCCACACGGCGATTATGGCTAAGTCCATCGAGATCCCTGCGGTTGTTGGTCTGGGCGAAGCCATTGCCAAGATCAAATCAGGGGATATCTTGATCGTGGACGGCAGTATGGGTATGGTTATTGTCGATCCCGATAGCCAGACCCTTGAGATTTATCGTCGTGAAGAGCAGAAAATACGCGGCATTACGGAACAATTCTTCTCGGTCAAAGACCTGCCCGCGGTGACCCTGGACGGAAAGATGGTCGAGATTGCCGGTAATATAGAGTTCCCCGATGAAGTGCCGTCTGTTCAATTGCATGGCGGACAGGGGATCGGTTTGTACCGGACCGAATTTTTCTACATGAACCGTACGGATTTGCCTACCGAGGAAGAACATTACCAGGCGTATCGCGGTGTCGCGGAGATGATGGCTCCGCATTCGGTTATTATCCGCACCATTGATTTGGGCGGAGATAAATTCCTTTCGCAGTTTGAAATGCCTCATGAAATGACGCCGTTTTTAGGGTGGCGAGCCATCCGGTTTTGTTTGGCCCGTCCCGACGTCTTTAAAGTGCAGCTGAGGGCGATCTTGCGCGCTTCGGTTCATGGTAAATTAAAAATGATGTATCCGATGATCTCTGGCGTTGAAGAACTGCGCCAGGCGAATGCGATTTTAGAAGATGTTAAAAATGAATTGCGCAATGAAGGTAAACCGTTTGATCCCGATATTGAAGTCGGCGCGATGATTGAAGTCCCTTCAGCGGCTGTGACCGCCGATCTTCTGGCAACGGAAGCCGATTTTTTCAGTATCGGCACCAACGATCTTATTCAGTATTCATTGGCAGTGGATCGTGCCAATGAAAAAGTCGCTTATTTATACGAACCTGCGCATCCGGCAGTATTGCGGCTTATCAAAAGTATTATTGATTCGGCGCATAGTGCGGGTATTTGGGTCGGGATGTGCGGTGAGATGTCCGGAGAACCATCGTTGGCGCTTATTTTGTTAGGGTTAGGGCTTGATGAATTCAGTATGCCGCCGGTTATAATTCCTCGGATTAAATATATTGTGCGCAGTGTTTCCGCAAAACAGGTGCAGGAAATTGCTGCGCAGGCATTGCGGCTTTCGACCGGTAAAGAAGTTGAAGAGTTCAGTCAGGTGAAATTGCGGGAGATTTTGGCTCAACGATGAAAGCGCTTATTCTTGCAGCAGGATATGCGACACGGCTTTATCCGTTAACGAAAACGTTTCCTAAACCGCTTTTGACGGTTGGCGGCAGGCCGATGATTGATTACATCGTTGAAAAACTTGAGCGGATTCCTGCAGTTACCGAAATTATTGTGGTTACAAATTCAAAGTTTATCGGCCGATTCCGATCGTGGCATAAAAAACATCCGAGCTTTAAGAAAATCAGCCTGGTTGACGATTTAACTTCGACGTTGGAAGACAGGCGCGGGGCAATCGGCGATATGCATTTTGCGATACGCCGAAAGCGGATTAAAGACGATTTGTTAGTTATCGGCGGAGATAATCTTTTTAACGGCGAACTTCTCGACTTTGTGGCTTTTTGTAAGGGGCATGCTTCAGCGCCGGTTATCGGTGTCTATGACATCCGGCATTTTTCCGAAGCTTCCCGGTATGGTGTTGCAAAACTTAATACAAAATCGAAAGTCGTTGATTTTCAGGAAAAACCGGCCAACCCCCATTCAACGCTGGTAGCAATGTGTTTATATTATTTTCCGGCTTCACGTTTGGGGCTTTTAGAGCGGTATTTTAAAGCTTGTGCCGGCAAATGTGACGCGACAGGCTGTTATATAGATTGGTTACGGAAGACCGTAACCGTGTATGCACATACGTTTTGCGGAACGTGGTTTGATATCGGCGACCCGAAGTATTATAAAAAAGCGGATAAGCAGTTTTCGAAAACACCATAAAAGAGGAGAGTTAACCAATGGCTGTACGTAAGCATTTTTTCACCTCGGAATCAGTTGGAGAAGGTCATCCGGATAAAGTGTGCGATCAGATTTCTGATGCGGTGCTTGATCATGTCCTCGGGTATGATAAAAATAAGGAAATGAGCAGAGTTGCCTGTGAAACATATGTTACTATGGGACTTTTGATCGTCGGAGGAGAAATTACGACGACTACCTATGTTGATGTCCAGAAACTTGCCCGTAAAGTTATTGAGGGGATCGGATATACGGATCCCAAATACGGCTTTGATTATCATACCTGTGCTATCGTTAATACCATTAATGCGCAGTCGCCTGATATTGCCCAGGGTGTTAATGCCGGTGGTGCTGGAGATCAGGGTATTATGTTCGGGTATGCGTGTACAGAGACCGATGAATTAATGCCGTTACCCATCATGCTTGCGCATAAGCTTGTCAAGCGCATGGCGGATGTCCGCAGGAACAGTACCTTGAAATATTTGGGACCTGATTGTAAATCACAGGTAACTATTGAATATGAGAATGATTTACCGGTACGCGTTGATTCGGTTGTTTTGGCCTGTCAGCATACAGAAGAGATTTTGGATAAGTCCGGTCAGCAGATAACAGAAAAGGCTCGTAAAGAAATGGTGGAGGTTATTGCTAAACCCGTGCTGAAGGATATGATCGACAAAAACACGAAATACTACGTGAATCAAACCGGTAAATTCGTTATCGGTGGTCCGCAGTCTGATACCGGTATGACGGGTCGTAAGATTATCGTTGATACCTACGGCGGCGTGATTCCTCACGGCGGCGGCGCTTTCTCCGGAAAAGATCCGACCAAGGTTGACCGTTCTGCAGCGTATATGTGCCGTTATATCGCCAAGAATATAGTTGCCGCGGGTCTTGCTGATAAATTCATGGTGCAACTTTCATATGTTATCGGATATGCCGATCCGCTGTCGATTTTCGTCGAAACCTATGGGACTGGCAAGATTTCCGATGAGAAGTTTGTCAAACTTATCCGGGAGAATTTTAATCTGACCCCGAAAGGTATTATTGATTCTCTTGATTTGCGCCGTCCGATTTATCAGAAAACAGCAGCCTATGGCCATTTCGGCAGAACAGAACCGGAATTTTCCTGGGAAATCACGGATAAAGCTGCGCAGTTGAAAAAAGCGGCAAGCAAATTATAATAGTCAATAGTCTATTGACTATAGTCGATAGAGAAGTTGATTACTATTTTCTAAAGGAGTTGCGATGAAATATGATGTTAAGGATTTGAAATTAGCCGCACAAGGTGCGTTGCGTATTGAATGGGCGCGTAATAACATGCCGGTTTTACGGCTTATTGCCGAGCGTTTCAACAAAGAGAAACCGTTGAAGGGCAGGGTTGTGGCGGCATGTCTTCACGTAACAACGGAAACAGCGGTGCTTATGGAGACATTAAAAGCTGGCGGCGCTGAAATATATCTGTGCGCGTCAAATCCTCTTTCTACGCAGGATGATGTGGCTGCGTCTTTGGTAAAGAACCTGGGTATTTCCGTGTTTGCTATCAAAGGAGAGAATACCAAGACGTATTATAATCATTTGAAGGCTGTGCTTGCGGTAAAGCCTGAAATGACTATGGATGATGGCGCTGATTTAGTGGGTATGATCCATCAGGCTTCCGAGGCGGAATATGCCAATATCATCGGTGGTACTGAAGAGACCACGACCGGCGTTATCAGATTGCGCGCGCTTGCCAATGAAGGAAGGTTGCGCTATCCGATTATTGCGGTTAATGACGCTCTTACGAAACATTTTTTTGATAATCGTTATGGCACGGGACAGTCAACGATGGACGGTGTTATGCGGGCGACCAATAAATTGATCGCAGGGTCCGTGTTTGTCGTCGCCGGATACGGTTGGTGCGGCAGAGGCCTTGCCATGCGCGCCAAAGGTATGGGTGCCCGTACCATTATTACGGAAATTGATCCGTTAAAAGCGATTGAAGCTTCTATGGACGGTTTTGAAGTAATGCCGATGAAAGATGTAGCAAAAATCGGAGATATCTTTGTTACGGCAACCGGTGACCTTCATGTTATCCGCGGAGAACACGTTGCGGTCATGAAAGACGGGGCGATTATCGCCAATACCGGACACTTTAACGTCGAGATTGATATTCCGGCAATTGAAAAGTTGTCAAAGAAGAGAAAGATGATCAGGGAATATGTTGAAGAGTTTACGATGAGAGACGGCCGCAGGATCAACCTCTTAGGCCAAGGCCGTTTGATTAACTTGGCTGCAGCTGAAGGTCATCCGGCGCATGTTATGGATATGTCATTTGCCAATCAAGCGCTGAGTGCCGAATACATTGTTAAGAATTACAGGGAACTCGAACATTCGGTGTTTAAGGTTCCTGATGATATCGATAAAAATATCGCTGCTTTGAAATTGAAGTCAATGGGGATCAAGATTGATACTTTGACAGCCGAGCAGACGAAATATCTGGCAAGTTGGGAATCAGGAACGTAATAGATACGTTTGAAAATAAAACAGGTTATCGGTGTTCGGTTGTCGGTTAACAGCTTTTCTTTAGGTTTTTAACCGAGAACCGTTAACCGTAAACCGCTGACCGTAAACCGATAACCGTTGTTATTGGCGGAGATATTCATTGGCGATTAAGCGAATTGCAGTATTGACGACTGGCGGGGATGCGCCGGGAATGAACCCGGCGATACGCGCGGTTGTGCGTACGGCGCTTCGCCATAAGCTTGAAATTTACGGTGTCTTTCGCGGGTATTGGGGTTTGATTAATGAGGATCTCAAACCTTTGAATCACCGTTCTGTTTCAGGGATTATTAATTTAGGCGGTACGATTTTGAAAACTATGCGGTGCCCCGAGTTTTTTACTCCCGAGGGTAAATCGCGTGCCTGGAAGACGCTTCAGAAATTTTCCATTGATGGCATGATTGTTTTGGGCGGGAATGGGAGTCTTACGGCATTGCATGAGTTTTATAAGGAATATAAAGTTCCTTGTATCGGGATACCAGCTTCTATTGATAATGATATCAATGGTATTGATTCTACCATAGGCCTTGATACTGCGGTTAATACCGCATTGACCGCAATTGATAATATCCGCGATACCTCAAGTTCCATGGAACGGGTTTTTGTTGTTGAGGTCATGGGCAGGGAATCAGGATTTATTGCCATGGAAGTCGCTCTTGCCGGCGGATGCGAAGAAGTTATTGTGCCGGAGTTCCCGTATAATCTCCAGAAAATTTGCCAGGAGATTGTGGATGGCACTCTTGTCGGTAAAATGAGTTGGATCATCGTGGTTGCTGAGGGAGCGGGTAAGGCCGATGATATCGCTTCTCAGATTAGCGAGATGACCGGTTTACAGACACGGACGGTTGTTTTGGGGCATATCCAGCGCGGAGGACGGCCGACGGCATTCAGCAGGTCATTGGCGGCGACTTTGGGGCATGCCGCGGTTGAACGCCTGGTTGCCGGTGAAACCGCTCAAGTCGTGCGGTTTCATGACGGACTCGTCGATAGTATCGGTTTGGAATTTGCCAGGAAGAAAAAAGAATTGAACCTTGATCAAGCATATGCCTTATTACGGGCTTTAACATAATCATATTGATAAGAGAGGAGAAGCATGATGGGAAGAAAACCAGTTGATATCGAAGCATTAGCATTCCAGATTATTAATTCCGACGATATGGCTGTGAAGAAAAGCGTGGCCAAGAAAATAATTGATATCGCTTATAAAAAAGGTATTTATCCGGCCAGTATCCATGAGTTGTATATGGCGCGTGGAAAAGGTCAGTGGAGCGGATTTACGGTCCCGGCGATTAATTTGCGCAGCATGTCGTATGATTTAGCGCGCGCGCTTTTCAGGGTTTCTAAAAGAAATAATGCGGGTGCATTTATTTTTGAGATCGCAAAATCAGAAATGGGGTATACCAACCAGGTCCCCGCTGAGTTTGTGAGTGTGATTTTGGCGGCAGCGGTGAAGGAAGGATATACGGGGCCGGTTTTCATCCAGGCAGATCACACCCAGGCCAATGCCAAAAAATACGCTGAAAATCCCGACAAAGAACTTGCAACATTGCAGGCACTGATAGGGGATGCGGTTGAAGCGGGTTTCTATAATATTGATATTGATTCATCGACCTTGGTTGACCTTACCAAACCCGATGTTAAGAAACAGCAGAAGAATAATTACGAGGTGTGTGCGAAATTAACGCAGTTTATTCGTCGTATTGAGCCCAAAGGTATTACGGTTTCCGTCGGTGGAGAAATCGGTGAAGTCGGGCATGCTAATTCAACTCCGGAAGAATTGCGCGCGTTTATGCAGGGATTCAGTGAGAGGTTGCGTAAAGGGTTGACCGGCATCAGCAAGATTTCCATTCAGACCGGTACGTCGCATGGCGGCGTCGTAAAAGCAGACGGCTCAATTGCTGAAGTAAAACTTGATTTTGATACCTTGAAGAATCTTTCAACCATATCACAGCAGGAATTTGGTATCGGCGGCGCTGTCCAGCATGGTGCTTCGACTCTTCCGGAGGATTTGTTCCATAAATTCCCGGAGAATAATACCGTGGAAGTTCACCTTGCGACCGGTTTTCAGAATATGATGTTTGATAGCAAGCATTTCCCGGTTGATTTAAAAAATAAAATGTATGAATGGCTTACGCTCAACGCACAGGCAGAGAAGAAAGCAGGAGATAGCGATGAGCAGTTCTTCTATAAGGCGCGCAAGAAAGCACTGGGGCCGTTTAAGAAGGAAATTATGGCTCTCCCGAGCACCGTGCGCGATGCCATTGCCGCTGAAATAGAACAGAAATTCGAGTTTCTCTTTAAACAGTTAAACGCGATTAATAATAAACAGATTGTTGAAAAATTTATTACTTTGAAGCGCGTGATTACCCGTAAACGTCAGGCAGGTCCTGCAGTTGTGCATGACGGAGAAGGTGCTGATTAGTCGTAGGAAATAGGCAGGGTCTCAAGTTACAAGGTCATAACGTCACAAGAAGAGTATTTTTACGTGTGACTTTGTGACGTGTGACATTGAAACCCGCGTTTAAAAGGAGAGTTGAAGTATGCGTTCCGACACGATCAAAAAAGGTATTGAGCGTATTCCCCACAGGGCATTGCTGCATGCAACAGGATTAAGCAGAAAAGATCTGGATAAACCGTTTATCGGTGTAGCCACTTCGTTCACTGATTTAATTGCCGGACATGTTGGAATGCGGGATCTCGAGCGTTTTATTGAACGCGGTATTTGCGCCGGTGGCGGTGTTCCTTTTTTCTTCGGCGTTCCGGGCATTTGCGACGGTATTGCAATGGGCCATTTGGGGATGTGCTATCCTCTGGCAATGCGGGAAATCGTTGCCGATATCATTGAGAGTGTTTGTAACGCGCATCAATTAGACGGGTTAGTATGTTTAACCAATTGCGACAAGATTACTCCGGGCATGCTTATGGGCGCTGTGCGGATCAATATACCGACGGTTGTCGTTACCGCGGGCCCTATGATGGGCGGGCATTATAATAAACGCCGTCTTGCGTTTGTGCATGATACCTATGAAGCGGTGGCTCAGGCTAAGACCGGTGAATTAAAAGGCAAGGAGCTTACCTGCGTTGAGATGGAAGCCTGTCCCGGTGCCGGTTCTTGCCAGGGGTTATATACGGCAAATACCATGGCTTGTTTAACCGAGACTATGGGTATGTCTATGATCGGTGCAGGCACAGCGCTTGCGGTTTCCGCCAAAAAACGCCGTATTGCCGAAGCAAGCGGCGAGCAGATCGTAGAGTTAGTGCGGCGGGATATTAAACCGCGTGATATTATTACCAGGAAATCGCTTGAGAATGCGATTACCGTTGATATGGCCTTGGGCGGTTCAAGCAATACGGTTTTGCATCTTATGGCTATTGCCCATGAAGCAGGCATTGAGCTTGATTTAAAAACATTCGATATCATTAGTAAAAAAACACCGCATATCACGAATATTGAGCCTGCGGGTGAACATTTTATGGAAGATGTTGAATATGCCGGCGGGATCCCCGCGGTTTTGAAAAGGCTGCAGACATTATTGCACAATACAAAAACCTGCAGTGGAAAAACGGTTTTTGAAATTGCCGATGAAGCGCAGATCTTTGACGAGGACGTTATCCGTCCTTTTAATCGCGCGTATCATACAGAAGGCGGTATCGCGGTTTTGTTCGGTAATCTTGCTCCTGATGGCGCCGTTGTCAAGCAAGCCGCGGTCAATCAGCAGATGATGCGTTTTACCGGAAAGGCCCGTGTTTTCAATCGGGAAGAAGAGGCGATGCAGGCGATATTGAACGGTAAGATCAAGGGCGGTGAAGTGATCGTTATCCGTTATGAAGGGCCTGCGGGTGGTCCGGGTATGCGTGAAATGCTTGCTCCGACATCCGCTATTGTCGGTATGGGACTTGCCAATTCCGTCGCGCTTATTACCGATGGCCGTTTTTCAGGCGGAACAAAAGGCCCGTGCATCGGCCATGTGTCTCCTGAAGCGTCAGCAAAGGGACCGATCGCGATTTTAAAAGATAATGATCGTATTACGATCGATATTCCGGCTCGTAAGATCGAAGTGAAACTGACGAAACAGGAGATTGCAAAACGGTTTAAAACCTGGAAGTCGGTTGAACCGAAAATAAAAACCGGATATCTTTCCCGTTATTCGCGTCTGGTAACGAGTGCGGATAAGGGGGCAGTGCTTCAATAAAGTCACAAGTTACAACGTCATAACGTCACAAGAAAACCTTTTTCTACTTGTGACATGTGACCTTGTGACTTTGTAACCCGAAGAGGAATTACGTATATGAAGATGACTGGCTCGCTCATATTACTGGAATGTTTAAAACGCGAAGGCGTTGAAGTGGTCTTTGGTTATCCCGGAGGCCAGATCCTGCCGACATTTGATAAACTCTACGATTTTAACGCGTTTCAATTTATCCTTACCCGTCATGAACAAGGTGCCGCTCATGCTGCCGACGGGTACGCGCGCGCGACGGGAAAAGTTGGCGTTTGTCTTGCAACGAGCGGGCCGGGTGCCACGAATTTGGTGACGGGCCTGGCGAATGCCTATATGGATTCTATACCCATGGTTGCCATTACCGGACAGGTGCGTACGAGTTTAATCGGAAACGATGCGTTTCAGGAAGCGGATATTACCGGGATTACGCGTCCGGTTACCAAACATAACTTTCTGGTGAAGGATGTCAAAGATCTGGCTCGTACGGTGCGTGAAGCCTTTTACATTGCTTCAACCGGCAGGCCGGGACCTGTCCTTATTGATTTACCCATGGATGTACAAAATGCCGAGTCTGAATTTGAATGGCCCGAAGAGGTCAAAATCAGGAGTTATAATCCGACATATACCGGGCACATGGGGCAGATCAAACGGGCGGCAAAATTAATCCTTGATTCCAAACGCCCTATCTTGTATGTGGGCGGCGGTATTATTACGTCGAGCGCCGCGTTAGAACTTCTCGAGCTTGCCGAAAAGATCGGTTGCCCGGTGACCTGGACGCTCATGGGTATTGGAGCATTCCCCGCTCATCATAAGCAGTCTGTAGGGATGCTGGGAATGCACGGAACTGCCTATGCCAATCACAGTATTATGGAGTCCGATCTCATTATTGCCGTGGGCGCGCGATTCGATGATCGGGTGACCGGAAGACTTGATGCGTTTGCTCCCGGAGCCAAGGTTATTCATATTGATATTGATCCTTCATCAATCAGTAAGAATGTGAAGGTTGAAATCCCGATTGTGGGAGACGCAAAACAGGCGTTGATTGCCTTGAATAAAGAATTGAAACATGCTCCCGCGATCAGTGAATGGTTGAAACATGTGGATGGATTAAAGAAAAAATATCCCATGGGATATAAAGACAAAGACAAAATTTTACCGCAGTATGTTATTGAACAGATTGATGCGGTGACCAAAGGGGATGCGGTTATCACGACGGAAGTCGGTCAGCATCAGATGTGGGCTGCGCAGTGGATTACCTGTTCCAAGCCGCGGACATTTATTACGTCGGGCGGTTTGGGCACCATGGGTTTTGGTTTTCCTGCTGCTATGGGTGCGAAGATGGGGCGTCCGGAAAAACCGGTAATTTGTATTGCCGGTGACGGTTCCATTCAGATGAATATTCAGGAACTTGCAACGTGTGTCGCAAATAAGATCCATGTGAAAATTGTTATCCTGAATAACGGCTATCTTGGTATGGTGCGTCAATGGCAGGAACTTTTTTATAAGCATCGCTATTCGTATACTCCGATTACCAGCCCTGATTTCGTGAAACTTGCCGAAAGTTACGGCGCGGTAGGTATTCGGGTGACTAAAAAAGAAGAGGTGCGTGCCGCGATCGAGAAGGCGCTTGCTATCGAAAACACCGTGTTGCTTGATTTTCATGTTGAAGAAGAAGAAAATGTATTTCCGATGGTGCCTGCGGGTGAAGCTATTAACAAGATCATCGGAGGGTTGGCATAGTGGCCGTACAGGCTGCCGTTATATAGTCAATGGTCTATAGACTATTGTTGGTAGAAATGAGGTATAGCAAATGCGACATACAATATCAGTATTAGTGGAGAATAAATTCGGAGTGTTGGCGCGGATTTCCGGCCTTTTCAGCGCGCGCGGCTATAACATTTCTTCGTTGGCAGTTTCCGAGACGCTGGATCCCACTGTTTCGTGTATGACAATTGTGGTTGATGCCAAAGATGAGATGATACTTGAGCAAATCAAGAAACAGCTCAATAAGTTAATTGATGTAATTACGGTTACGGATTTTACGAAAAAGGCCCATGTTGAGCGGGAACTTGTTTTGGTGAAGGCTCTTGTTTCGCCAAAAACAAAAATGAAACTTGAAAGTACTTTAAAGAAGTTTCCGGCAAAGATCGTGGAGCATACAGCAACGTTTGTTATTATTGAGGTAATGGGTGATCAGGAACAGATTAAAAATGCGCTTGAGGCATTGCATTCGCTTGGCGTTAAAGAATTGATCAGGACCGGTCGAATAGCGATGGCGATCGAATAAGGCATGTGTACTCCGTCTGACGAGGCTCAGCGGGGTTTGGCTCAATAAAAATAACGAGAGGTGCTCTTGCCCCGCCTGACGAGGCTCGGCGGTGCTTCACTAAACAAAAGCTGTTGGTTTTTTAGGAGGGTAACGAAATGGCTAAAATGTATTATGACAAGGATGCGGATTTAAATATTTTAAAAGACAAGACAATCGCTATTATCGGTTACGGTATCCAGGGCCGTGGACAATCGTTGTGTTTGCGGGACTCCGGCTGCAAGGTTATTGTTTCTGAAATGAAGGGGACGCCGAATTACGAGTTGGCGATTAAAGATGGTTTTACGCCTGTCACTGCGGATGAAGCAGCAAAACAAGGCGATATTATTCAGATCCTGACACAGGACCATGTGCAGGCAAAAGTTTATACAGAGAGCATTAAACCATTTCTGAAAAAAGGAAAAGCGCTTTGTTTTTCGCACGGTTTCAATATCCGTTTCAAGCAGATTAAACCGCCGAAAAATGTGGATGTTTTCATGGTCGCCCCGAAAGGCCCTGGCGCATTGGTTCGCAGAATGTATGAAGAGGGGAAAGGGGTTCCTTCATTAATCGCGGTGTATCAGGATGCCAGCGGTAATGCAAAAAAACTGGCGCTTGCTTTTGCGAAAGGTTTACGCGCCACGACTGCCGGTGTTATTGAGACGACGTTTGATGAAGAGACCGAGACGGATCTTTTTGGCGAGCAGGTTGTTCTCTGCGGCGGTACCTCTGCGCTGATTAAGGCCGGGTTTGATACGCTTGTTGAAGCAGGATATCAGCCGGAGATCGCCTATTTCGAGGTTCAGCATGAATTGAAACTCATCACCGATCTTATTTATGAGTATGGTATCAGCGGTATGAGACGCAAAGTTTCTAATACTGCGACGTACGGGGACCTTTCCCGCGGACCGCGTATTATTACTGAGCGTACCCGTAAGGAAATGAAGAAGATCCTGAAAGAGATCCGTTCGGGGAAGTTTGCACGCGAATGGATTAAAGAGAATGAAACCGGCAGAAAGAATTTCGATAGCTTACTTGCGGCCGGAGATGAACATAAAATTGAGAAGGTCGGCAAAGAGTTACGTGAGATGATGCCCTGGATGAAGAAGTAAACTACAGGTCGATAGTCTATAGTCGATGGTTGATATTAAAAAGAGGCGTAATGTAGGTTTTCTATCGGCTATTGACCACAAACTATAGACTGCTAGGCTTATTATGGATAAGTTGATTATTTTCGACACAACATTACGGGATGGGGAACAGGCCCCGGGTGCGAGTTTAAACCCGGCTGAGAAGCTTGAGATTGCGTATGCGCTTGCGGCAATGGGCGTTGATGTGATTGAAGCCGGGTTCCCTATCGCCAGTCCCGGGGAATTGGAATCGGTTAAGCAGATTTCCAAATCCGTGAAAAATGCGGTTATTTGCGCCCTTGCCCGCTGCATACAAGCAGACATTGACGCGGCGGCGGAAGCGGTAAAACCCGCAGAAAATCCGCGCATTCACGTTTTTCTTGCGACGTCGAAAATCCATATGCAATACAAATTGAAAAAGGCAGAGGATGAAATTTTGCGTTTGGCCGTTGAAAGCGTCAAATACGCAAAGAAATTCTGTTCTGATGTCGATTTTTCTCCCGAGGATGCTTCGCGTACCGAACCTGCATTTTTGCACCGTGTAGTGCAAGCGGTTATTGATGCGGGCGCAACAACCGTTAATATTCCCGATACGGTTGGATATTCGGAACCGGATGAATTCGGAAAGATTATCCGCTTGATCTCGGAAAATGTCCCGAATATCAAGAAGGCGATTGTCGCGGTTCATTGCCATAATGATTTGGGTTTGGCTGTTGCCAATTCATTGGCGGCGGTTAAATACGGCGCCCGGCAGGTTGAGTGCACCGTCAATGGCATTGGTGAACGCGCGGGGAATGCCTCGCTTGAAGAGATTGTTATGGCAATTCGTACCCGTAAAGACGTCTATCGCATGGTTGAAACCACTATCGATACCAAACAGATTTACAAGGTTTCGCGTCTTGTCAGCAAGCTTACCGGTTTACCGGTTGCTCCGAATAAGGCGATTGTGGGAGCTAATGCGTTTCGCCATGAATCAGGCATTCATCAGGACGGCGTTTTGAAAGAGCGTTCGACCTATGAAATCATTAAATCTGAAGATGTCGGGTATGTCGGGGATGCGCTTTTCCTGGGGAAACATTCCGGAAGGCATGCGTTGAGCGCGCGGCTGAAAGATTTGGGATTCAAACTTACCGAAGAAGAACTGGAAAAGCTTTACACGCGTTTTAAAGAGCTTGCCGATAAGAAAAAGCAGATATTTGATGAGGATCTTTTAACGCTTGTTGAAGATGAAGTAAAGCTGATTAAGCCGGTTTGGATTCTTGACAGTTTTGAAATTAATTCAGGAACCAAACTTATACCTTCGGCAACGGTTTTGTTGCGGTATAAAGGCAAGGCTGTTTCTGGCAAGTCCAACGGTGACGGCCCTGTTGATGCCTGCTTTAAGGCCCTTGATAAAGCAACCGGTATCAAAGGTGAATTGCAGGATTATCGCATTGAAGCAGTGACTAAAGGGAAAGATGCGCTTGGCGAAGTCGGCTTGAAGTTGAAAGCGAAAGGCAGCGTTGTTATTGGCCGCGGCTCCAGCACCGATATCATCGAAGCATCTGTGCGCGCATATATCAGCGCTTTGAATAAAATCGAGAGCCTTTAAACCTATTTGTCAATCACAGGTTAAATCCATCTGCATGGATACGAAATCTCCTGCCGTTTATGGAGTGTTAGGGTTTCCCGTCAAGCACAGCCTTTCGCCATTGATGCAGAATGCTGCATTTAAGGCGCTGGGTATTAATGCTACATACAAACTCTTTGAGGTTGCTGCAGGCGACCTCGAAGAGTTTTTTTATTCCCTCGAAAAGAACAACATCCGCGGGCTGAATATTACCATCCCCTATAAAGAACGGGCATTACAATTCGTGAAACTTCCTGCCGAATCAAATCATTTGTTTAAGGTTAAGGCAATTAATACGGCGGTATTTGCCGGCGGAGTCTGGTATGGTTTTAATACGGATATTACCGGTTTTGCCCGTCACCTGAAAGAAAACATTGACCCTGTTGCAAAACGCGCGGCAATAATCGGCGCCGGAGGGGCAGCGCGCGCGGTCAGCTATGTTTTGGCCAACGAAAAAGTCAGGGATATTGCTATCTGCGATGTCGATGCCTCAAAAGCAAGGCTGATTGCCGGCATGGTCAGCGATATTTTTCCGGGGTTTCCCATCTATCCGGTTTCTGACGTAGAAGCATTGGACATCGCACAAAAAGACATTCTTATCAATGCCACCCCGTGCGGCATGAAACCGGCTGATCCATGTCTTGTCCCCGAATCGAAGTTCCATAAAAATCTTTTTGTGTATGATCTTATTTATACACCCGTTGAAACGAAGTTGCTTGCCCGGGCAAAGGCGCGCGGATGCAAAACCGCAAATGGTTTAAAGATGCTTCTCTATCAGGGTGCTGGCTCATTTGAACATTGGACCGGGGAAAAACCTCCGGAAGATATCATGTGGAAAGCTCTTAAGGAAGGAGTAGGACAGGCATGATTGCAGATATAGCTGTGTTTTTGTTCGGATCAATGGTAGGAAGTTTTATTAATGTCTGTATACACCGTATGCCTTTGGGAGAGTCGATTGTCTGGCCGCGGTCCCATTGTCCTCACTGTAAAAAGCAGATCCGCGGATACGATAATATCCCGCTGATAAGTTACTTCTTGTTGGGAGGAAAGTGCCGGGCTTGCAAACAAAAGATCTCGTTGCGTTATCCGCTTGTTGAATTTTTGACCGCCGTGACATTCCTGACCTTTTATCTGCGTTATGGCTGGAGTTACGAATTTGTTTATTATACACTTTTTGTTTGCGGGTTGATTATCGCGACGTTCGTTGATATGCAGCATCGCATTATTCCCGATGAAATTTCCGTGGGGGGGCTTATTATCGGTTTTATTTTGGCTTCCATCAAGGGGTTTCATACGGGGCCGTTTCATTTTGATTGTAATCCTATGCTTGATTCGTTCCTGGGGATTATTTTAGGAGGGGGTATCATTTATCTGACCGGGATCACCTTTGATTTTGTCTATTTTAAACTCCTTAAAAAACCGCCTATTCAGGGTGAAACGGAGTCAATGGGAGGCGGCGACGTAAAACTCCTGGCAATGATCGGCGCTTTCCTGGGATGGAAAGCCGCACTTTTAACGTTTTTTGTGGCGCCTTTTTTCGGGGCGGTATTCGGTATCTATAGCCTTTTGTCAAAAAAGGACCATACGATCCCCTATGGTCCTTTTTTGTCGGCAGCGGCAATCATGATGATTTTTTATGCCCAGCCAATCTTGGATTTTCTTATTTATCGGTATCTCTAAGGATTACGGGTATGGCAGACGAATTATTCCGGGAACTTGATAAGACCTTATCGGCTTCACAATGGGATTTGATCGGAAGAAAACGCAGGGCCGGATGCGTGGTTCCGCTTTTTTCCGTTTTTTCATCGTCGAGCATTGGGACTGGTGATTATGCCGATTTAAAACGGATTATCGATTGGGCGCAACTCTGCGGACTTTCCATTATCCAGCTTTTGCCGATGAATGATGTCGGCAGCGCTTTTTGCCCGTATGACTCATCAAGCTCGTATGCGCTTGAACCGATGTATATCGTGATTCCGGAATTAGCACATGCCAAAGATAAGCCTATTAAAGTAAAGATCGATGAGCTTAAGGAAGCCTATCCCGCGGGCAAGGAATTTGTCGATTACGGGGTTAAACATGCCAAACTCATTTTGTTGCGCGAAATGTGCAGGCGCGAGACAACGTTCGATGCCCCCAAGTTCCAGCATTTTCGTCAGGATAACAGTTATTGGTTGCAAGATTACGCGTTATTTAAAGTCCTGAAAGAGTATCACGAAGGAAGACCGTGGTATGAGTGGGAAGAAAAATATAAAAATCGCGATCCGCAGGCTCTGGAAGTGTTCCGTAAATATCATGATGAAGAAATTATGTTTCAGATGTGGGTGCAATGGCAGTTATCCAAACAATTTAAGGATGTTAAAGAGTATGCCGCTTCAAAGAACATCCTTTTAAAAGGTGATTTGCCGATATTGGTTTCCCGGGATAGCGCCGATGTTTGGACGCATCCGTATTATTTCAAATTGGAGTATGCCGCCGGGGCGCCTCCCGATATGTATTGCGCCAAAGGACAACGCTGGGGGATGCCGACGTATAATTGGGACCGTATTGCGGCAGATAACTTCCGGTATCTTAAGGAGCGTTTAAAATGTGCTTCGAATTATTACGATAGCATCCGTATTGACCATGTTGTCGGGCTGTTTCGTATTTGGAGTATTCCGTACGATGATCCGCATGAAAATCAGGGGTTAAACGGTTTTTTTGACCCGCGTGATGAAGCTCTATGGAAAGAACATGGGAGTACCATCCTTTCGTTTCTTGTTAATCATACCACTATGCTTTTGTGCGCGGAGGATTTAGGGGTAATTCCTGCGGCCTGTACTAAAACATTACAAGAGCAGGGTATTCCGGGGAATGATGTTCAACGTTGGGTAAAGGATTGGGGGTATCGGCATGATTTTTTACCTCCCGAAGAATATCGATTTCTTTCAGTCGCCATGCTTTCAACGCATGATACAACCAGTTGGTCGGGATGGTGGGAATCTGAAGCGGGGACTATTGATGAGGCGCTTTTTATCCGCCGCGCCGCAGGCCGTTTTGACGCTTCTTTCATGAAGGACCGTCTTTTTGATAAGACCGTATCCTGTCATGGGAGATTACGCTGGCATAGTTATATCGATTCTGTTGATGCATTAGCGTATGTGCTTGGCAAGAAAAAAGAAGAAATCGCCGATTTTATCGATATGTATTTAAATTCATATCAAGAAAAAGATAAGTTCTGGAAACGTGTCGGCTTGACGGGCCCGGTGCGCGAAAAAGCTGATGCGGAAATTCTTGCCGCTGCTTTTAAGCTGACGCTTGATGCGAAAGCCGTATTTTCCATCCATCTTATTACGGATTGGTTGGCACTGGGGGATATCCTCAAGAATGACCCGTATTCGTATCGTATCAATACGCCGGGGACCGTTGATCCTAAGAACTGGTCGCTGGTGATGCCTATCAGTCTTGAAGATTTATCCTCCCACCCCGTTTGCGCTCTCATTAAGAAAATGGTTATTGCTTCCGGAAGAGTAGAAGTATAAAGTATCGGTGTCTTGGATGGTTTTATTATGAAGATAACGGATATCATTTTTATTGTTGTATTCAATTGTATCCCGGTAGCAGGTGTTTTCTTTTGGGGGTGGCAGTTTGATTCCATAATACTTTTTTATTGTTTGGAGACATCATTATATGCTGTGAGTTCTGCGATTAAATGTGCGTATATTAATACGCAGCGAGGAACGCCTGAAAAGTTCAGCCGGGAAAATGTCACGGGTGTACCGGAGGTTATCGTTGTGTTGAGTCTTATGGTTACTGGTTTTATCAGCTCTTTCTTTCAGATAAAGAGCATGGTTTGGTTGCAGGTTGCCGGCGGTCTTTTTGCGCTTATTCCCTACCTTGTTTTTAGCTATTATCATGATTTTATCGGTAATCGGGAGTGTGAAACAATAAGCCGGGAGGCTGTTGTTATGGACGTGTTGATACGGATCCTGATAGTTGTGGCGATTGTGATTGCGGCAGCTTGTGTGTGTTTTGCAACGAGTGACAAGAATCAGCAGATAGATTTTCAGGGGTACCGGATATTAATAATGGTATTTGCGGTGTTGAAAATCTTCGTAGAAACACATATCGTTTCTTCAAATATGGCGCACGCATGATTATGCAAGGGCCGGAGTTTTATATCTCCAAGCGCATGGGCAGGGCGATCATGGATTATTCTCTGCTTGCCCAAGGGGATCGTATCGCGGTCGCGCTTTCAGGCGGAATGGATAGTTTGACGCTTCTGCAGGTAATGGTCCACCGGCAGAGTTTTGTGCCGGTCAAGTATGAGCTTGTTGCTGTCCATATCGACGAGGGAATTTCAAAACGATCCCGTGTGCAACTTAAACAATTCTGCGCCAAGCTTAATGTCCCCCTCCATATCTATAAATCTTCCCTGGCGAGCAAGAAAGTTGATGAGGAATTTTCCTGGTTTTCCGGTAAGAGAAGGGATCTGCTTTTGAGACAGGCTCAGCGTTTAAAATGCAATAAAGTCGCCGTAGGCCAGCACAAGGACGATGTTGTCGAGACAATACTTTTAAAAATGTTTTTTGCCGGACGGATATCGCTGCTTCCGGCGCTTGAATTGGCATCCGGAAAACCTTCGGTCATCAGGCCGATGGTGTATGTGGAGCAAAAACTTATCCAGTCGTTCTTGAAGACGGCGAAATTTCCCAAGATTACAACGCGCGAGTTTCCTGTTGAATCCGCAAAACGCGCGCATATCGCCGGGATGATCCGCGTTATAGAAAAGTCCTGCCCTGAAGTTAAAACCAATATGTTCCGCAGCCTTACGCGCGTCAAAAAAGATTATTTGCTTTAAAAAAATCGGCATAGTGATATAGTACACCTGTAAGGGAATTAAGCATACGGGTCAGGCGGTTATCCGCCACAAGGCATGGCGGATATAGCGCGTCACAACGTTACACGAGGAATTTCAGGGTGTGTGTTTTATTCGGGCTTAAGAATTTACGGAAACATTCAGTCAAATAATCAGTATGATCATACTTATCAGTATAGCATTTCTCGCAGTTGCCGTTATCCTCCTGGTTTTGGTTTTTAAACTTTCTTCCCAGGTCAACGATCGTTTGAATCAGATGAGCCAGGTGCTGCAGGATGCTCATACGACCATTGGGCAGAATCTCGGGAATGCGTCAACTTTATTCGGCGATGTGCATGAAAAACTCGGCCGTCTTGAAGAGGGGAACCGCAGGATTTATGAGATCGGAAAAGATATCGCAAGTCTGCAGGACCTTTTGCGCGCGCCGAAATTCCGGGGACAGATGGGCGAGTCCCTTTTGGAAAATTTACTGGCGCAGGTTCTTCCCGCCGGACATTTTTCGACGCAGTATCGTTTCAAGAACGGTGATGCGGTTGATGCAGTCGTTCGATTAGGGGAGCGGCTGGTTCCTATTGACGCGAAATTTTCTCTCGAAAATTTTCAGAAGATGATCACAGAGTCCGACGAGACGCTTAGGAATTCTTTCCGTCGAAAGTTTGTTCAGGATGTGAAAAACCGAATTGATGAGATTGCTTCCAAATATATCCTTCCTGCTGAAAACACCTATGATTTCGCGCTCATGTATGTACCGGCCGAGAATGTATATTATGAAGTTATCATTAAAGAAGATCTTATCTCGTATGGGGTTTCCAAGAAAGTTATCCCGGTTTCTCCCAATACCTTGTATGCGTATTTGCAGGTCATTTGCCTTGGTTTAAAAGGCATGAAGATCGAGGAAAATGCCAAAATCATTTTAAAACATCTCGGTATGCTGGGGGCTGAAATTACAAAATTCAGGGAAGATTTTGCCGTATTGGGTACGCATATCTCAAATACGAGCCGTAAATATGATGAAGCGCAGAAACGGCTTGATCGTTTCTCCGACCGATTAACGAATATCCAGGACACCAAGGCTTTGGAGGAATCCTGATGCCGGTCGTTGAGCAGATGATTGTTGCTTTTAGCAGGCGGCCTCTCAATATGTCATTAACACAGGGAGACACGTGTTCTTCGCTCAAGAACCGGGAAATGTTTTTGGCTCAGCAAGAAATTGATTATCGTGATTTGGTTTGTGCCCGGCAAGTCCATGGACAAGCAATTGCTTTGGTCGGCGATAAAGAGAGAGGCAGAGGCGCTTGTTTGTCTGAAACGGCAATTGCCGATACCGACGCGCTTATTACGGCGACGCCCGGTGTTCCTATTGCGGTATTTACCGCGGATTGTCTTTCTGTCCTTTTGTATGACCCGGAAGTACCCTGTGTAGCCGCGGTGCATGCCGGATGGCGCGGTACGCAAGGCGGTATTCTTGCAAAGACGATCGCTGGCATGAAAAAAGAGTTTCATGCGCATTCTGAAACAATGCGTGTTTTCTTGGGGCCGTGCATTCGTCCCTGTTGTTATGAAGTAGGAGAAGAATTTTTAAGGTTTTTTCCCGCGGACGTGTTGGCCCGTGAAGGGAAATATTATTTCGATCTGGCAGAAGCCAACAAACGGCAACTTTTTCAATCAGGTATTGGTGCGCACCAAATTGTCGATGAAGGTTTCTGTACGAGTTGCCGCGCGGACGAATTTTTTTCTTTTCGGCGTGAAGGTGCCGGCACCGGCCGTTTGATGTCGGTGATCATGATCCGTTAACAGGATACGAGAGTATGCTTGCATATAATGCAATTGAATTTATTAAAAAGCATTGCCAGGAAGGTCCGATTGTTGCTTTGACCGGTGCGGGAATTTCTGCTGAAAGCGGTATCCCGACATTCCGCGGAAAAGGCGGGTTGTGGGAGCGGTATGACCCGGAAGTTTTTGCGTATCCTGACCGGTTACGCACCATGTTGGACAAAAATCCGTCTGCAGTTGCCGATTTTCTCATTGATTTATATACTGTTTTGACGAAGGCAAATCCGCATGATGGCCATCGCGCTTTAGCTCTTTTGGAAAAAGAGGGGGTTTTAAGCGGGATTATAACGCAGAATATCGATAATTTGCATCAGCGTGCCGGTAGCCGCATGGTTGGCGAGCTACACGGGAATGCCTTCCGGATTAAATGCATGAATTGCGCTCGCAGCGTAACCTATGAACGTGATCGTATTACGGAAATGGCCGGTTCTATTGTGTTAGCTCGTTCCAGTAAACAGAGGCTCTTGCGTGTCTTAAGCCGTTATTTTCCAGAGTGTCCTTGTGGCGGTCGTTTCCGTACGGATATTGTTTTATTCGGTGAAACTCTCTCGTCAAATGCTATGGGACAGGCGTATGAATTGCTGAATGCCTGCCGCATGTTTTTTATTATTGGCACGTCTTTAACCGTCTTTCCGGCCGCAGGTTTACCCTCGTATGCCCGGAAACAGGGTGCGTTACTTGTCGAGATTAATAATGAGGAAACGCCTTTGACGCGAATTTGTGATTTGGTGATTCGTCAGCCCGCGAGTATCGCCTTGCCCGCACTTGTTGAGACACTGGGGTATGCATAAATATTCCCTGGAATTTACCTTAAGCATGTACGGCGACTATGCCGACGCTTTTAAAAAAGCCTTAGCGCCGTATACCGATTCGCTTGAAATTGATCCGATGCCTCGGGCTGACGCGGATCGATTGCGGCATTATAAAATACAGATTTTGACGATTGATCCGACTATTATCTTTGATATGTGCTCGGAATATGGACGCATCAAAGCGGTTAAAATCGACGAACAAGGGAGATAGGCGATCCGGTGAGCGGTGTTTGGTTTGCGGCTATCGGTGAACGCTCGTATTGAGGTTTTGTGCCGAAAACCGAGTACCGATACCCGTAATCCTGACCTTGAACACCGAAGATTGCAATAGCCGGCTAATCGTGCTAAGATAGAATAAACTGAGGGGATTTATGTATATCATCGTCCTTATAACAACGGCAAACAAAGAAGAAGCCAATAAGATTGCGTATGCTTTACTGACAAATAAAGTTGCCGCTTGTGTTAACATGATTGATTCAGTTGAGTCGGCCTATTGGTGGCAGGGTAAGATTGAGACGGGGAAAGAAGTCCTTTTGGTTGCTAAGACCAAAACCGCCAAGTTTAACGCAATTGTTAAATTGGTGAAAGCTCTGCATAGTTATACAGTTCCTGAGATTATAGCGGTACCGATAGTTTCAGGAGAACAATCATATTTGCGGTGGCTTGATGAATCTCTCCGGAAATCCTCTTGATTTCGTTTACGCGTTTGTAGGCGGGATTCTTATTAGTTTTACGCCCTGTGTTTTTCCTCTGGTACCTGTTTCTGCCGCATATATCGGAGCAACCGGAGCATCGAGCCGGCGTAAAGGTTTTCTTTTAAGTTTCGTATATGTTTCAGGCATTGCCATTACGTATGCGGCTTTAGGCGTTATTGCTTCTTTGACAGGCCAGATATTTGGTATTATTAGTTCTCATCCGGCGACGTATGCGGTTGTCGGTTTCGTGATCATGTTCTTTGGATTAGCCATGTTCGATATCATCCCTTTACCGGTTCAATCCGGTATCAAACTTCCTTCCTTCCTGAAGGGCAATTATTTCTCCACCTTTTTTATCGGGATGGTTTCCGGATTGATTATCGGCCCTTGTACCGCTCCGGCATTGGGCGCTATTTTAGTGTATCTGGCGGCAAAAAAGAATATTGTTTATGGGGCGTCACTGTTATGCGCTTTTGCTTATGGTATGGGGGTTATTTTAATCCTTGCCGGTACCGGCAGCTCGTTTTTTGCCGGTTTACCGAAATCAGGGAAGTGGCTTATTTTTGTAAAACGTTGTGCGGCAGTAGTCCTTGTAACGATGGGCGTGTATTTTCTCTATACTGCGATAAGGAGGATGTAAATGAAGAACATTACGGTATGGTTTCTTTTGGTATGTTCGGTTTTTTGTTTTGCAGTGAGCGGATGGGCAAAGGATATAAAACCATATCAGGCGCCTGATTTTACGCTTCAGGATATTAATCAGGATATGTTTTCGTTAAGCGCATTGCAGGGTAAAAAACCCGTGCTTTTATTTTTCTGGACGACATGGTGTCCCTTTTGCCAAAAAGAATTACAGATCATGAGTGACATGTACCCGAAACTTTATAAGGACGGTCTTGAGGTTTGGTCTATTGACGTCGGAGAAATGCCTGATAAAGTGCGCGATACCGTTAGTAGCCTGCATCTTTCATTCCGCGTCCTTTTGGATAAGGATTCGGCGGTTTCCAACTCTTTTAAGCTGATCGGTGTCCCGACATACGTATTGGTTGATCAAAACGGGCAGGTTATTTTCCAGGATAATTTTCTTCCCTCTGATTACAAAGATCGTTTAGGGATGTAGCTTCGGTTATCGGTTTTCGGTGAGCGAGGGTATTGCGTACCGATAACCGAACACCGCAAACCGGATACCAAACAATAGAAAGGTTCTACGATGTTTGACAAGATGAAGCAGCTTATGGATTTGCAAAAACAGATGCAGCAGATGAAGCGTGAACTTGATAATACGTATTTTGATGTGACGAGTTCCGATAATACGCTTACCATAACCATGAATGGCTCCCAGGAAGTACGCGATGTTGTTTTACAGCGTGCGCCGCAAGAATTGGATAAGGCAAAGCTTGAGAACGCTATTAAGGATGCCTACAACCGCGGCATAAAAAAATCACAAACTGTCGCAGCAGAGAAGATGAAAGGGATGACCGGGCTGAACGTGCCCGGATTACTCTAAAGGTGGTTGCATGAATGATACGGTTATGGTTCAATACGCAGGGCAGGAGGTTCCGGCTGTTCCGGTTGATATCAGTCAATCGCGTGAACAGTGGAGTGAATATGTCCTTGATGACGGTACGCTCCTGCGGATAAAACTTATTGTTACTAATATTTTGCGCCTGGAAGGAAAATTCGACGAGGAAAATAATCCGGTTTATCTCGTTAAATCAACGAATGTCACCTCCGTCAAAGTTCCCGGTAATCTTAAGAAACGATAATCGACATGGCTCATAAAATACATCAGCTTTTTAAGTCGCGGGAATACATCAATGTTGCTACGTGCGATGCCAAGGGGAACCCTAATGTGGTTCCGAAATTTATCCTTAAATCGGAAGACCGGTATGTGTATTTGGTCGATTATGTTTTAGGCAGGACCTGTCAGAATTTAAAAATAAATCCGCGGGTTTCCCTCTCATTCATGGATTTGGGATCATTAACCGGGTATCAATTTAACGGTACCGTGCAGATCATCGACCAGGGCGCCGGATACGAAAAATTGCTGGAAGAAGTTACTGCCCGGGAAATCAGTCTTTCAGCGAAGCGTATTTTGGAAGGACTTGATTCGGGTGAAAAACACACCAGTTTTGAGATCGCTTCCTCAGGAAAGGCAATTGTTTTTAAGGTTCATATTGAAGATTATGCGGAGATTACTCCGTTTGGCAAGGTAAAGAGAGAAAAGGTTGAATAGTCCGATGTTTTCATTGTCAGGTTGCGCAACAGGTATTGGAAGCCTTCCCTTTACAGATCCCCACGAAGCGTTGGATGTAATCATGCGGTTTTGTCCGCAGGTCCCTTTTTGGCCGCAGTTACCAAAACGTAGCCTGAAGGAGGGGATGCTTCTGCAATACTGTGAAAATATCCCGTGTTTAAAAGTTGAGGCGGGGAGTATTGTTTTTAACGGTTCGGATATTGATGCGCAGTTAGAGGCTTTTTACGAGCGTGTTATCGCGGAAGATGTCGAATACTTTAAGATCTCTTCTGAGTATGCAGCAGGAATCGACGCTTTTGTTTCCCGTCTGAAAGCTGCTGATACCGGGATACAAGCGGTCAAGGGGCATATTACCGGTCCGTTTACCTTTGCCGCGAGTCTGAAAGATGAAAAAGGTATTGCGCTTTTGCATGAACCTGTTTTTATGCAGGTTATTGTTAAGTCGCTGACCATGAAAGCTCTCTGGCAGCTGAAGCGTTTTGCAGGACTTCCGGGAGAACGGATTATTTTTATGGATGAGCCGTATTTGGGATGTTTTGGCTCTGCCTATACGCCTGTTAATAAGGAAGATGTTGTCAGCGGCCTGGGAGAGATAGCTTCCACGTTACAGGCTGCCGGTGCGCTGGTCGGGGTGCATTGTTGCGGAAATACTGATTGGTCTATCTTTACGGACACCCCGGGAATAGGTATTATTAACTTTGACGCTTTTGATTTCCTGGATAAATTCATTTTGTATGCCGATAATCTGAAAGGGTATGTTGCCAAAGGCGGGATTATCTGCTGGGGAATTGTTCCGACACATGATGCGGCATTGAATCTGACGCCTCAAGAGCTCGTTGAAAAGCTTACCCGTGGGTTACAACTACTTGAAAATAAAGGGGTTAATGTAGATTTACTTCGTAAGAATCTGCTTGTCAGTCCGGCTTGTGGTTTGGGAGCGCTTGCAGTAACCAAGGTTGAGCCTATTTTTAAACTGCTTTCAGGGGTTTCCGCAATAATGAGGGGCTGAAAAAAAGATTTGACAAAATAAGCCAAAAGTCGTAGGATATACCTCTACTTTTTATCTAACCTAAAAGGAGTTTTTTAAAATGAAGGAAATACGAATTCATGCACGAGCAGGCCAGGGTGCAATTACAACAGCTACGCTCTTAGGCTATGCCTATTTTCTAAAAGGGATGTATCCCTACGCATTCCCTAATTTTGGCGCTGCGCGTATGGGTGCGCCAATGAACGCGTATGTCCGGGTTGATGATAAACCGGTGCGTCTGCGCAGTCAGATTTATGAGCCGGATTATCTGTTGATTGTGGATCCTACGCTTATGCGCGGGTTTAACTGTTTTGCCGGTCTCAAGAACAAGGGTGTTGCTTTGATTAACGCTAAACCGGAAGAAGTTGAAATCCCGAATATCAAGCCGAGCCAAAAAGTCTATGTATTACCGGCAAACGAGATCGCCATGAAAACGATCGGCAGACCTTTAGGGAACACCGCGTTGTTGGGCGCATTTTGTGCGGCAACCAATGAATTTGAGCTGGAAAAACTTTTTGAGGTTATCAAAAAACGGTTCCCCGGCAAGATCCAGGAAGGTAATATTGCTTCTGCTAAAGCCGGATATGAATTTATAAAAAACGCTAAATAAGAGGTCATCATGTTTGGTCCATTAGTTTGCAAGCCGGGTTCCAGCAGAAATAATAAGACAGGTTCCTGGCGTATCGGGTTACGCCCGAAGTTTTTAAAGACGAATTGTATCGGTTGTAAGATGTGCGCTTTGATTTGTCCGGAAGACTGTATAAGCGGTGAGGGGAAAAATACCTTTGACGTCGATCTCGCCTATTGTAAGGGGTGCGGCAACTGCGCAGTTATTTGCCCTAAAAAAGACATTGTCATGGTCAAGGAAGAAGGGGTAAAAGAATAGATGAAAGAATTCTTAGAAGGTTCATTAGCGATTGCAGAAGCGGTAAAATTATGTAAGCCCGGCGTTGTTTCGGCCTATCCGATCACTCCTCAAACGCATATCGTTGAGGAATTGGCATCGATGGTAGCCAACGGAGAAATGAAGGCGCAATGTGTTAACGTTGAGTCTGAGCATTCTGCCGCGTCGGTTGTTTTGGGCGGTGTTGCCGCAGGGGTGCGTTCTTATACAGCGACGAGCTCGCAGGGTTTATTGTATATGGCGGAAGTTGTCTATAATTTTGCGGGTTTACGTTTGCCGATTGTTATGACGGTTGCAAACCGCGCAATTTCAGCGCCTATCAATATTTGGAATGATCAGCAGGATTCCATCTGCCTGCGAGATGCCGGCTGGATCCAGTTGTATGCCGAAACATTACAGGAAGCGGTTGATCTGCATTTTATCGGCTATCGTTTGAGCGAAGATAAATCAATAATGCTGCCGGTTATGGTATGTATGGATGGGTTTATCCTGACGCACGGCATTGAAACTATTGAAATACCGCCGCAGGAGCTCGTCGATAAATTCCTGCCTCCGTATGTCCCTCTCTATAAGCTTGACGTTGAAAACCCCATGACCCTGGGTCCTTTGGTTGATCCTGATTATTATGCGGAGACACGGTATGCTATTGAGGAAACACAGAAGAGCGTTCTTGATCTGCTTCCCAAGATTATGAAGGAATTCAACAGCGTTTTCGGCCGTAGCTATAACGGGCTTATTGAAGAATATATGGTGAAAGATGCCGACCGGGTTATTGTCGCTATGGGGTCAGTGTGCGGTTCGGTCAAAGATATTGTTGATGAGCTTCGCGCAAAAGGCAAAAAAGTCGGGTTATTGAAGGTCATGTCATATCGGCCGTTCCCGGCGCAGGCAATTTGCGACGCGCTTAAAAATGTCCCGAGAGTCGCCGTTCTTGACCGGGCGCTTTCGTTAGGGTCATTTGCACCGCTTTCAAGCGAAGTCCGCGCCGCGTTCTATGGGAAGAAGAAGGCTCCGAAATCGATCGGCAGTTATGTGATCGGTCTTGGTGGACGCGATATTACCAAGGATTCCATTAAAGAGGTTTTCAGCCTCATGACAAAAGATAAACAGACACAATTCATTGATCTTAAACCAGAATTGTTAAAGGAAAAATATGAGTAATCGACCACTTTTCAATTCCGGACACACAGCCTGCGCCGGTTGCGGCCAGTCGTTGGCGGCTCGCTTAGTTATAGAGGCTGCTGGTCCCAATACCATTATCGTTAATAATACCGGTTGTTTGGAAGTTTTTTCAACCAAGTATCCTGAAACTGCCTGGGGAGTTCCGTTTATCCATTCTTTGTTTGAGAATGCTTCGGCGGTTGCTTCCGGCGTTGAGCAGGCGCTTATTGCCCAGGGAAAAAAAGAAACCGTTAATGTTATCGCTCAGGGCGGTGACGGCAGCAGCTCCGACATCGGTTTACAGTCTTTTTCCGGGATGCTTGAACGCGGCCATGACATTCTCTATGTTTGCTATGACAATGAAGCGTATATGAACACCGGCGTTCAGAGGAGCGGCTTAACTCCTTTTGACACTAATACAACCACAAGCCCTGTTGGTAAACAATCGACGGGAAACTGGCGTCCTAAGAAACCGATTCCGGAGATTGCCGCAGCACACGGGATTCCCTATGTTGCGACTGCTTCTGTGGGATATCCGCAGGATATTACGCGCAAAGTCAAGAAAGCGCTCAGTATCAAAGGACCGAAATATATTCAGATTCATGTTCCCTGTCCGCTTGGGTGGCGACATGAGACTGCACTGACGTATGATATGGGAAAACTGGCGGTTGAAACAGGCTTGTATCCGCTTCTTGAATGTGAGTTTGGAAAGTGGACTTCACGACAAATTCAGCCGAAACCAGTTGAGGAATACCTGAAGCTGCAGGGAAGATTCAAACACCTCTTGAATAATCCTGATGCCCTGAAACAGATTCAGGCAATCGCTGAGAGCAATATTCAGAAATATAATCTGAAGGTGCAGGCAAGCGCGTAAAAGAGGAGGTTTCGTATGGGAAAACAATTAAGAGCTGTATCGGAAGTAAGTTTAAAAGACCTGGTTAAGGATTTGACCAAGGCGTATGCTGATGAGTGGTTGGCGTTTTATTTGTATTGGTATATGGCTCAGACCGTCTCCGGCAAAGGGTATGAGGATATGGCTGAAATGCTTAAGAAAATTGCGTCTCAGGAATTAGAGCATGCAACAGAGCTGGCAGATTTGATTATTAAATTGGGCGGGTTACCGATTGCCAATCCCATGGAAATTGAAAAGAATGCCAATGCTCCCTATATGACACCTCCGAAGAATTCGGCTGATTATAACAGGATTATCCGTATTGTGACTGAAGCTGAGGCTGCAGCCATTGATGTGTATACGAAGATTGCAAAAAAGACCTTTGGTAAGGATGCTGTGACGTATCAACTTGTTACCCATATTCTTTCTGAAGAAGCTGATCATGAAGAGATGTTTGAGAATTTGTTAGAGCGTTAATTGGGCTCTTGCCTCGCAGTTGCGGGGTTTTACCGGGTAAAAATAAGGATTTAAAGGGAGGTTACAATATGGCAAAGGTAACAGTTGATGCAACGACATGTGTTGGATGCGGGTTATGTGAACAAAGTTGTCCGGAGATCTTCAAGATTGAATCCGATGGTATCGCTCATGTGAAGACTGATTCTTGTTCGCAGCATAACGTTAAAGAAGTTGCAGAGCAGTGCCCTGTTAATGCAATCAAAGTAGCGTAAATTCACGTACGTTTGTACATATAAAAAACCCCGTTACGATTTCGTAACGGGGTTTTTATTGTTTTAGGAGGAAAACACGCCGGCCGATCCGATAAGGCCGTGCGTCAATCAAAGGAGGAAAACACGCCGATATTTTATCGGCGCCCCAGCTTAAAAGGAATACCGGGTGCGTCCTCCTTAGGACGGCGTTAAGTTAATATCGCTGAGCTTTTTCTTTGAGTTCGTACAAGAAACGCGCAAAGTATTCCTGTTGTTTCTGCACAAGGACTTTTGTGCTGAATTCCTGTTTTGTTTCCGCGTATTTCTTTGCCTCGAACGGCGTGCGGCTTTTTACGGCGATAATATAAAAGCCGTTTTGCGTGGTAATAACGGAACTAGGCTCATTATCCTTGAGTGTCTGCGCATAAAGCCAGAATGTATCTGATGCTCCAATCCCTTCAATATAACTGCCGAATTTAAACGGTAGCGTTTGTCCGCTTTTGAGACCGAATTCTTTTGCAGCCTTATCGATATCCACGGATTTCGGGTTTGCCATAAAATCCTGTTTCAGCTTTGCCTGACAGGAATCAGTTTTACTTTTTGCGATTTCCAGGGCTTTTTCTTTTTGATACGCTTCTTTTACTTTATCCGGGATAGTTGCTAACTCCGGGATTGACGGTTCTTTGCGTTCTTTGAGCTTGAAGAGATAATATTTATTATCGGCGAAAATTGGCGGCAAATATTCGCCTTGTTTTGCTTTGAAGATCATGATTGAGACTTGCGGCGACCAGCCGATGCCGGGGATTGGGTCGGTTTCGGCAAAAAATCCAGTTTCTTTTACTGAGTTCCCCATTTCTTTGGCAATTGCTTCAAACGATTCTTTTTTCTTCAGGCGGCTTATGATATTTTTCAGATATTCCTGCATGGATTTTTCATTTTTGCCTTCTCCTGCAATGGCTATGTAATCCATATTAAAAGAGAGGGGAAGTCTGAATTGCAGCGAGTTGGCTGCGTAATACGCCTTGATGTCATCTGCGGACGGCACGATACTTGCGGTGAAGTCTGCCGTAAGTCCCGCTGCGTACGTGAGACTGATTTCTTCGTTTCCTTTCCGGTATTCCAGCTCAACATCCTTATCCGTTACTGTGATTTCTTTGGTTACCTGATCAAAAAGTTTTGAGAGCATGACATTTTTACGCACTTGTTCCTCGAAATCGCGCGCTTTTGTGCGAAAAACATACCGGAGTATTTCATTATACGAGCGTTCGCTGAATGCACCGGATTTATCCCTGAAGAAAGGATAATTTAAAATAGTAGTTTCAACTTCTTTGTCGGTTGCGCGTATTCCTCGATGCTGTGCTTCATAGAGGAGGAGAAGACGTTCCCAGGCCTGGGCTTCGATGTTAAGGCGTTTTTGCATTTCCGGATAGTTGTCCCCGAACTGCATAATTGCCAGATTCTTGACCCCTTCAAACGCATCCTTATATTCCAGCAGTGTTACGGCTCTGCCGAAGATCTTACCGGCAATATTTTCTTGTGAAGAGCGGATTGCAGAACTTGCTCCCCAGAAGGTGAAGGCGGGGATAATAATAATAGCGAGTATGATGAGTAAACGTTTTCTTGTTTTTTTGTGGCGTAGTTGCTTAAGCATGAAAAACTCCTTTGTCAGTCTTCGAGAATTATGGTGGAACGAATGATTTATTATATGTAAAAACGCATGTTTGTGCAAGAGAAGATACATACTGATGAGTTCAAGGTTCAATGTCCAAGGTAAGTTCATAGTTTGTTAGTTCAAAGTAAAGATAAAGAATGAGGCCGTTTCTAACGGAATTGAAACTTTGAACGTTGAACTTTGAACCATGAACTCGACTATTTTTCTTCTTTACAAAGCTTTACATCACCGCTATAATAAAACCCTTGCGTAGAAGAGTAGGTTTTCCTACGCGTATTTTTTAAGAACGATAAAGGAACTGGCATGAAGAATACAACATTAAAATTAGGTCTTCCCAAGGGAAGTTTGCAGGATTCGACCTTTAAGATGTTCCGCAAGGCGGGTTTTAATATATCCCTTCCGTCAGACCGTTCGTACTTTCCGAGTATTGATGATGCAGAAATAGAGGCGGTATTGTTGCGTGCGCAGGAAATGTCGCGGTATGTTTCTGACGGTGCGCTTGATTGCGGGATTACGGGAAACGATTGGGTCCTGGAAAATAAATCCGATGTGGTGCGTGTGAGCGAACTTGAATATTCCAAGGCAACCATGCAGAAGGTGCGTTGGGTGTTGGCAGTCCCGGAAGCCAGCGGCATGAAATCCGCAAAAGACCTGGAAGGAAAACGTGTTGCTACCGAACTGGTGGGAGTTACGAAGGAATATTTCAAAAAACATAAAGTTAGTGTCGACGTCGAGTTCAGCTGGGGAGCAACCGAAGTGAAGGTGAACTCCGGGCTGGTCGATGCGATTGTTGAATTAACGGAAACCGGTAGAAGTCTGCGCGCCAATAAACTTGCTATTATCGATACGCTGTGCGAATCGACAACCCAGTTTATCGCCAATAAAGCAGCGTATAAGAATCCCTGGAAAAAAGAAAAGATGGATCAGATTGCTATGCTGCTGCAGGGTGCTATTGCTGCCGAGGCAAAAGTCGGTTTGAAGATGAATTGCAGAAGAGAAAATATCGTTATGGTCCTTGCAGCGCTTCCGGCGCTGAAAAAGCCGACGATATCGTCGCTTTCTGATGACGGTTGGTGCGCGGTTGAAACAATTATTGATGAGCGAGTAGTTAAGACGCTTATTCCTAAATTGAAAGCAGCCGGTGCCGAAGGAATTATTGAATATCCGCTTAATAAAGTTATTTACTAGGAGGCACTACAATGCCGTGCGGTAGAAAACGAAAAAAACAAAAAATTAAGACTCATAAGAGGAAGAAGCTACGTCGTCGTCTTCGTCACGTGAAGAAGAGAGCCTGGGCGTAATAAGCGTCCAGGTTCTTTTCGGCCGTAGTATGAGTAATACGCTAACCAAAGTGGGCGGGGTGGTTATTGCCTGCGTTGTGTTTTGTGCATTCGCTTTGAACAACGCATGCGCCTCGGATACAAAAACCTCCCAGGCTTTAAGCCACTATATTTTAGGACTTATGCATGACCGGCTTGGTCAATATGACTTGGCCGTGCCCGAATTTACTGCGGCATTAAAAGCTGATTATGATATCTCGGTTATTCATGTCAGTCTTGCTGTGGCGTATATCAAGAATAACGAGTTAGCCAAGGCTGTCAATGAATTGAATTGTGCGGCTGGTCTTGATCCGCAGGCTGTTGAACCGCATGCAATACTTGCACTTTTGTATTCCGCGCAAAATAAGAATACAGCGGCAAATCAAGAATACGAAATTGCTTTGCGGAATGCGACACTGCTTGAGCCAAAGAACGTTGATATGTATAAGTCTTTGGCTGCTGTTTATATGCAGCAGAAGAAGCTGCCCGAAGCTGAGAATACATACCGCTTGATCATTGAGCTGGCTCCGAATGATGCTGAAGCACGGTTTTATTTAGGGTCTGTCCTTGATTTGCAGAAGAAAAGGCCTTTGGCTGAGGTGGAATTTAAAAAGGCCATAGAACTCAAGGCTGATTACGCCGAAGCACTCAATTATTTGGGGTATATGTATATCGAGGATAATCGTAACCTCGATAGTGCTGAGAGGCTTATTAACAAAGCGCTTGCTTTGCAGCCGGATAACGGCGCGTATCTCGACAGTTTAGGCTGGTTTTATTTTAAGAAGGGGCTCATTGCCGAAGCGACAAAGTATCTGAAGCGTGCCAGCACCCTGATTGATGACCCGGTTGTTTTTAACCATTTGGGGGAAGCGTATTTTAAATCGGGAGATTTTGTTAAAGCAAAGGATAGCTGGAAACGATCGTTACAACTTGATCCTTCGCAGGATGCATTAATAAGCAGATTAAAGACTCTTGAGTAGATGATATGGGTTATTCAGACGAAAAAATCAAAGCATTAGAAACGCAGGCGCGTTTACTGCGATATACCATTGTGAAGATGATTGCTACTGCCGGTAGCGGACACCCCGGCGGAAGCCTTTCAGCAACAGATCTTATTACCGCACTTTTTTTTGAAGTTATCCGCAATAAACCGTCTGAGCCGCATTGGCAGGACCGCGACCGTTTTCATCTTTCCAAAGGCCATTGTGCGCCGCTTTTGTACGCGGTTCTAGCTGAACGGGGATTTTTCTCGAAAGATAACCTTGTGACTCTGCGGAAAAAAGGTTCTCTTTTACAGGGGCATCCTGACCGACGTACTCCGGGCGTTGAAGTGGCTTCAGGTTCTCTTGGACAGGGGCTTTCTATTGCTGTGGGTATGAGCCTTGCCGCCCACATTGACAAAAGAGATTACCGCGTATATGTGCTGATGGGGGATGGCGAGACGCAAGAAGGGAATATTTGGGAGGCTGCGATGGCAGCTTGCCAATTTTCCTGCGATAATCTGTGCGCGATCCTTGATTATAACGGTTTACAAATCGACGGCAGGACCTGTGATATTATGAACCTTGAACCGATGGCTGATAAATGGAAAGCGTTCGGCTGGCATACGATCGAAATCGACGGGCATAATATGAGACAGATATTGGCGGCCTATGATGAGGCCAAAACTATCAAAGGTAAACCGACGATTATTATTGCAAAGACAATTAAGGGAAAAGGCGTTTCTTTTATGGAAAATACCTGTGAATTTCATGGCAGGGCTCCTACCAAAGAAGAGACCGAAAAAGCGTTGAAGGAACTGGCATAGCTTTTGTCTATTGACCATAGACTATTGACTATCGACCATTGACCATTATATGCCCGAACTATTATTTCAAAGAGAAGAATACGGGAAGACGCTGGCGGAATTAGGAAAAACAAACAAAGATATCGTTGTGTTGGATGCCGATCTTTCGGGCTCTACCAAGACGAGTATTTTTGCGAAAGTTTTCCCGGAACGATTTTTCAATTTTGGCGTTGCCGAGCAGAATATGATGGCAACTGCCGCAGGTATTGCCAGTTGCGGAAAAACCGTGTTTTTGTCAACGTTTGCTATTTTTGCCAGCGGACGCGCCTGGGATCAGCTGCGTAACAGCGTTTGCTACAATAATTTTGACGTTAAAGTTGTTGCGACACATGCCGGTGTCAGCGTGGGGCCGGACGGAGCAAGCCATCAGGCTTTGGAAGACGTTGCACTGACGCGCGTTATTCCTAATATTAATATTATTATCCCCTGCGACGGGCCGCAGGCGCGCGAAGCGGTTACGGTCGCTGCCAATACGAAGGGGCCTTTTTATATCCGGTTGGGAAGGCCGAAGGTTCCCACACTTGAAGGAAAAGGTGACTTTGTTTTTGGCAAAGCGCAGGTTTTAAAACCCGGCGATGATGTCGCTATTATCGCCTGTGGCATTATGGTTCTGGAAGCATTGAACGCAGCTCAGATTCTTGCCGCGCAGGGTATTCAAGCGCGCGTTATCAATATGCATACGATCCGGCCGCTTGATAATGAGACCATTATCAAGGCCGCACACGAAACCAAAGGATTGATTGTTGCTGAAGAACATTCAGTAATTGGCGGTCTGGCTTCTGCTGTGGAGTATGTTGTTGCCGAACAATGCCCGAAAAGAGTTATAAGCATCGGTGTCAAGGGCAGATACGGCCAGTCAGGTGAGCCGGCGGAACTTCTCAAGGAATATCATCTTACCGCCGATGATATTGTAAAAGCTGCTCGAACTATCCTGGGATAAGCGGTGCATACGTGATTCTTCGGTCCTACGCTAAAGTTAACCTCTGTTTGTACGTCCTCAATAAACGTCCGGATACGTATCATAATCTTGACAGCGTTTTTGAACGGATTAACATTTTTGATACGATCGGGCTTACTCAGACGTCCGGCACGGCAATCCGCCTTGCCACGAATTCGTCGCAGATTCCCGTTGACGCTTCTAATCTGGCAATGCGTGCCGCGAAACTTTTGCAGGATACCTGCCAGGTGAAAAAAGGCGTCCGAATAGTTATTCAAAAGAATATTCCGGTTGGCGCGGGTATGGGAGGAGGCTCCAGCAACGCGGCAGCGGTGTTAGTGGGGCTCAATAAACTCTGGACGTTACGCCTTTCAGTAAAGAAATTGGCGGAGCTTGGCGCAAAAATCGGCGCTGACGTCCCGTTTTTCGTTTATAATACGCGTTTTGCCCGGATTCGGGGAATTGGGGACTTGGTTGAACCGGTAAAGGCCCTTCAGAAGAATACCCTTTGGCATGTTATTGTTACGCCCGCTCTTCATGTCCCGACCCCGCAAATATATAAGCGCTGGGATTCGATAAAGAAGGCTAGAAGAGCGTTGACACTTTCTCAAGGCAATGCTACACTAATGGTTTCAGCTTTACAAAAAAATAATCTTGTTTCCATACGTACGTATTTATATAATAGCCTCGAGCGGGTAACTATCCCGCTCTACCCTGAAATTCAAAGAATAAAAGACCGTTTGGCACGGTCAGGCCTTGGCGCGGTTCTTATGTCGGGCAGTGGGCCGACGGTGTTTGGGATCGTGTCGTCAAGAAAGGAGGCGCTCTTTTTAAGTCGCCAGCTTAAAAAGGAACGGAAGTGGTCTGTTTTTGCCGCGCGCTCTGTGTAAGCGCGGTGTTTCTTCATCTATGAGGCCGGGGGGCTATCAAGGAGGAAACAGCGTATGGATATTACCGAAGTCAGGGTTTTTTTGAAAGATTCACCCGATAAAAAACTCAAAGCGTACGCAACGGTAACATTCGATAACGCCTTTGTAGTCCGTAATATCAAGGTAATCGAAGGGACAAGCGGCTTATTTATTGCGATGCCTTCGCGTAAAGCAAAACAGCCATGTCCGAAATGTGCTTTCAAGAATGAAGTGCGGAGTAAATTTTGCAATCAGTGCGGCCTGACGCTTCCGGTACAACCGCGTCCCGTTGGTGAAGATGCTGTTGTGAGTGCTCAAGCAGAGCATAAAGATATAGCGCATCCTATTACGCAGTCTTTCAGGGAGAGCCTTCAGAAGCGAGTTTTGGATTCGTATTCTGTTGAGAAGGTAAAAGGTCCGCAGGGATTGCGTGCGGATCATGATATGGAATAGTGGCCGTATACTATCGTCGATGGTCTATAGTCAATGGACGATGGACGGCGGATTTGATTATTTAGGTTTTTTACATGACTATAGACCATAGTCTATAGACGGTAAGTATTTGCTATGACTGGGACGTCGTCCAATGGTAGGACACGAGAATTTGGGTCTCGCTATTATGGTTCGAATCCATACGTCCCAACCAGCTTCATTGAAGAATCAGCGGGATTCGTACAGCATGGTTCGCTCAGTTTTTGCTTAGCAAAAACTGAGTTAATTGGGCCAAACAACTTACGTTCACTTCGTTCCGTAAGTTGTGACCTCATTGATCCATACGCCCCAATTATTTAGTTCATAGTTCATGGCGCATAGTTCAAAGTTTGATTTCCGTTAGAAGCGGCTAGTATATCACTTTTTTACTTTGAACTATTAACTATGAACTAACCTTGAACATTGAACTTTGAACCTTGAACTCAAATCGTTGAAAGCTACGAGGAATTTATGAGCAAAAAACTTGCGATTGTTATTCTTGCGGCTGGCAAAAGCACACGGATGAAATCCGAGCTGCCGAAAGTATTGCATCCTATCTGCGGAAGGCCGGTTTTAGCGTACGTGTTGGATTTGGTCAAGCAGTTGAAACCGGCGCGCAGCATTGCTGTTTTAGGATACAAGCATGAAGAAGTGCGCGCAATACTTCCTGCCGGCATGACTGCTGTTGTGCAGAAGAAACTTATTGGTACTGCTGACGCCGTAAAACAGGCGCACCGGGCGCTTGCCGGATTTAAAGGGACAGTTCTTATTCTGTACGGGGATTGTCCGCTTTTAAAAGTCGAGACGGTGAAGAAACTTTTAGTCTCGCATACCAAAGCAGGAGTTGCCGCAACTTTACTTTCGGCATATCTTGAAGAGCCTGCAAGCTATGGCAGGATCGTGCGTGACCGCTACGCCGGTGTTTCCGGGATAGTTGAGGCAAAAGATGCCAATGATGCTCAGAAACTTATACGAGAGATTAACACAGGGGTTGTGTGTTATGACAAAGACAAGCTTTTTAAGGCGCTTGCCAAGGTAAGACCGCATAACGCTAAAAAGGAATATTATTTAACCGATACCATTGATATTCTCTATAAATCAGGAGAGTTGATTGATGCGGTTAAAATCGGAGATATTAACGAGGCTTTGGGAATTAATTCCCGGGTTGAGCTTGCACAGGCAAGTAAAATCATCCAGAAACGCATTAATGAGAAGATTATGCTTGACGGAGTTACCCTGGTAGACCCGGAAACCGCCTATATCAATTATGGCACTAAAATCGGGCAAGATACGGTAATTTATCCCTTTACAGTTATAGAAAATGATGTTATAATTAAAAAACGTTGTTCTGTAGGTCCATTTATACACCTACGACCGGCTACCCGCCTGGAAGACGACGTCGTAGTGGGTAATTTTCTTGAAATTGTTCGTTCGAAAATCTCGTCTAAGACCTGGGCAAAACATTTCGGTTATATCGGAGATACCCGCATTGGAAAAAGCGCCAATATCGGCGCCGGCTCTGTTACGGCCAACTTCGACAATAATCAAAAGAACGTTTCTGTCATAAAAGACAATGCATTTATCGGTTGCGACACGGTTTTGGTGTCTCCTGTAGTGGTTGGCAAAGGAGCAAAAACCGGCGCCGGTTCAATAGTTACGAAACATACAAAGATCGCGGATTATACGGTTGTTGCAGGAGTACCTGCCCGGCCACTAGCACAAAAGAGGGTCTGATGGATAAAGTTTCTGTTTTTAGCGGTAATGCAAATATTGAATTGGCGCAAGAGATTTGCTCATTTTTGAAAGTAAAGTTGTCTGATGCGCTTGTTACGGCTTTCAGTGAAGGGGAGATCCGCGTTAAGATTAACGAGAATGTCCGCGGCAAGGACGTGTTTATCGTTCAGCCGACGTGTCCGCCGACGAACAATAATCTGATGGAACTTTTGATTATGTGCGATGCCCTTCGCAGGTCTTCGGCCAAACGGATTACCGCGGTCATGCCGTATTTCGGATATGCCCGGCAGGATAGAAAAGATCAGCCGCGCGTTCCCATTACCGCAAAACTTGTTGCGAATTTGTTGACTACTGCCGGAGCCAATCGTATTCTTACCATGGATTTGCATGCCCAGCAGATCCAGGGATTTTTTGATATTCCGGTCGATCATTTATACGCCATCGGCGTTTTCTGCGATTATTTCGCCAGGACCGACAAAGAAGATAACATGGTTATTGTTTCTCCTGACGTCGGCAGCATTAAAATGGCGCGCGCGTATGCGACACGCCTACGTGCCACATTTGCCGTCATTGACAAGCGCCGCGAGTCTCCCGAAAAAACCGAAGTGATGAATCTTCTCGGCGAAGTCCGCGGAAAACACGCGATTATCGTCGATGATTTGATCGCCACCGGCGGCTCGTTGATTGAGGCGGTTGAAGCCTTGAAATCGGCCGGCGCAAAAAGCGTGCGGGCAGGGATTTCTCACGGCGTTCTTTCGGGGCCTGCGATCGACCGCATCAAAGCGTGTAAAGATTTGGATGAGTTGATTATTACCGACAGTATCCCGTTGGTCGGAGAGCGCAGGATCTCTAAAATTAAAGTGCTTTCTGTCGCCGGTCTTATGGGCGAGGCAATCAAACGTATTCATAACGAAGAGTCGATCAGCTGTTTATTTGACTAGAACAATTAAACGCCCTCGGCACATATCGCGGGCTTACATGAACATCAAAAAGAGGAACATACGATGGAAGAAATAATACTGAATGCGCAAACACGCGCTGAAACGGGAAGAGGTAAGGTAAAAGATTTACGTGATGGCGGATTTTTGCCGTGTGTTGTTTATGGCGAAGGTGAAAAGGCACAAGCGATCCTCGTTAATAACGGCGAGTTCCTGCATATGATCCATGAACATAAAATTGAAAACGCGATTCTCACCTTGAAAGTGAAGGACGATAAAAAGAAATCCCGCTCGTGTCTTATTAAAGACGTGCAGTATGATCCCGTACGCGGGACCATTATCCACGTTGATTTCCATGAGATCTCATTGACGAAGGCCATCAAAGTTAACGTGCAGGTTGTGGCAAAAGGTGAATCCGTTGGTGTTAAGCAGGACGGCGGCGCACTTGAACACGTGCAATGGGAGATCGAGGTTGAATGTTTGCCTACCAATATTCCGCAGTCGCTGGAAGTTGATATTAGCGCTTTGAAGATCGGGGACTCGATCCATGTGAAAGATATTGTTGTTCCGGAAGGCGTCAAGATTATCACTGATCCGGATACGGTTGTTTTAACGATCGCTGCACCGATGAAAGAAGAAGTACCTGCAGAAGCAGTTGAAGGCGAAGAAAAGAAGGAACCTGAAGTTATTAAGGAAAAGAAGGAAGTTCCTGGCGAGGGTGAAGCTGCTCCTGAAGCAAAAGAGAAGAAATAATTCCGAAATTTGCAATAGGGAATTAAATGTCACAAAAAGGTGTTGTCAAGTTCCGGAATACTTCGATAGCTACTCCTGAAATCCCGGCGGGATTCAAGCGTAGTGGCCTTTCGGGCAGATTTTGCATATGCAAAATCCGGGATAATTAAGTCGATGAAACTTGTCGTTGGGTTAGGGAACCCCGGGAAGCAGTATGCGCACACGCGGCACAATATCGGCTTTCAGGTGGTAACAAAACTTGCGGGGCGTCAGAAGATATCTTTGAAAAAAGGAATTTTCTCGAATGCGGCAACCGGTTCGTGTATTATCGACGGCAATAAGGTTTTGATGGCGCTTCCGGCAACATTTATGAACTTGTCGGGAATTGCGGTATCCGCTCTTTTACGAAAACATAGAATCAGCCCGGCTGATTGTTTGATTATCTGCGATGATATGGATTTGGAGTTTGGCAGCATGCGCCTGCGTTCTACAGGTTCTGCCGGCGGCCATAACGGGTTAAAGTCAATTATCGCTGTAATCAAAAGCCAGGATTTCTGCCGGCTTCGGGTTGGTGTGGGCAGGCCCCGTACCGATTGTGATGCCGCAGAGTACGTCTTATCCAGTTTTTCCAAAAATGAGAAGGAAAAACTCGCCGAGACCGTGGATAAGGCGGTGGACTGCTGTGTCAGTTGGATAACCAAAGGCATAGCGGAAACAATGAACACGTATAACAGGAAAGAAGAGGAATGCACATGTACGAAGCAATGATCATCATTAAACCCGATCTTAGTGAAGAGGCGCGTAAGGAACTCTTTACGCAGATCAGCGATGCTGTTACCAAATTCAAAGGTACGGTTTCGCAGGCAGTTATCTGGTCGGAAAAAAGGAAACTAACCTTCCCGATCAAGAAATTTGACGAAGGCGTTTATTATCTTTTGAATTTCACCGCTCCGGGGAGCGCTATTTCCGAAATAAAATTAGCGTATCGCCTTAATGAAAATATCCTGAGGACGATGATTACGGTTCAGGAACAAGTAAAATAACCGGAGAGCATATGGCAAGTTTTAATAAAGTATTATTGATGGGGAATTTAACCAAGGATCCGGAATTGCGCTATACTCCGCAGGGTACCGCGGTTGTTAATTTACGGCTTGCGGTCAACAGAAAATTCCGGGATCGTGTCAGTCAGGAAATGAGGGAAGAGGTTTGTTTTATCACCGTTGTGGTTTGGGATAAACAAGCGGAAACCTGTAATCAGTATTTGCATAAAGGAAGTCCCGTTTTTATTGAGGGAAGACTGCAGTCCCGGTCATGGGATGATGCTACGTCCGGTCAAAAACGGAGCGTTATTGAAGTTCGTGCGGAGCGTGTGCAGTTTATGAGCTCAGGCGCAGGGAGACAAGGCGGCGGATCATCGACGCCAAGTACACAAGAAACACCACCAACAACGGAAGATGCATGGTTAGGAGAAGAAAGTGAGGGGAAGATAGATGAAGCCTAGGATGATGAAGAAACCATTACTAAAAGGTAAAAGAAAGCCTGCGTTGTCAATGCGGCGTAAATTCTGCCGTTTCTGCGCTGACAAGGCACGTCAGATAGATTATAAAGATATGAAGACACTGGAGACATTTATTAAGGAACGGGGAAAAATCGTTTCAAGCCGTGTTTCCGGAAACTGCGCCAGACATCAGCGCAGAGTTGCAGAAGAAATCAAGAAAGCGCGTTTCTTAGCACTTTTGCCGTATACGCGGTATTGATAGAGGTGTTCTGGCCCCGCTTTGCGGGGCCTCACCAATAAGAAATACAGGCGTTCTTGCTCCGTTTGTCTTTGTCTCACGGAGCCTCGCTCGATAAGAACTGTAGGTGCTCTTGCTCCGTTCGTCTTTGACTCACGGAGCCTCGCTCGATAAGAACTGTAGGTGCTCGGGAGGTACATATGGAAGTAATTTTAAATCACGATGTTGAACGTATCGGCAGAGCCGGTCAAATTCTTAAAGTTAAAGATGGTTTTGCCCGTAATTTCCTCTTTCCGAATAAACTTGCGGTTCCCATGAATAACGCAAATTTGAAACGGCTTGAAGAGGAGAAATTGAAAAAGCAACAGGCAGATGAGAAATTATTGCAGGAAGCGCAAAATTTGTGTTCTAAAATATCCGCGGTTTCCGTGACAATTTCTATGCTTGTACAGGATGAAGATAAACTATACGGCAGCATCGGTGTTCCGGAGATTTGCCGGGCCTTGAAAGATGAAGGTTTTGATATCGATAAATCAAAGATCGCCCTTGCCGAGCCGATCAAGAAACTGGGCATCTATGAAGTGCCTTTGAAATTGCATCCGGATGTTGTAACAAAAATTAAGATTTGGATTGTAAAGAAATAACCGCGTGGTGTGGAGAGTATTCTCCACACCATTCCTTCCCTCCAATAAATATATTATGGCTGAAAACCTTGAAAAACTCCCGCCGCAAAACCTAGACGCCGAAATGGCTGTTTTAGGGTCCATGCTTCTTGATGAAGAGGCTATTTCTGTTGCTATTGAAGCAGTGGAACGGGAATCGTTTTATAAAGATCACCACAAAAAAATATTTGAGGCAATTACCGATCTTTTTAACGCTAATAAACCGGTTGATCTGATTACGTTGACCAACGAATTAAAGCGAAAAGAGATCCTTGATGAAGTCGGAGGCGCAAGTTATCTGGCAGCCCTTGCCAACGCTGTTCCGACTGCCGCAAATATCAGCCATTATGTCTCTATTGTCAGGGAAAAGAGTATTCTGCGCCATTTGATTGCCAGCGGTACCAAGATCGTAACGATGTCGTATGAGCAAGACGGTAACATCAACGAGATCGTTGATCAGGCAGAACAGCTCATTTTTGATATCTCAAACCGCCGCGTCAGCGGAACATATATCCCCGTTAAAGAAATTATCAAGCAAAGTATGGAGACCATTGACAGGCTGTATCAGAAAAAACAGCATGTTACGGGAATTCCTACGGGGTTTATTGAATTTGATACGAAAACCGCAGGGTTGCAGCCATCCGACCTTATTATTATCGCGGGTCGTCCGTCCATGGGAAAGAGCGCGTTGGCTCTGTGTATGGCGGAGTATGCGTCTGTCATTGAAAAAATCCCTACTGCGGTTTTCAGTCTTGAAATGTCAAAAGAGCAGTTGGTGCAGAGGCTTTTATGCTCGCACGCAAAGATTGATGCGCATAAAGTGCGTACCGGATTTTTATCTCCCTCAGATTGGCCGAAATTAACGGCAGCAGCGGGAAAACTTTCCGAAGCGCCGTTGTATATTGACGATTCACCGGGTATCTCCGTTATGGAATTGCGCGCCAAAGCACGCAGGCTGAAAGCCCATCACGACATCAAATTGATTATCCTCGACTATATGCAGCTCATGCGTGGCGCTGCCGGCGTTGAAAGCAGGCAACAGGAAATTTCCGATATCTCGCGGTCCTTGAAAGCGCTTGCACGTGAGCTTAATGTCCCGCTTATCGCGATTAGTCAGCTTTCACGAGCGGTTGAATCGCGTAATGACCATCGTCCGCAGCTTTCCGATTTGCGTGAATCAGGCGCTATTGAGCAGGATGCTGATGTGGTTGTTTTGATCATGCGGGAAGAATATTATAACCCTACCCCTGATAACCAGGGCATTGCTGAAATTATGATTGCCAAACAGCGCAACGGCCCGGTTGGTTCTGTCAAACTTGCCTTCCTGAAAGAATACACGCGTTTTGAGAATTTGGCCCGAATGGAATAACGGGTATCGGTCCAAGGTTTGCGATGAAAAGCTCTACTCGTATCGTTTAACGAGAACCGACCACCGAAAACCGGATACCGAATAAAATTTATTTGACCGGGTACGTTTCTATGATAATATATATACTAATATTGTACGTAATCCTTCACCTTATAAATCATACTTATTCATGTCAAAAAAACTTCTGATTGCCTGTGTTGTTGTTCTCGGGATTAGTTCCGTTTGTTTTGCACAAGAATCAAATTCAACCGTAGCAGCAGGCACTAATCAAACAGCAGGTGCCGATCAAGCCTC
>DAONEO010000006.1:1001-9745 GCA_035403145.1 Candidatus Omnitrophota bacterium | reverse complement strand
CAATCAAACAGCAAATTCAGCCCTTCTGAAACCGTTAGGTGTTAATGAAAGCACGCAGAATCAGATTGTTCCTGATTCTACGGTTGCTCCGGAAGAAGCCGCTGTTGTGGAAAAGGCCCCCGCGCGCCTGGTTACCGCGGTAGAGGTTAAAGGTAACAAGTCTATCAGCAGTAATACTATTATATCTAAAATGAAAACGCGGGTTGGCCAACCCTATCAGGACAATATTATCAGCGATGATTTGAAACGTTTGTACCTCCTGGGTTTTTTTAGCGATATCAAGATCAATAGTGAAGATTATAAGGATGGCGTTAAAGTCATTGTCGCGGTTGAAGAACGGCCCATTATCGAAAAGATTACCTTTAGTGGTTTGTTCAAATTAACGACGCGCGAGGAAAAGATCAAGGAGCAGTTGAAATCAAAAGAAGGCCAATACCTTGATTATCCCGCGTTGCCCGAGGATGTGCGGATTTTTAAGAAGCTTTATGAGAAAATAGGCTTGGCGCAGGTTGAGATCAATTATCAGGTTGATTTGAATAAAGATACCAACAAGGCGAAGATTATTTTTACGGTAAATGAAGGGAAACGGTTTTCTATTAAGAAAATTACGGTTGAAGGCAATACGTCATTTCCGGCGCAGCGTATTTTGAAGGTTATGAAAACGAAACAGGGATGGCTTTTTAACGCCGGCGTCTTGAAAGAAGATGTCCTGAAGGAAGATGCCGAGAGGATCAAGTCTTTTTATAATCACGAAGGGTATACGGATGCCGAAGTTACCTATACGGTCACCAAGGATCCGAAGAAACCGTTTCACTATATAACGGTTACGATCGTGGAAGGGAAGAAATATTTAGTCGGAGATGTAACGCTGAAAGGGAATAAAGATATCAGCGAAAAACAGGTTATGTCGAAATTACAGCTTTGTACACCGGGAAAAGTTTTTAGCCAGGAGTCAATGAAACAGGATATTGCTGCGGTGCAGGGTCTTTATTTTGACCGCGGGTATATTTCCGCCCAGGTGCAGGAATCAACGGCGTTAAACGCGTTAACCGGGCGTATCGATATTTCATACGATATCCGGGAAAACGACGTTGCCTACGTGAATAAGATTAAAATCCGCGGGAATGTTAAAACCCGCGATAAGGTTGTGCGCCGTGAACTTCGTATCAGGCCGGGTGACCGTTTTGACGGCGATAAATTGAAACGCAGCAAGGAACGTCTTCAGAACCTGGGATTTTTTGAGGAAGTCAGCTATGATACCGAGGATACGCAGACACCGAATCAGAAAGACCTGGTTGTCGAGGTTAAGGAATCAAAGACCGGGACATTCAGTTTCGGCGGCGGTTACAGCACCGTTGACAAACTGGTCGGGTTCGTCGAAGTAGAACAGAAGAACTTTGATTGGAGAAACTTCCCGTATTTTACCGGTGCCGGCCAGGATCTGCGGTTGCGCGCTTCATTCGGTTCAACGACTTCGTCAAATGAACTGAGCTTTACCGAGCCGTGGATGTTTGATTACCCCGTCGCGTTTGGTTTTGACGGATATATGCGTAAGCATGATCGTGAAACCGATGTCGGGTACGGGTATGACGAAAAAGTTACCGGTGCTGATATCCATCTAGGGAAAGATCTCACCGAGTATATCCGGGGCACGGTGACGTACCGGTTCGATAATATTAAAATTACCAATATATCCGATGAGGCCACCAGCGATTTGAAGAAAGAAGAAGGAACAAATAATGTCAGCAGCGTTGAGTTTGCCGCTGATTTTGATACACGCGATAATGTTTACGATGTTAAGAAAGGCGATTTATTCGCCAATAGTTTCCAGGTTGCCGGCGGCCCGTTTGGCGGAGATAAAGATTTCGGCAAATATATGACACGATATTCGCATTATTTTCCGATGTGGCGTAATTCAGTGCTTGAAATTCGCGGCCGGGTCGGTTTGGTAAAGGCGTACGGGGATTCTCAATACGTTCCTATCTATGAGAAATTTTTTGCCGGCGGCAGCGGTACGGTGCGAGGATACCATGAACGTAAAGTTGGCCCGGTTGACCCTGCTTCGCGCGATCCCTTGGGCGGTGAATCGATGGCGATTGGTAACATTGAATATACCTATCCGATATTAAGTTTCTTGAAAGTTGCGGCGTTTTATGATGTTGGTAACGTCTGGGACAAATTGGGTGATATCGGTTCTTCAAAGAATGCATTTGATGTTATGAATGCTGGCGGATGGAAGAGTGGTTTCGGACTCGGTGTCCGGATTAAAACACCGATCGGGCCGTTGATGCTTGATTACGGTATTCCGCTTAATAAAGAAGCCGGTGAAGATTCAGTCGGAAGCGGCAAAGTGCATTTTAGCATGAGCCATGGGTTCTAATACCTAATAAGGAGGAAAGTAGAAATGAAGAAAGCGACAGTTTTGTTTGTAGCGGCATTATTTGGTGTGGGAATTTGGTTCGGTGCGGCGCAGGCTGCCGATAAGTTGGGATATGTTGACTTAAGCAGGATTTTCAGCGAATACGGAAAAACCAAAGACTACGATAAAGTTTTAAGCGATAAGGAACAGTTGTATACGTCAGAACGTGATAAGAAAGTTGCGGATATCAAGAAGTTTCAGGAACAGATGAACGTTTTGAGTGAAAAAGAGAAAGTGGCAAAAAAAGGCGATTTGGAAAAGAATATCAAGGATTTGCAGGAATTTGACAGACAAAAACAGACTGATTTGCGTAAAGAGCAGGACGAGAAGATGAAAGAAATCCTCAAGGACATTGAGGAAGCGGTTAAACAGTATGCTCAAAAAGAAGGCTATACATTAGTCTTTAATGACAGGGTTCTGGTATATCAGGATAAACAGTATGAGATTACCGATCAGGTCATGGCAATATTGAACAAGGGTGCTAAGCCCGCAGCCGCCGCTTCTGCCGCAAAGAAGTAACGTTTCAGGAGTTTCATGCGAAAAACGGTTCAGGAAATTGCCCAGTTATTGCACGGGGAAGTCGTGGGGGACGCCTCTGTTGTTATTACCGGTGTCAGTGGTATTAAAGAAGCAAAAGCAGGGGATATTACGTTTATTGCCAATCCCAAGTACTTGCCGTTAGTTGACAAGACGTTGGCCTCCGCAATTATTACATCCCGCGAGGTAACAAGCGCCGCAAAGCCGATTATCCGTACGGAGAATCCTTCCTACGCCTTTGCTCAGATGATTGCTTTGCTCATGCCGTCCCAAACCAGGCATCCCACGGGTATTCATCCGTCAGCAGTAATTGCTTCGACAGCGAAAGTGGGCCGTAATGTTGCGGTCGGCGCCCATGCCGTGATTGAAGAGAATGCCCGTTTGGGTGATAATACGGTTATTTATGCGGGGACGTTTGTCGGGCACGAAACGGTTATCGGTAAAGACTGTTTGATTTATCCGAATGTTTCCATACGTGAGCGTTGCAGTATCGGCGACCGCGTGATCGTTCATAGCGGTACGGTGATAGGCGCTGACGGTTTTGGTTTTGCCAACGTGCAGGGCGTGCACCAGAAGATCCCGCAGATTGGTATTGTTGAAATCTGCGATGACGTGGAAATCGGTGCCAATGTTACGATTGACCGGGCGCGTTTTGACAAAACGGTCATCGGTAAAGGCACGAAGATCGATAACTTGGTACAGATTGCTCACAACGTTATTATCGGGGAGAATTCCCTTATCGTGGCTCAGGCCGGTATTTCGGGGAGCACGATTATCGGCAACCATGTTGTTCTTGCAGGACAGGCGGGGCTTGTAGGGCACATTACGGTGGGAGATAATGCGATTGTTGCCGCGCAGGGTGGGGTTACAAAATCAGTGCCTGCCAATACCATGGTTTCAGGGTATCCTGCGCGTCCTCACGCGGCAGCGATTAAAGTAAACGCCTGCGTGCAAAACTTGCCGCGTTTATATGACAAGGTTAAAGAACTTACTAAAAAAATTGAGGAACTTGAGGCACGTCTGAAAAAACAAACTTTATAGAGATGGATAAACAAAAGACAATAGAAAAAGAAATCAGTGTCAGCGGTATCGGGCTTCATACCGCAAGTAAAACAACCGTTACTTTTAAACCCGCTGCCGTAGATACGGGTATAATTTTTGTGCGTACGGATATAGCGGAGCGGCCGTCTGAAAAACTCTCCGTTGACCTTCTTTTGAGTAAAAGTATAACCGGCAGGCGTACGTCTATCGGCAAGGAAGGGTTTTACGAGATCCACACGATTGAGCATATGCTTGCCGCGCTTTCCGGTCTTGGCATTGATAATATTATTATCGAGATCGATAACCAGGAAGCGCCCGGGCTTGACGGCAGCAGCCAGAATTATCTGCAGGCTTTGATACACGCCGGCATTAAGGAACTTGATAAAGAACGCAAAGTCCTTGAAATCAAAGAGCCGCTGTGCGTCGAGGAAGGCAATGCTTCGATCATGATCCTTCCGTGTTCTGATTTCAAAATTTCTTATACGCTTGATTACGATCACCCTATGCTTAAGTCGCAGTTTTTGGGCGTTACAGTTTCAGCCGAGTCTTTTAAGAAAGAATTGGCTTCAGCCCGTACATTTTGTCTTGAGTCGGAAGCGGAAATATTGAAAAGTAAGGGGCTTGGTTGCGGCGCCAATTATGATAATACGCTTGTCGTGGGGATTGACGGGGTTATAAAAAATAAACTCCGATTCCCCGATGAATTTGTTAGACATAAAGTTTTGGATCTGATGGGTGATTTGTATGTCTTAGGGATGCCCATTAAAGGCCATGTGATTGCCCTGAGGAGCGGCCACGGCCTTAACTTGAAGCTTCTTAAAAAACTTCATCATTTGATATCGTCTCCCGTTGAACTCGGCCCTAACGGCGAACTTGATATTGAAGGGATCAAAAAAATACTTCCGCATCGCGAACCGTTTCTTTTTGTCGACAGGATCATTTCCATGGAAGTCGGCAAGCACGCGGTTGGTATTAAGAACCTGACAATTAATGATTATTTCTTTAAAGGGCATTTTCCGACCAAGCCGGTAATGCCCGGCGTTTTAATGGTTGAAGCAATGGCGCAGGTTGGCGGGGTTATGATGCTGGCTGCTCCCGAGAACCGCGGAAAATTTGCCGTATTCATGACCATTAATAATATTAAATTCAGAAGTTTTGTTGTCCCCGGCGACCAGCTTGTTTTTGAGGTCGAGGCAGGCCGCTTAAAGAAGAAGACCGGCGAAGTCCGGGGAGTTGCCAAGGTTAACGGAAAAGTGGTTTGTGAAGCAGATTTAATGTTTGCAATCGTTGAGTAAGAGGCCATCGATGAGTATACACAAAACGGCGATCGTTGCTAAGGAAGCAAAACTCGGGAAAGACGTTGAAGTAGGTCCGTACGCGGTTATCGGCGGTCACGTGGAGATCGGCGCGGGTACCAAGATCGGCGCTCATTGCGTTGTTGACGGGCGAACGACTATCGGCGAAAATTGCGAGATCTTTAGCGGCGCTGTCGTTGGCACCAGGCCTCAGGATCTTAAGTTTAAAGACGAGACGACATATCTGGTTATCGGCAATAATAATATTATCCGCGAGTACTGCACGTTGAATCCGGGGACTACGGAAGGTTCAAGAACAGTTGTTGGTGACGGTAATCTTATGATGGCGTATTCGCATGTCGCCCATGATTGTACGGTTGGTAATAATTGCGTGTTCGCCAATAATTCGACCCTTGCGGGACACGTAACGATCCAGGACAGGGCTGTTATCGGCGGGTTGGTCGCTATTCATCAATTTGTGCGGATTGGAAAGCTTTCTATTATCGGCGGGTGTTCGAAGGTCGTGCAGGATATTCCTCCCTATTCCACCTGCGACGGGCATCCGGCGCGCGTCTATGGTTTGAACCTGGTTGGTTTACGCCGTCATCAGGTTGCCCGTGAATGTATTCAGGAACTTAACCACGCCTACAAAGTCATATTTAATTCCGGACATTCTATCCGTCAAGGGGCGCTTGATTTAGAAAAATTACCGCAACGCTGCCCCGAGGTTGCGTTCCTTATCGATTTCATTAAGAAAAGCGAGCGCGGGGTTAGCCGTTCCTGCAGGTCAGAATAATATTCGTATGGAAAAAATCGGTGTTATTGCCGGTAACCGAAGGTTTCCCATCCTTTTTACGCAGGCCGCCAAGGCGCACGGCGTGTCTGTTATTGCTGTTGCCATAAAAGGCGACACGACACCATCCCTTAAAAAATACGTCGACAAAATTTATTGGCTTGGTCTCCGCGAATTCAGCCGGCTCTTTGACATTTTTAAAGAAGAGGGAGTGGTAAAAATCGTTATGGCAGGTCAAATCAGTCCATACCGGCTTTTCAGCAAAGAGGTGCAGGAAGATCCGTTGTTGCGCGAGCTTTTGGACGGGATCGAAAACAAGAAAGCCGATACGATCTTTGGTGAGATTTCACGGCGTTTGGAAGAAGCTGGTTTTTCTGTCATTGATTCAACCACCTACATGAATGCGTACTTGCCGAATAAAGGGTCATTGACCGACCGCGAGCCGACATTCAAAGAATGGGAAGATATATATTTCGGGTTTGATCTTGCCAAGGAAATCGGGCTTTTGGATATAGGGCAGACTGTTGCGGTAAAAAATAAATCTGTTGTGGCTGTTGAAGCTCTTGAAGGAACTGATAATTTGATTCGGCGTGCCGGCTCGATCAGCCGCGGCGGTTTTACCCTTGTCAAAGTCAGTAAGCCTAAGCAGGATATGCGTTTTGATGTGCCGGTGGTTGGCTTGAATACTGTTCGCGCGTTGCGTGCGGCTCATGCGTCGTGTCTTGCCATTGAAGCGAAGAAGACGCTCTTTATCGACCGGGAAGCAAGCGTTAAATTAGCGCAAAAAGCTGGCATTGCTATAGTTGCGGTATAAAGTTCTTGACAGGCTGCCATTGGCGAGTTATAAATAGTACCAAAAGGAGGGGCACTATGGTTATTGCAAAAATAGTGAAGTCAAAACCCGTTGAGTTTAAGTTATACGCGCCGCAAGCTAAGAAGGTGTGTTTGGCGGGTAGTTTTAACAGTTGGAGTACGAAAGAGGATTCTGCCAAGAAAGATTCCCAAGGGAACTGGAAAATAAAGCTTTCCCTGAAACCGGGCAGATACGAATATAAGTTTTTTGTTGATGGCAACTGGGTCAATGATCCGAAATGCACGTCGTGCGTTTGGAATCCGCTTGGTACCCAGAATTGTGTTATAGACATTAAGTAGGAGGTTTCTCCCCCATCTTTTTAGGTTTTCCATTTTCTTAAAAGGATGGGGGATTTTCTTTTCCCATGAAACATGTTTATGGGCCACTGAAGTCGCGGCGTCTGGGATATTCGTTAGGTTTAAGTTTAACCCCGTATAAGATTTGTAACTTTGATTGTCTCTACTGCCAACTGGGCAAAACCGTACAGACAGTTTCCCAGCGGAAAGAATACGTTCCGGTTGCTGAAATCGCCGATGAATTGTCGCGTTGGCTTGCCGCGCACAAAAAAGAAGCGGAGCGATTGGATTTTATAACGTTCTCCGGATCCGGAGAGCCGACGCTGAACAGTGCTTTCGGCAATCTTATCGCGCAGATCAAAAAAATAACGGATATTCCTGTTTGCGTTATTACCAATGCTTCGTTGGTTTTTGATCCTGCTGTGCGTGAAGCGTTATGTCAGGCAAGCGTGATTGTTCCTTCACTTGATGCTGCGACAGACGATATTTTTCAGAGGATTGACCGTCCGCATCCGGCAGTTAAGCTGGCGGATGTGATTCAGGGGTTAGTCGAGTTACGGAAAGAATTTAGCGGTAAAATATGGCTTGAGGTGATGTTCGTGCGGGGGGTTAATGATAATCTGGAGCATGCCCGCGCTTTAAAAGAAGTGATTAATCGCATTAAACCGGATAAGGTCCAGATCAATACGCCGGTACGCGCCACAAGCGAGCCGGATGTACGTGCTCCTGAAACAAAGCGGCTTCAGGAAATCCGCGAAATTTTAGGACCAAATACCGAAGTGTTTTAAATTTGCGCCCATAGCTTTAATGAGCGGATGGTTTATGGAGTCAAAGACGACGTAAACCATAGGCCAAAGGCCGTCCGCGAATTAACCCCGGGCCTGTGAGATGATTTTGAGTCCCGATAAACGGGATTTCACCAGATATGTTGTATTGGTGTTCAAGAAATCATCGAACGTAAAGGCATCGGGGCCAATGTCTATGGCAAGTGTTTTAAATTTGCGCCCATAGCTTTAATGAGCCCCCAATTTACGGAACGAGCGTAAGCGAGTGAACGTAAATTGTTTGGGCGAATTAACCCCGGGCCTGTGAGATGATTTTGAGTCCCGATAAACGGGATTTCACCAGATATGTTGTATTGGTGTTCAAGAAATCATCGAACGTAAAGGCATCGGGGTCAATGTCTATGGCAAGTGTTTTAAATTTGCGCCCATAGCTCAACTGGATAGAGCGCTAGCCTTCGGAGCTGGATGTTGCAGGTTCAACTCCTGCTGGGCGCACTTAAATATGCAATAGATATAGTGTTGGCTTCCAGAGGTGGATGTTGCAGGTTCCCCCGTTCGTACCATTCGCACATTTTGCAATGTGCTCATACTCACGGGGTTAATTCGCGGACGGCCTTTTCAGGCCTACAATTTAGTCTCACTACGTTCGTCTAAATTGTCCGCTCATTAAAACTCCTGCTGGGCGCACTTAAATATGCAATAGATATAGTGTTGGCTTCCAGAGG
>DAONEO010000006.1:0-901 GCA_035403145.1 Candidatus Omnitrophota bacterium | reverse complement strand
CCCGTTCGTACCATTCGCACATTTTGCAATGTGCTCATACTCACGGGGTTAATTCCTGTGCATTGCTTTCTAATGTCATTGGGTGATTGATGGAGAAGAAGTCAGTGGGAGTGATAGCGTTAGGAATTATCTTCCTAGTCCTGGGAGGGGTATTTATTTATGGGGATACCCGCGGCACTGTTGATTATTATCAAACTTTCCACAAACTAAATTTTGGTTATCTGGTCAATATTGTTCGTGCTATTGGGTTGCTGTTTTCAGGATTAGGTGTTTTACTTTTTAGAGCTTGGGGCAGGTATTTGGTTATAATATTAAGTTCAATAACCCTTGGTTATTGTATAGGTGGTTTTACGCTTTATTTATCTCCTTACTCCCAAAGATGGGGAGATCAGCTTTTTAGTCTGCCTATTTATGCAGATTTTTTTGCTAATATAATAATTATCTATTTTTTCACTCGTCCTAAAGTACGGAAGCAGTTCAAGTAGTGGTTTTATGCGTTATTTTTAGGCAGGGGATCAGTTTTTAGCCTTGAAAAGCGGGAGATATCTGCTATAATTAGTTTTCCTTGAAGCGTTATTGTCATACCGGTAGTTTCTTTTGAATAGATCCGGGCCGCTAGCTTTAATGAGCGGACAATTTAGGCGACCGAAGGGAGCATAAATTGTAGGCCTGGAAAGGCCGTCCGCGAATTAACCCCGGACCTGTGAGATGATTTTGAGTCCCGATAAACGGGATTTCACCAGATATGTTTATTGGTGTTCAAGAAATCATCGAGCGAAAAGGTATCGGGGCCAAACATTAGGAAGAGCGTTATTGTCATACCGGTAGTTTTTTTTTGAATAGATCCGGGCCGCTAGCTCAATTGGTAGAGCAGGACCCTCTTAAGGTCAAGGTTCTTGGT
>DAONEO010000005.1:119791-123651 GCA_035403145.1 Candidatus Omnitrophota bacterium | reverse complement strand
CGGCGGATAACCTGGCCAAACGGCGTCATAACAGGCTCTTGGATATTGTATTCTCCGTCGTTAAATGACTGCTGGTAGGCCTTATAATAGCTATCCTTGGTCCAGGAAGTTTTTGAGCCCAGCCCATCCAGTTTCCCGCTGTCAATTAACTGCGCATATTTATTATTTGTACCGCGGTAACGCATCTTAAACCACTTGGCTAAAATTAATGAATAATATACCTGCCGCAGTGCAGCATAACGCTTCGAGGTGTTAATCTCTCTTGTCAATTGGGGGATAATATTTTTGCGCACCCAATCAGAAGCAAATATGTTAAGCGCTTTTAAACGGGGGTCGCTAAAATTGTATTGCGCGGAATCCTTCAAATAATCTTCCTCAAGCATGACTTTGAGCGTTGCCTTATAAATATAGGCATTGTCCGGTGCTTCACGGATAACAATATCGCCGGGCACAATCCAGGGTCTGGTTATAGTGGGAATCGTAATATTTTGCTGGCCAAAAAGCTCATCCGCTTTTTTATAAAGCGCATCCCAATACCGTCTTCCTGCCGGAGTAGCCGGAGAAGTCATCGCGGCGGTATCTTTTTTCAACTGCAGATCAGCCTCCAAATAAATTTTACCGATATCAGTAAACTCAAGTACCGGATCAATAATTGTACCCTGCTGATCAGGCCGCAAGTTAACCCAGAATTTATCTTCCGGCAAGCTCACCCCAATTAAAAAATAGTTTAAAAGCTCTTTGCTGGATTGTGCGATTTCTTCTTTCTTGAGTTGCTTGTTATCACCACGGTCCAGCATGAGGCGGAAATTATTTTTTACGGGATCCAGTGAAAGATAGCGTAAATGAAGCGGACGAAACTTGTCGGATACGTTGGCTCCTTTTGCGGCAGATAAAAAAGCGGCGACATTCATCTCGCCGGCAACCTGGGCATAGCCAGCCTGCTGCAAAAGGAAACTAATGGATAAAACAATACAAATAATTTTCTTTAATTGGTTATTCATATTAATAATTAGGTTTATCAGCCAATTAAAAGTATGTACTAATATAAGGTAAGGATCAATGCCATTTCGGGGTTTTCGGGAAAGCGGTTCCTTCTCATTAAAACAAACGCGGGCACAAAGTCATGGGTCACAACAGTACAAGTAAAAACAGTTTTTTAGAGGAGCGATAACGGGTGCAGCAATGATATAAATGGAATTATTGCCAAAAAATTAGATAAATCCAGATTGGACATTAATGCAGATTGGACATTGTTTAAATTAAAACAATAAACTCACCTTTTGGCTTGTTCTTAGTGAAATATTCAGCAATTGCTTTGGCAGGGCCTCTTCTTACTTCTTCAAACTTTTTAGTAAGTTCGCGGGCTACAACAACTTCTTTTGCGGGGAAAACTGAAGAAATATCTTCCAGCGTGGCAATAATACGATGGCACGATTCATAACAAATTATTGTACATTCCAAGGAAAGCAATTTTTGCAGTCTGTTTTTACGGGAAATGGGCTTATTCGGCAAAAATCCTTCGAAATAAAATTGGTGCGCCGGCTTTCCCGATAAAACAAGTGCGTTAACAAAAGCAGTTGCTCCGGGAATCACTGTTATTTCAATTGCGTTGCTAATCGCTAAATTAACTAGATTATACCCGGGATCCAGGATCCCCGGCATCCCCGCGTCAGAAACAAGCGCAACCGATTTCCCTGATTTCAGCAATCCGAGCAAAAATTCCCCCTTGGTAAATCGATTGTGCTGAAAAAAACTGGTCGTCGGAGTTGTAATGCTATAGTGATCCAGGAGAATTTTTGTGTGCCGGGTGTCTTCGCACGCAATCAAATCAACAGACTTCAAGGTTTCAATTGCGCGGAACGTGATGTCCTGCAGATTCCCTATCGGGGTAGCAACAATATAAAGCATTATTCAACAGTCACCGATTTCGCTAAATTACGCGGCTGATCAACATCGCATCCGCGTTTAGAAGAAATATGATATGCCAAAAGCTGCAAGGGAATAGCAACAAGAAGCGGCGAGAAAAATTCGTCAACGCGCGGGATATAAACAACCTCGGGCGTTAATTTTTTAATCTTTTTATCGCCCTCTGTCGCGATGGCAATAATTTTCCCGAGCCGGCTTTTTATTTCCTGGATATTCGAATACATCTTCTCATAGACCTTTGATTCGGGGCAGATACAGACAACCGCACGGTACTCGTCGATAAGTGCGATCGGCCCGTGCTTCATTTCTCCGGCGGCGTATCCTTCGGCGGGAATATACGAAATCTCTTTCAGCTTCAGTGCGCCCTCCAGCGCCGACGGGAAATTCACATTGCGCCCTAAATATAAAAACGAACCGAAGTGGGAATGCTTCTGTGCAAGTCTGCCGATTTCATGCTGGCGGGACAACACCTCTTTTTGCAACGCGGGAATTATTCGCAAATCCCGGATATATTTCTTAATCGTTGCCACGGGCAGAGAGTTACGCAGCTGAGCCAAATAAAGCGCCAAAAGATAAAAAACAAAGAGCTGCGCCGTATACGCTTTTGTCGAAGCGACGCCGATTTCCGGACCCGCATGCGTATAAATCACCCCGTCGGACTCGCGCGTCAAGGTAGAGCCGAGCACATTACAAATACTTAATACCGTCGCACCCATTGCGCGGGCCTGACGGACTCCGGCAAGCGTATCAGCAGTTTCACCGGATTGGCTGACCGCAACAACAAGCGTATCTTTATGGATAAGGAGATCCCGATAACGGAATTCGCTTGAAACATCGACGGAAACAGGGATTTTACAGAGAGATTCAATAATATATTTCCCCACAACGCCCGCATGATACGCGGTTCCGCAAGCCACAATCGTGATTTCTTTGATACTGCGCAATTTTTGTTCGGTAATTTCCAGTTCGTCAAACCAGACGAGCTGGGATTTTTTTTCAATACGCATCGTAAAGAGATTATGGATAATGCCCGGCTGCTCGTTAATCTCCTTAAGCATGAAATGCCTGTACCCCGCCTTTTCCGCCTGAGCGATATCCCAATGCACGCGTACAATTTTTGTCGAAACGGGTTTCCCTTTTAAATCGGTAATATGCACGCGATCCTTGGTGAGGACAGCGACCTCATTATCATTTAAAAAAATAACGTCTTTTGTCGCATCAAGGATTGCGGGAACGTCGGAGGCAAGAAAATTTTCGTTTTTCCCGACGCCAACTATAAGCGGGCTGCCCTGCCGAGCTCCAATTAATTTTCCGGGGAACTTTTTTGAAACGACCCCTACCGCAAATGAACCGACAAGCTGACGAAGGGCGCTTCGCACCGCATCTTCAAATCCCATATTTTTAAGATGGCCTTCGATAAGATGAACGATGACCTCGGTATCTGTCTGGCTGACAAATCGATGCCCTTCTTTGATAAGTCGTGCCTTCAACGTCTCATAGTTTTCGATAATACCGTTGTGGACAACTGCCAGGTCGTGGTTACAAGACGTATGCGGATGGGCATTACCTTGTGTCGGAGCGCCATGTGTTGCCCAGCGTGTATGCGCAATACCAACCGTGCCACGTAACGGTTTATTCTTGAGGAGTTTTTCGAGTTCCGCTATTTTGCCGGGAGTCTTTCTGACAACGAGGAGATTGCTTATAGGATCAAGAATCGCAACACCGCTTGAATCATAGCCGCGATATTCCAGGCGTTTTAAACCGGTGAGTAAAATTCCCTGCGCCTGTCTGTCCCCTATGTAACCAATTATGCCGCACATGAAGCACCTACTCTTCTTATTAAGCGACGTCCCATACGTATGGGAAAAATTCTGCGAGAATTTTTTGAGCGCTACGAACGGGGGAACCGGAATTAAATGTCCCCAACCGGATTT
>DAONEO010000005.1:93848-119691 GCA_035403145.1 Candidatus Omnitrophota bacterium | reverse complement strand
ATTTTTTGAGCGCTACGAACGGGGGAACCGGAATTAAATGTCCCCAACCGGATTTTCAATGAGCACGTAACTTATGGAACGAGCAAAGCGAATGTACATAAGTTACTGTGCGAATTGACCCCGTGAGTGCGAAAAAATTCTGCGAGAATTTTTTGAGCGCTACGAACGGGGGAACCGGAATTAAATGTCCCCAACCGGATTTGAACCGGTGTCGAGAGCTTGAAAAGCTCTTGTCCTAGACCAGGCTAGACGATGGGGACGCAAATTTATTCAATAACTTTCTAAAACTACTATTGCCCTTAAACGATTTAAGCTGAATTTCACGTTTTCGAGCATCTGTCTTATTTTCAAAAACTTCTGTCAAAACAATCTTAAACGGCCCTTTGTGCTTTGTCGAACGAACACTATTCTGGTTATGCTCCTGCAATCTATTTGCTAAATCAGCGCAATAACCAATATATTTCTGACCAAGGGCATTTTCCAAAACATACACATAATACATATTATTGAGAGCTTGTCCCGCCATTGTTTCTTGCTTACGGCGGGATCCCGCCCTCATATCTTAATCGCCTGGCGGGAAAAAGCTCTTGTCCTAGACCAGGCTAGACGATGGGGACGCAAATTATTCTTCTTCGTCGGCAATAACAGGGGCGACACAGGAAACGCGATCTTTATCCTGCAACTTAATGAGCCGCACACCCTGCGCGGAACGTCCCGTGGTGCGGATATCTTTGACCGCGCACCGCAAGAACATGCCGTTCTGCGTAATAACCATAAGTTCATCTTTATCGGAAACACTCTTTAAACTTACGGCATTGCCGTTCTTATCAGTTACCTTGATATTAATAATGCCTTTGCCGCCGCGGCTTGTCAAGCGGTATTCCTCAGCCGGTGTTCTTTTGGTAAAACCAAGCTCTGTAACAGTAAGAATGGAGCTGTCTTTTTGCACAACGATCATGGCAATAACTTCATCTTTTTTGGCGAGGCTAATGCCGCGGACACCTTTTGCCCCGCGCCCCATATCACGTACTTTCGACTCAACAAAACGGATGGCTTTACCTTCACGGGTCCCGATAAGCACTTCCTGGTTACCATCGGTTAATTCAACGCCGATAAGCTCGTCATCTTTTTCTAGCGTTATGCCGATAATACCGCCTTTTCGCGGATTGCCGTAGGCATCAAGACGCGTTTTCTTGATATTGCCGAGTTTTGTAACCATAACAAGATATTTATCCCCGACAAATTCCTTCACGGGAACCGTTGAGCTGATTTTAGCGGCAGCCTCACACTGAATTAAATTAACGATCGCCTTGCCTTTTGAAGTCCGGCTCGCCTGGGGAATTTCATAAACCTTCAGCCAATGCACCTGTCCCTTGTCGGTAAATATCAGGAGATAATCTTTGGTTGAAGCAACGAACAAATGTTCGATAAAATCTTCTTCTTTAAGATCTGCTCCCGAAGAACCTGTTCCGCCGCGTTTTTGTTTCCGATACGCGCTTACCGGAAGCCTTTTAATATAACCGCCGTGGCTGATGGTTACGACCACGTCTTCATCGGCGATGAAATCCTCTACCTCAAGCTCTTCGACTTCCCCGACGATATCGGTTCTGCGCGGATCGCCGTATTTTTGTTTGAGATTTTCCAGTTCCAGCTTGATGATGCCTTCGATTCTTTTCTCTGAAGCCAGGATCGCGCGGCATTCATCGATTTTCTTAAGCAATTCTTTGTATTCGGCCTCAATCTTATCTTGTTCCAGGCCGGTCAACCGCTGCAATTGCATTTCAAGGATTGCCTGCGATTGGACGTCCGAAAGATCGAACTCTTTCATCAAACGCGACTTGGCAATCGTTACATCTTTAGATTCTTTGATGACTTTAATAATACGGTCGATAAACTTAAGGGCGATTTTTAACCCCTCAAGGATATGCGCGCGTTTTAAAGCCTTATCCAATTCGAACTGCGTACGTCGACGGATAATAATCTTGCGATGCGAAATGTAGGCATCAAGCACTTGCCGCAATGTTAAAACTTTGGGCCTGTTGTCAAGAAGCGCGAGCATTATCACGCCGAACGTCGTCTCAAGCTGCGTGTGCTTAAAAAGCTGGTTTAAAACTATCTGCGCTTCAACGTCGCGCTTGAGCTCAACAACAATCCGCATGCCGTCCTTATCCGATTCATCGCGGATATCGGAAATCCCCTCGATCTTCTTGTCTTCCACCAAATCGGCAATCGATTCAATAAGCGACGACTTCTGCACCTGATACGGAATTTCCGTCACAATAATCAAATCTTTATTATTCTTCTGGTGCTCAACGCTCGCGCGGGCGCGAACCGTCAGTTTCCCGCGGCCCGTCGTATACGCATCTTTAATCCCCTGTTTGCCGCAAATAACTCCGCCCGTCGGAAAATCAGGCCCTTTGACAAATTTCATAAGATCTTTTGCCTGGGCGTCAGGATTATCCATCAAATACACAATGGCATCACAAACCTCATTTAAATTATGGGACGGGATATTTGTTGCCATGCCAACGGCAATACCGCTTGAGCCGTTGACTAAAAGATTCGGTAATGCCGCAGGCAATAACAGCGGTTCTTTTAATGATGCGTCGAAATTTGGCCCGAATTTGACGGTTTCCTTATCAATATCGGCGAGCATTTCCTCGGTAATCGAAGCAAGGCGCGCTTCCGTATACCGCATAGCTGCCGCTGAATCACCGTCAACAGAACCGAAATTCCCCTGCCCATCAACGAGCGGATAGCGCAGTGAAAAATCCTGCGCCATACGCACCAAGGTGTCATAAATCGCCACATCCCCATGAGGATGATATTTACCTAACACTTCTCCGACGATACGGGCGCATTTTTTATACGGCTTGGAGTGTTCAAGGTTCAATTCCTGCATCGCATACAAAACACGGCGATGCACAGGCTTTAACCCGTCGCGGACATCGGGCAGTGCACGCCCGACAATAACGCTCATCGAGTAATTTAAATACGAATCCTTTACTTCCTCTTCTATATTACGGGGAACTATTCTTTCGTTTCGAGTATACATGGAACTCCTACGGCTTTTATTAACTGGCATTCCTCATCGCTGAGGAACTCTCTTGTTTTTATGTAGTAGCGCTCCGCAAAAAAGCACAATTTTTTAAATATGCAACTGTCATGTGCGGAGCAAGTACCTAGATATCCAAATTCTTCACCAGATGCGCGAATTTCTCAATAAACTCTCTGCGCGGCTCAACCTGATCCCCCATTAATACCGTAAACATCTTATCTTCTTCAACGGCGTCTTCAAGGGTTACCTGCAAAACCGTGCGTTTCTCGGGATCCATGGTTGTATCCCAAAGCTGCTGAGGATTCATTTCACCCAAACCTTTATATCTTTGAATATGCATGCCTTTTGTGGCAATTTCTTTGACAAATGCCAGAATATCCTTGATACAATACATATCTGCAGTATCTTTTTCATTTTCGATTCTGTATATCGGCTTGCGCTTGGCTGCTTCCGCATCTTTAACAACTGCTTCAACAGAAAGTGCGGGTACATTGTAATTGGTAATATCTAAGCCGAGTTTTTCAATTTTTTCAATAATTTGATCTACTTCCTGCGCTTCAAAAAGTTCAAGAACGTCCGGTTCTCCTTCTTTTCCCGCCTTTTCAGCGAACTCTGCTAATTCCTTATCAGTATAGACAAAATGGGATTTTCCCTCCACTTTTATCCTATAAATTGGCATTTTTCTGGTTTTTAAATGTCTTAAGTTAAGGTAATTAACAAAATCAACTCCCTTTCTTTCAAGACGCTTCCCAATCTTTTCAAACTCAACCAAAAGATTCAAAAGCTCTTTAAATTGGTTGTCCGTGAAGGTATGTTTCCCTTTGAGCACTACCAATTTATGTCCTTCAAGCCCAAGTTCTAGGATAAACTGTTCCATTTGCGCTTCAGTCTGGATATATTGTTCACGCTGCCCGCGTTTTACTTTAAAAAGCGGAGGCTGCGCAATATAGACATGCCCATCCTTGATAAGTTGATACATTTGCCGGTACAAAAGCGTCAACAAAAGCGTCCTTATGTGCGAACCATCGACATCGGCATCGGCCATGAGAATAAGCTTATTATAACGAAGTTTTGTAATATCAAATTCCTCGCCAACCCCGGTCCCAAGCGCGGTAATGATCGTCCTGATTTCCTCATTGGAGAGAATTTTATCAAGCCGCGATTTTTCAACGTTCAAAATTTTACCTTTAATGGGGAGAATGGCCTGGAACCTGCGGTCTCTACCCTGCTTAGCGGACCCGCCTGCAGAATCACCTTCTACAATATACATTTCGCACAGCGCGGGATCGCGTTCCGAACAATCCGCCAGCTTACCCGGCAAACCGCCGCTTTCAAGTGCTCCCTTACGACGGGTCAATTCACGCGCTTTACGCGCAGCTTCGCGGGCGCGAGACGCAAGAATAACCTTATCGATAATTTTATTGGCGACTGAAGGATTTTCTTCAAAATATGATGAGAGCGCCTCAAAACTTGAGGAAGCGACAAGCCCTTCGACTTCGGAATTCCCGAGTTTTGTTTTTGTCTGCCCTTCAAACTGGGGCTCCGTAACTTTAACGCTGATAACCGCGGTAAGACCTTCACGCGAATCATCGCCGGAAATAGCAATATCATCCTTCAAAAGATTTTTTGATTTTGCGTATTGGTTGATCGCGCGGGTTAGCGCAGAACGAAAACCGGAAAGATGCGTTCCGCCTTCAATAGTATTGATGTTATTGGCAAATGAATGCATGGTCTCGGCATACCCGTCGTTGTACTGCAAAGCTCCTTCGACGATGGTACCGTCCTGAGTCTTTTGAAAATAAATAATTTTATTATGCAGCGGAATTTTATTTTTATTCAGATATTCAACAAATGAACTGATGCCGCCGTTAAATTCAAAAACACTTTCTTTTTCTTCGTCGGCACGCTCATCCTTAAGGGCAATCTTCAGGCCTTTATTTAAAAACGCCAGCTCCCGCAAGCGCTGCGCAAGAGTATCATAGGAAAATTCTACTGTGCTAAAAATCGTCTTGTCCGGCATAAAGGTGACTTTCGTCCCCGTGGTGCTGGCTTTGCCGATAACCGTTAGTTTTGTTACTGTCTTGCCGCGTTCATATCGCTGGTGGTGGATTTTCCCGTCGCGCTTAACTTCAACTTCAAGCCACTCGGAAAGGGCATTGACACAACTCACACCAACACCATGTAAACCACCGGAAACTTTATAGCTGCGGCGGTCAAATTTACCGCCGGCATGAAGCATGGTCAAGGCAACTTCTACGGCAGGTTTCTTTTCCGTTTTATGAATATCAACGGGAATACCGCGGCCATTATCGGAAACGCTGACACTCCCGTTTGAATTTATGGTAACATGGATAGTATCGCAATACCCGGCCAGTGCCTCGTCAACACTGTTATCGACAACCTCATATACCAAGTGATGCAGCCCGCGCACGCCGGTATCGCCGATATACATTGCCGGACGCTTGCGAACCGCTTCGATCCCCTCCAAAACCTGAATCGAAGTAGCATCATACTTTTTAGCCTCCTGCTCGTGCACACCATCTTTCGCTTTTTTTGCGTCTTCTTTCACGTTATCTCCCCGATACGAAAGCGTACGTCTTTAACCGCGCATGATGCCGCGTTAAACGCCGCTACCAATGCTTGCTTTTGCAAAGTTACCGCATACATCCATGCCGATGAATCGACTGCTAAACCTAAGATTCCATTATGAAAATATTGTATTTTTATATGCTTTATTTCGCCTTTCGTCAAGACTTTTTTTAAAACCTCTTCGATGTCGCCGCCGCCGGACGCAATTTTTTTATTTTCCAGCTGCTGAATTACCTTGGTAATGGTCTCTTTGATTTCTTCCATACTTTAGGCAAGGCGCATCGGTAAAACGATATAAATATAACCGTTTGATCTGATAACGCCCGGTTTTTCACTATCGGTTAATTCAAACTCGATTTGTTCCAAATGCAGATTTTTAAAAACATCCATCAAATAATTCGGATTAAAACCGATCACCATTTCTTTGCCTTGATATTCCGCCGCAATTTCTTCGCGCGATTCTCCAATATCAGGGGTTGACTTGGAAATAACGAGTTTGTTTTTAAAAACCTCCAGCTTAACAGCCTGATAATCGGGAGTTGATAAAAGCGCGGCTCTCTTGACCGCAAGTAAAAACTCTTCCCGTGCAACTTTTATTTTATTTTCCGTTGCCGGTGGAATGACCTGATGGTAATCAGGGAATTCTCCTTCAATAAGACGGGAAATCACAATGGTGCCTCCTAAATCAAAGAGCACCTGGTTATTCCCTAAAATTACCGAAAGCTCCCCTTCATCTTTCAGGTTCCTATTAAGCTCGTGGATAGTTTTAATAGGAACGATGATTTTAATATCTTTTTCAATATTACTTTTAATTTTTTTCTCGACAATTGCCAAGCGTTTTCCGTCAGTTGCGACCAAACTCAAGGTATTCTTATTAATTTGGAATAAAATCCCGTTTAAAATATACCGTGTTTCATCAAACGAAACCGCAAATGAAGTTAACGCCAATATCTCTTTTAACAAAACTTGTTCTAATTTAATCGCCTCTTTATCCTTAAATTCCGGCAATTTAGGAAATTCTTCCCGCGCCAATCCCATAATCTTAAACTGGCACGTATCTGTTTCAATAGTTACTAAATTATTTTTTTTTGTATTAATAATAATACTCTCTCCGGGTAATTCCCGAATAATATCCCCAAATCGTTTCGCCGGAATAGTTATAGCACCTGCTTCAGAACTATTCACAGGTAATACACAGCTTATACCAATATCAAGATCTGTGGCGGTAAGACGTACCGATTCATTTTGAGTTTCAATTAAAATATGAGACAATATAGGTAATGCCGCTTTTGCAGAAATTACATTCTGGACCGTTTGAATACCTGCTAAAAGTGTTTGTTTATCCACCTTTAATTTCATTTCAATCTCCTCTGCTATTATTCTTTAATAGATTAAAATAGTTGTAGTAGTATTACACTTGCATTTCTGTTGAAAACGCTCAAACGTGTTATAAGCCCGGTAGTTACAAGAAAAAGTTTTCGTGGAAAACCCGTTGATTTACTGTTTAATGATTTGCATAACCCTGTCAACCTTTAGTTTGAACTCGGGGCTTGTTGATAAAGAAGCCTTGACTTTATTAATCGAATGTAAAACAGTCGTATGGTCTTTCCCCCCAAAATGACCGCCGATCTCGGGTAAAGATAAATCGGTTAATTCTCTGCTTATATACATCGCTATTTGTCTGGGCAAGACAATTTGCTTATTCCGTTTCTTGGTTTTAAAATCTGCAAGTGCAATCCCGAATTCTTCGGCCACGCACCGTTGAATAAAATCTACCGTTATCAATTTTTTTGGTTCATTTAAAAGGTCTTTCAAAACTTCATTAGCCAGGTCAAGCGTAATCGGCTCCTCTTCCAACAGGGAATACGCGATGGTACGGATTAGGGCGCCTTCGAGTTCCCGTATATTGGTTTTAATGAGTCCCGCGATAAAAAGAATAACGTCGTCAGGGATAGTAACCGGCTCTCGCTCGATCTTCTTTTTTAAAATTGCGATGCGCGTTTCAAGATCCGGCGGTTGTACGTCGGTCGTAAGCCCCCAGCCAAAACGGGAAACCAGGCGGTCTTGTAAGTTCGGGATTTCTTTTGGTGGACGATCAGATGAAATAATGATCTGTTTGTGCGCGTCGTACAAAACGTTAAAGGTGTTGAAAAATTCTTCCTGGGTCGCTTCTCTCCCCGCCAGGAAATGCACATCGTCGATAACCAATACGTCAACGTTTCGGTACTTATTCCGGAACGCGGCGGTTGTTTTATGCTGTATTGCGTCGATTAATTCGTTGGTGAATTTTTCCGACGAAAGGTAGCAAATTTTCGACGGGGCGCCACTTTTCTTTTTTATATGATGGCAGATTGCCTGCATAAGATGGGTTTTGCCTAACCCGGTACCGCCGTAAATAAATAGCGGATTGTAATTTTTTGCCGGTGCATCTGCGATTGCCTGGCAATATGCATAGGCATGGCGGTTTGACGAACCTACAACAAAGTTGTCAAATGTATAGCGCGGGTTGAGCGCGAAACCTTCTTTTGCGGGAAGCAGGCTGGCGGGAGAAAATTCCGGCAGTGCCTTGGAGTCCGGCCCCTCTTTTGTAAAAATACCTGTAGCAAAATGTATTGGAACCGGCGCTTTGGAAAGGGATTGAAGTGTTTCTCCGATGAGTTGTCCGTAATGTTTCTCAACCCAATCACGGAAAAAACTATCCGGTGCTTCCAGGGTAAGTATGTTTTCTTGGTCAACCGAGATCCTTAAAGGCTGGATCCAGGTATCAAATGATGGCTTGCCAATGCGCTCAATAAGTGCTGGAGCGGCAGTTTCCCACAATTTTAGTAAATGAGACATCGACTATGAAATTACGTTATCCCCTGAATCCACAGAATATTCACAAAGTTAATAACTCTGTGGAAAGTCTACTGCAGGGTAAAACACATATAAAAATTAAACACTTCCGACAATTGCAAATATTATACACGATTTTGCAGGGCAGTCAACAAAAATTGATTTGCCAACCAGCAAACAGGTAAAAAATTTTTCAGTAAAATCAAACTTATTGTGTTGACAGAAGTTATCTTTGTGTTATAATTTAGCACAATTTTATACACTTCAAAAAAGGAAGGATGCCATGAAGAAAAACTTAAAAACACCAACAAATATTGTCGGTAAAAAACGACACGGGTTCCGTGCACGTATGAAGAGTAAAGACGGCCGTGATTTGATCAATCGTCGTCGGAGCAAGGGGAGAAAGAAACTTTCTGCGTAATGATGCGGCAGGTTGTATTGGCTGTTTTAATCTGGTATCAAAAATATATGCGCCGGTTATTTCCTGCCAGTTGTAGGTTTACGCCCAGCTGTTCCGAGTATGCTCGGGAAGCTATAGTAAGGTATGGTTGTTTTAAAGGTGGTGCCAAGGCGCTCAAAAGGATTTTGCGATGCCACCCGTTTTCCGGTCGTTCCGGATATGACCCCGTAAGCTAAGGAATTTTGAATACCCTATGGAAAAAAGAATATTAGTAGCGATAGCCCTTTCATTGATTATCTTAACGGCATGGTCCGTTATTTCTCCAAAACAGAAAATTCCCGCATCGGGTGTTACGACTATTGTAAGAGAGCAGCCAAAGTCAGTTGTGGAAAAGGCTGTTGAAGTCAAAGACGAAAAACCCACTACAAAAATCAGTTTGGACATTTATTCATTCCAAGTTATTGATAATGAAGGAATTATAAAAAGTGTTTTCTTTAATAAATATAATGATGAGTTAAAACTTTTAAAGGGTTTTTTACTAAAAAATAATTTTGACGGGGAAGGAAGTGCTACAAGTGTAGGAAACACAATAGTTTATAAAAATAAAGAGCAAAAAGTAGAAATTACAAAAAAATTGGAATTAAATAATAATTTTGGGGGAACGTTGGTAATTACCCTTAAAAATATGTCCAATCTGGCAATAAAAACAAAAATCCCCCTGGTTTTAGGAGTTTTGAATTTCGAAGATCCTATAAATGGACAATTTTCCGATGTTACAGTAGGTACAAAAGAGAAAACTGTGCATTGGAATGGAAAATCCAATCAGTCGAACAGCGCGGCCACTTTTATTGCGTTAAGAAACAGATATTTTGCTGCTATTATTGAGCCAAAAAGTGAAAATTTTACTGGTTATGTCCAGAAAATTGATAATAAATATTCTGAAGTAGGGATTACCTCTGCTGAAATTACTTTGGCGCCAAATGAAGAAAGAGCGGAGACATTCTCTATCTATTTGGGGCCATTGGATTTAAAATATATTTATCCTTTAAATAGTGCCTGGGGAGGTGTGGTAAATTTTGGGACATTTGATATAATTTCTCATACCCTGCTTAAGCTTTTAGATATGCTTCATGGAGTCTTCCATAGCTGGGGTTTAGCTATAATAATTTTAAGTATTTTGGTCTATCTTATTTTATACCCCTTGACATTGAAGCAAATGCGGGCTATGAAGCAAATGCAGGCGCTTCAGCCTAGGATAGAAGAGTTGCGAAAGTTACATAAAGATAACCCGCAAAAATTGAACAAAGAAATGATGGAGCTTTATAGAGAACATAAGGTTAATCCTTTGGGCGGCTGTTTACCGATAGTGTTGCAAATTCCTATTTTTTTCGCACTTTATCAGGCACTTATGAGGGCAGTTGATTTGAAGGGTTCCGGGTTTCTTTGGATTAAAGATTTAGCCATGCCAGATAGGCTTTTTGTGCTGCCTTTTAACGTCCCCGGCCTTGGAAATGAGTTTAATATTTTACCTATTCTGATGGCGATTGGCATGTTTGTGCAACAGAAAATGTCTATGGTTGCCGCAAGTAAAGAAGCGGCTGAACAGCAGAAAATCATGATGATTATTTTTCCAATTCTGTTCGGGTTTATTTTTTATAAAATGCCGTCTGGTTTAGTGCTGTACTGGTTTGTTAATAGTGGTTTGATGTTAGCTTCGCAGATTATGACTGCGAGACAGAAAGTATAGTATGCCTGATAAATTGAGTTTGGAAGTAGAGGGCCGTACTGTAGAAGAAGCTATTAAAAAAGCTCTAAAAGAATTAAAGCTTGACCGCGATAAGGTTAAGATTGAAGTTTTGGCGGAAGAAGAGATGGGGCTTTTTGGAATGCCCGGCGCTAAGCCCGCGAAAGTGCGTGTAACGTCTAAGAATAAAAGTATTTGACAAATAATTAATATTTGCGATAATAGAAACATGAGTAATAAATGCAGGAAGGCGTTCCGCGTGGAACATTTTGTAACTAGTTGAAAATAAATGGGTAAGATAATAGCGGTTTGTAACCAAAAGGGTGGGACAGGGAAAACTACGTCCTCCATTAATATTGCCACCTATCTTGCTCTTGCCGGCAGGAAGGTATTGCTTGTTGATCTTGACCCCCAGGCAAATGCTACCAGCGGTATCGGAATAAACAAACACGACATTAAAAAAAGCACATATCATATTTTGCTTGAAGAGCTCGCGATAGGAGAAGTGATCATGAAAACTCCTGTCGAGAATTTATTTATTGCTCCTTCAAATCTTGATTTGACGGGAGCGGAGGTGGAGCTTGTTGGTGCGTTGGGACGGGAATATCGTCTTAAAAGGCAATTAGCTAAAGAACGCGACCAGTTTGATTTTGTCATTATTGATTCCCCGCCATCATTAGGGCTATTAACCATCAACGCACTTTGCGCAGCGGATTCAATTATTGTGCCGGTGCAGTGCGAATATTACGCGCTGGAAGGGCTAACACAGTTAACCAACACCATTAAGCTAATCAGGGATAATATCAATCCGCAGCTTGAAGTTGAAGGCGTTTTGATGACCATGGCTGATTTTCGTACAAATTTGACAAAAGAGGTCGTGCAGGAAGTAAGGACTTATTTTAAAGAGAAGGTGTATGAGACGGTGATCCCGCGCAATATTCGCTTAACCGAGGCACCGAGTTATGGCAAACCAATTGCTCTGTATGATAAAGATTCGCTTGGTGCAAAGAAATATGAAGAATTGGCAAATGAGATTCTAAAAAAGAATCCTATTGTCGCCAGATTGGACATTTCTTGCGGGCAAAATATTGTGCAAAATCCAACAGCAGGAGTTCAATAATGGAAAAAAGAGCTTTGGGAAAGGGTCTGGGCGCGTTGATTCCGGAAAAAGAACCGGAACATCCGCAGCAAAGTTCGACAACCGTAAGTATTGATTTAGTTTTGCCTAATCCGTATCAACCTCGGGAGTTGTTTGATGAGCAGGGTATGCAGGACCTTGTCCAGTCTATAAAGGAAAAGGGGATGATCCAGCCCGTAGTAGTCCGGCAGCGGGGCGATAGATATGAAATTATCGCTGGTGAAAGACGTTATAGAGCTGCTAAGTCATTGAATTTAAAAGAGTTACCTATTGTAATAAAAGAAGTTTCTGACCAGGATTCTTTGGAAATGGCGCTCATAGAGAATGTGCAGAGACAAGACCTTAATGCAATTGAAGAGGCCAGGGCATACCAGTATTTAATTGATACGTATGGGTTAACCCAGGAAAGAATTAGCGAAATTATTGGAAAGTCGAGAACGTCTATTGCAAATACGCTGCGCTTGTTAAAACTTCCGCAGGAGATACAGGAAGATATCCGAGCAAGCAGAATTTCTTTTGCGCATGGAAGGGCGTTGCTTGAAATCGGAGAAGAGAGCTTTCAAAGAAAACTTGCACAAGAAATAATTGCGAAAGGTCTTTCCGTGCGCGAGTTAGAAAATATTATTAAAGCAAAACGTCCCCGTTTTGCTCGGCCGCGCATCGGTGTTTTTTCGACGAGAGATCCGTTTCTCTCGGTTATGGAGGAACACTTGCAGCAGGCTCTCGGTACGAAAGTACGGATTATCAGAAAGAAAAAACGCGGAACGATTACGATTGAGTTTTATTCTCAAGAGGATCTCGATCGTATTATTCATAAAGTCAAAGGAGGAATTTCGGCATGAACCAGGCAGTTTTAATTCTGATCAAGCCCGATGGGCTTAAAAAATCCCTGACCGGCAATATTCTAACACGGTTGTCAGAGACAAAACTCGAAATTGTTGCGGCAAAAATGGTGCGGGTTTCTGAATTTCTCGCCAAAGAGCATTACCGTCACTTACAAGACAAACCTTTTTTTGATGAGATAATCAAATATCTGCGTGGAGAGTTGCACGATCGTAAAAAAGTCATGGCATTGGTTTATTGGGGGAAAGATGCGATTAAAAAATGCCGTGATCTTGCCGGGGCCACGAACCCCGAAGAAGCTGATCCTACCAGCATCCGCGGTTCATATGGGCGCATTACGACAAGCGGAGTTTATGAGAACGTGATACATGTTTCCAGCGACGAGAAAGAAGCGGAACGAGAAATAAAACTTTGGTTCAAGCCCGAAGATGTGATTGTTGAAATGTTCCCCTCCAAAGAGATTGCGGAAGAAAAGCGTGCGGTTCGCGTTTGGTCCGGCGCAGGAGCGCAGGCATGATTGAGAGCATGACGGGGTTTGGGAGAGCCGAGGTCGCTGCGCAGGGTCTCGGGAGAATCACTATCGAGATACGCAGTACCAACCATAAATTTCTTGAAACAGTCCTTCATATGCCCGAGGGATTTCTTTCTCTCGAAGAAAAAATTAAAAAGGAAATCGAGAGCTGCCTGTCGCGGGGGAGGATTGTTTGTGTGGTGACCATTGTCGCGGAAGAGTCGCACGATGTGATTATTAACCACCGCGTCATCTCTAAATATCTGTTGGCGGTAAAAGAGATAAAAAATAAGCATCATATTAAAGAAGATGCCAGCATGAATACCCTTTTGAGGCTGCCGGGAGTTTTTACTCTTGCCGAGCGAGCCGGTGCGCAAAATAAAATGTGGCCAAGTATTAAAACGTTGGTTATTAAAGCAACAAAAGAGTTGGTTGCCATGCGTATGAAAGAAGGCAGGGCCTTGTGCGTTGTGTTGAAAGCGACGGCGAAAAAATTGCGCTCCCATGTTGCCGCCGTGAAAACGCGGCAGCAAGCAGTGGTTGGTGAACGAAAAGCTGCGTTCTCCAGCGACGAGGAAAAGAGCAGCTTTTTAAAAAGCAGCGATATAACCGAGGAACTTGATCGCCTGACGTATCATGTGGGGAATATGCTTGATAAGCTTTGCAGGGGCGGGGCCATCGGTAAAGAACTTGATTTCATTGCGCAGGAAATGCAACGTGAAACAAATACGATTGGCGCTAAATCGTGTGATGCGGGCATCTCGGGCATGGTTGTGGAGATGAAGAGTTTGATTGAAAAGATCCGCGAACAGGTGCAGAATATTGAATAAGAGTTGTGTTAAAAAAGAAGGAACGCTCTTTGTGATATCCGGACCGTCGGGGTCGGGGAAAACGACGCTTGCGGAAAAACTTTTGCATGATGCAGCGCTCAAACGGGTTTTGATAAAATCCATATCCGTTACAACCCGTAACAAAAGACGGGGGGAGCGCCAGGGTAGAGACTATTTCTTTATTTCCCAAGGGCGTTTTTTAGCGTTGCGTAAAGCAAAAAAAATTCTTGAATGGACCTCATATTTAGGGTATTATTACGGAACGCCGAAAGAGTTTGTTGATACGCGGTTAGCCGAAGGAAAAAGCATTATTCTTTGTCTTGATGTGCGTGGAGCCCGACGCATTAAGCGCATGTACCGAACAAGATCGGTAACCGTATTTATTAAACCGCCTTCAGTTGCAGTACTTCGGCAACGTATCGAGAGCAGGGGAAGAGAGACAAGGCCCGGCGAGATTGATCGCAGGCTCGTACAGGCATTACAGGAACTTGGTCAGGCCAGGCAATACGATTATCAGCTTGTTAACGACAAGCTGAGTATTGCAGTTGCAGAATTGAAAGCTTTTGTGCTCCAAAGGCTTGCTGAGAGGAGTGCTGCGGATTGCAATCCGCAGATTTGCTCCGCGAAGCAAAAACATATTCCGCACGTTGTACCCTCGTTCTAAAGGACCAGGGGCTTTGCGGAGAGGATTAAAGAGGCAAAACGCATGATACTAGAATATGTGCCAATTGAAAAACTGATTGATAAAAGCAATGGCTCAATTTATAAGCTTGTTATTATGGCCAGCCGTCGCGGTTTAGAAATTGCAGAGGGGCAACCAAAGCTTGTGGCGATGGATTCTTCCATTAAGCCTTCAACGATTGCGCTGCATGAAATTGCCGAAGGCAAAGTATTCATTGCTCCGGGCAAAAAATCGAAGTAATCCGTCAGATGCCAGTACAAAAAAAAATCGTCGTAGGGGTTACGGCAAGCATTGCGATTTATAAAGCATGTGATTTGGTGCGTCGGCTTAGGGATGCGGGGTATGACGTTACGGTGGTGATGACGCCTGAAGCCGAAGAATTGATCAGGCCGATTGTTTTTCAAAGTTTGAGCGGCAATAAGGTATATCGCGGACTTTTCGAGATCCCTGAAACATGGGAGATCGAACACATTGCACTTGCTGAAAAAGCCGGGCTGGTGCTTGTTGCGCCGGCTACTGCTAATATCATCGGAAAAATTGCCGGCGGTATCTGCGATGATTTATTGACATGTATTATCCAGGCAACAAAGGCTCCGGTTGTGTTGAGTCCTGCGATGAATGATACTATGTATTTGCATCCGATCACCCAGGATAATATCAAGAAATTAAAACGTCTGGGTGTACGGTTTGTGGAGCCTGTTCAGGGTAAGCTTGCGTGCGGAAAAACAGGGCCGGGCTGTTTGGCAAGCGTCGAAACTATCGTCGAAGCAGTCAAAAAGATTTTGAGATAGGATTTTAGATTCGGCGACGTAGCCAAGTGGCAAGGCAGCTGTCTGCAAAACAGCTATACAGCGGTTCGAATCCGCTCGTCGCCTTAAGTTTGATAAGTAGTTCCGAGCGGATAGAAGACGCTACAGCGGTTCCCCCGCTATAGAAGCAAGCGAATGCGGGGTTTCGGCATGGCGAGTACGCAATGGCCTCAAGAATCCGCTCGTCGCCTCCATTTTTGTTTGCAAAAATGGAATTGCATGTTCAAAATAAATTGCGCCAAAAACATGCAGGGTACTGTTGGAATTCATAAGCGTGGGAAATTTGATCCACCACGCGTGATGGGCAAGTGGTGGAATGGCATACACGGCAGACTTAAAATCTGCTGACCGCAAGGTTGTAAGGGTCCGACTCCCTTCTTGCCCACTTTTAAAAAGTCAGCGTAGTGGGCGCATCTTTCAAAAGATGCCGTTCACGACAGCTTGTTAGTCTATTCCTGCATATCAATGCGCAGGTATGTTGTTCGATAAAATTATTTGGGCTCATAGCTCAGTTGGTTAGAGCGTCACGTTGACATCGTGAAGGTCTGAGGTTCAAGTCCTCATGGGCCCACCATAAATTAAGTAATGTGCAAGGTGTTATGCGGGGGGATTATAAACCTTGTTTTCATTACACAGCACACAAATATATGGATCTCGAATTATTACGCCACTCGTGTTCGCACGTGATGGCAGCGGCAGTAAAAAAATTGTGGCCGGATGTGAAATTAGGCATCGGGCCGGCGATCGAAGACGGGTTCTATTACGATTTCGATAAGAAGGATCCGTTTACCGATGATGATTTGGCTCTTATCGAAACTGAAATGCGTCAAATTATCAAAGATCGGCAACAATTTGTGCGCCAGGATTTATCAAAAGACGAGGCTGTAGCGCTCTTTGAAAAGCTGGGTGAACCCTATAAGGTGGAACTTATTCGTGCGATCCCCGATGCGACGGTCTCTATTTATAAAACAGGGGATTCATTCCTTGATTTGTGCCGCGGTCCGCATATTGCCGCAACAAATGAAATCAAAGCATTTAAGCTTCTTTCTGTTGCCGGCGCGTATTGGCATGGTAAAGAAACCAACCCCATGCTGCAGCGTATTTACGGGACGTGCTTTGAAACCAAAGAAGAGCTTTCGCTGTATCTGACAAATCTTGAAGAGGCAAAAGCGCGTGACCACCGGAAACTCGGGACAACGCTCGACCTCTTTAATATTTATCACGAAGAAGCCGGGGCAGGGTTGGTGTTTTTCCATCCCAAGGGCGCTTTGTTGCGGAAGGTTATCGAAGATTACGAGAAAAATGAGCATCTCAAGCGCGGGTATCAAATGGTTGTTACCCCGCATATTATGCAGGCGGAATTGTGGAAGACGTCGGGGCATTACGAGTATTACCGGGAAAATATGTATACCTTCAAGATAGAAGAGAAAGAGTTTGTCTTGAAGCCGATGAATTGCCCCGGGCATATTTTGATTTATAAATCAAAAACCAGAAGTTATAAAGATTTGCCGATCAGGTTCTTTGAGTTAGGCACCGTGTATCGTCATGAAAAAGCGGGCGTTTTGCATGGTATGTTGCGCGTGCGGGGTTTTACCCAGGACGATGCGCATATTTTTTGTTTGCCGAGCCAGTTGCGCGAAGAAATAAAAAGCGTTATTGATTTCGTTTTTGATACCATGAAAGTTTTTGGTTTTAACGAGCTTGGGATTGAGTTAAGCACGAGGCCGGAAAAATATATCGGATCTTTGGACGATTGGAAGGCGGCGACTGACGCGCTTGAAGGCGCGTTAAAAGAAAAAGGCCTTGCCTATGATATTAATGAGGGCGATGGCGCATTTTACGGGCCGAAGATTGATATAAAACTGAAAGATGCTTTGAAACGTTCGTGGCAGTGCGCCACTATCCAATGTGACTTTGCACTCCCGAAGCGCTTTGATTTGAAATATATCGATGCGGACGGCAAAGAAGCGCAGCCTATTATGCTGCATCGCGTTTTGTTAGGAAGCGTGGAACGTTTTATAGGGGCTCTTGTTGAGCACTATAAGGGAGCGATGCCGTTGTGGCTTGCTCCGACGCAAATTATTTTTATCCCTATTAAAGAAAATAGCATCGGGTATTGTGCTGATTTAAAACGGGCGTTGGATGAAGATAGCGTGCGCGTTGAAATAGACAGCAGGAATGAAACGCTGAACAAGCGCATTCGTAACGCCGAGTTAAACAAGATTCCCTATATCATCGTGGTCGGAGATCAAGAGTCGGCGCACGGGACGGTTTCGGTGCGTAAAAAAGGCTCTGGCGATGTCGCGGTGATGACGAAAGAGGAATTCGTGCTCCAGGTGAAGCACGAAATTAAAAACAAGCAATAAGGAGGTGGTTGTGCTCAATAAGAAGTTCATTCGTATCAATGATAAAATCAGGGCCGCACAAGTTCGCTTAATCGGGCCGGAAGGAAACCAGTTGGGGGTTGTCGCTATTAACAAAGCCATGGAAATCGCCAATGAGTATGAACTCGATTTAGTCGAGGTAGCAAGCGCCGCAACGCCGCCGGTTTGCAGGGTTACTGATTATTCTAAATTTAAATACGATCAAGAGAAAAAAGAGCGCGAAGCAAAAAAGCATCAGCGCCATAATAAAATAAAAGAAATCCGGGTTAAACCCAATATAGATGTCCATGATTATCAGGTTAAGTTAAAACAGTCGCATGACTTTTTAGCCAAAAAAGATAAAGTTAAGATTAATCTTTTCTTTCGCGGGAGACAGATGGAGCATCTGGATCTGGGACGTAAAATACTCGATAAATTTATTGCCGATTCACAGGAATATGCGGTTGTTGAAAAAGAACCGCTTTTGGAAGGCAGGATTATGTCGTTTGTCCTGTCCCCCAAATAAACAGCTATACGATACGAGGTATATATGGGAAAATTAAAAACAAAAAAAGGCGTTGCAAAGCGCTTTCGCACTACCAAGTCGGGAAAAGTCAAGTATAACACATGTGGAAAAAGTCATCTGAATTCAAGCAAGAATACGAAGCGTATGCGCAAGCTTCGTCATAGTAAAACATTGGATGATGCTAAAACCCGTAATTTCGTTAAGCGCATGCTTCCGTACGGGTAACGATAGAAGAAAGCGAGAGGTAATAAGAAATGGCAAAAGTTAAACATAGTGTTGCAACACGCAGGCGTAAGAGAAGGTTATTAAAAACAGCCAAGGGGCATTGGGGCGATCGCAGTAAGCAGTTCCAGCAGGCGCGCAGAGCGCTTTTGCATTCGCTGACCTATGCGTACCGCGATAGACGCAATAAAAAGAGGACGATGCGGGCATTGTGGATTGTACGTATTAATGCTGCATGCCGGGCTGCGGATATCACATACAGCACTTTCATGAAAGGTCTTAAAAAAGCCGAAATTTCTCTTGATCGTAAAGTCCTTGCGGAAGTAGCGGTTCGTGATCCGAAAGCGTTTTTGAAGCTTGTCGAAATCGCCAAGGCATAACCGCTCTGGCAGAAAAAGGCCGCTGCATGTATGTCATAATCGTCGGGTGCGGAAGAGTCGGCTCGGAGCTGGCAAAGCTTCTATCAAGTGAGGGGCATGATGTCGTTATTATCGACAAAAGCCCCTCTTCTTTTGACCGGCTGGGAAGCTCTTTTAACGGCTTAACACTGGTCGGCAACGGTTTTTCTTTGAGTCTTTTAAAACAGGCAGGCGTTGAAAAAGCGGACGCGTTCTGCGCGGTAACCAACGGCGATAATACCAACCTCATTTCCGCTCAAGTCGCGCGAAAAATATTTAAAATCCCGAAAGTATTTGCCCGCGTTTATGATCCGCAGCGGGCGCATATTTATTCCGCCCTCGGACTCGACATTATCAGCGGAACAACGCTGTTTGCCAGCATGTTGCGCGATAAAATAATTGAAAGCCGTTTTTCCAGCTACTTAATCGAAACCAAAGAGCTCGGTGTCATTGAGTTGGAAGCACGCAAAAATATACTCGGGAAAACCATCCAGGAAATTAATGTTCCCGGAGAATTCTTGGTTGTGGCTATCCGCCGGCTTGACGGCGTTGTTATCCCGGACCCGGCAATGCTGGTAAAAGAAAAAGATATTCTGATGGCAGCCGTAAAAGTAGACCGTTTACAGGATATCAGAAAACGGTTTGGGCTGGAGGAAGAATAGATCATGCATATTGTTATTGTCGGAGCAGGGAAAGTCGGGTATTTTTTATCCAAGCGGCTTTTTGAAGATAAACACACCGTCAGTATTATTGATAAAGATCGCATTGTGTGTGAAGAAATCGCCAAAGAGCTTGAGGTCCTGGTCATTAACGGTGATGGTTGCGAGCCTCGTATCCTGGAAGAAGCGGGTGTTCCCCGCGCGGATGTTTTGGCGGCTGTTACCGGGGATGACGAAGACAATTTGATTATTTGTCAGCTGGCGAAAGAACGTTTTGGAGTGCAGCGTACGGTCGGACGCGTCAATAACCCGGATAATGAACATACCTTTGCTCAGCTTGGCATTGATGTGCCGGTTGATTCGACAAAAATTATCGCCAAGATTATTGAAGAAGAAGTTTCATTCTCTGATTTTGTAAACTTAATGAGTTTTAAGCGCGGGAAACTTGCTATCGTGCGCGTTGATTTGCCCATTGATTCCCCGGTTATCAATAAACAGGTTTCAGAGGTGCGGCTGCCGGAAAATTCCGTGCTCGTTTCAATTTTGCGCGGGGAAGATGTCATCGTGCCGAAAGGCAATACCATATTCCAGGCGCAAGATGATATTATCGCGATTACGCATATCGGAAATGAGCCGCAGCTCCTTAATCTATTAGTAGGCAAATTATGAAGCTGTTGTATATGCAGAAAACGTTGTTCAATGCTGTCCTGGGCATTGTTTTGGAAATTGTTTATACCGCCGCCATAATGCTGGTTTCATATGTTGTCTGTCTCGCGCTTTATTTCAGACAATGGTCTTAAAACCGAATCTCGACGATATCAAGAATATTTGTTTTTACTTGGGCAAGATCATGCTCGGCTTAAGCCTTACGATGCTTTTGCCCCTTATGGTCGGCGTATTATTTGGCGAGTACAATGCGGCGCTTGATTACCTTATTGCCGGCGAGATTACCGCTATAACCGGCTTGTTGCTGATTTTTCTTTGCCGCAACGATAAAGAAATGTCGTGGATGCAGGGGATGATCGTTGTTTCACTTACCTGGATTGTGGCAATGCTTGCCGGGGGGTTCGCTCTTTATTTAAGCGGTCATTTCAAGTCGTTTCTTGACGCCTGTTTCGAAACCATGTCCGGGTTTGCCACGACGGGTTTAACGCTCTGTCAGGATATGGATCATCTGCCGTACGCACATCAGTTTTGGCGTCACGTGACAATGTTTCTCGGCGGCCAGGGGATTGTTATTGTCGCCCTTTCTTTTTTTGTCAAAGGTTCTTCAGGCGCCTTTAAAATGTATGTCGGCGAGGCTCGTGATGAGCGGGTCCTCCCGAATGTTATCTCGACGTCACGGTTCATTTGGCTGGTGAGTCTGGTTTATTTGGCATTAGGGACTGTAACCCTTGGTAGCATAGGCCTTCTCAATGGTATGCGGGCACATAACGCATTTTTCCACGGCGCTTGTGTCTTTATGGCCGCGTTTGATACCGGAGGGTTTACGCCGCAGTCCCAGAATATTTTATATTATCACAGCTTCGCGTATGAAGTGGCGACAATCGTATGCATGCTGCTGGGATCAATTAATTTTAAACTGCATTATCAGGTCTGGACGGGAAATAGGAAAGAGTTATTCAAAAATATCGAGTCTAGCGCGCTCTTTGTTTCCATCTCCCTTCTTTTTATTCTGGTAGCTGCCGGGTTGGAACGTTCCGGCACATACTCGTCGGCAATTACCTTGTTCCGAAAAGGGTTTTACCAGCTGGTTTCCGGGCATACCGGTACGGGATTTCAGACGATCTATGCACAGCAGTTTGTGAATGAGTGGAGCGATTTATCCCTGGTTGCCGTGGTTTTTGCCATGGGCCTGGGGGGCGCAATTTGTTCGACCACCGGCGGTATAAAAATGCTGCGCTTGGGTATTATCTATAAAGCGTTGCGTGAGGATATAAAGCGGATAATCTTGCCGGAAAAAGCAGTGGTTGTGCAGAAATTCCATCATATCAAGGATATCTTCCTTGAAGATAAACAGGTGCGCTCCGCGCTTTTAATTACCGTTTGTTATTTTCTCCTGTATATCGTCGGTGCTCTTGTTGGCATGATCTTTCACTATCCGTTTCTGGATGCCCTTTTTGAGTCAACGTCAGCTGCGGCGAATGTAGGGTTATCCTGCGGCATTACCGCGCCGGGGATGCACCCCCTGTTGAAACTTACCTATATATTTCAGATGTGGGCGGGAAGGCTTGAATTCATGTCGGTATTTGCGCTTGCCGGATTTTTTGTGGCAGCGGTGAAGGGAAAATAGATGCGTACGCGCATAGAATCGATATTCCGGGTGCTTGGTTTTGTGAGCGTGCTTTGCTTTCTCTGGCCATGCGCCACAGGGGTTTGTGCGCCAGCAGAAGCGGTTTCCAGCAGCGTTCTTATTCATGCTGCAAAAGAGATGGATGGGACAACTGTACTCTTTGAAGGTGAGGTTATTGGTGATATAATGAGGCGTGGCACATATGCCTGGGTCAATATTCATGATGGCATTAACGCCATTGGTTGCTGGATGCCGTTTGCCATGGCTCAAACAATAGCCTATACGGGCAACTATAAAACTAAAGGTGATTGGGTAGCTGTGAGCGGTGAATTCCACCGCGCTTGTCCTATGCATGGCGGTGATTTGGATATTCATGCGCACGGTCTGAAAATTGTGCGAGGCGGTCAGGTTGTTATAGAACAGAGTGATACGGCAAAAAAGAATACGGTTTTTGTCTTAACGGGGGTAGTATGTCTGGTGTTGATTTTGATGCGATTCAAGCAAGCATAGAGCAGGAGATAGTACAGATACTCTCTGTGGCGCAGATGGATGAATTCCGTCTTAAGTATTTGGGGCGGAAAGGGATCCTTGCCGACTTAACGGGGTCAATTCCTACACTTCCCAAGGAAGCACGGGGGGGTTTTGGCCAGAAGGTCAACGCTTTAAAAACAAAACTGCTTTTTGTTATTGCGGAAAAAGAAAAGACGCTTACCTTTGATACGGGCGCTCCCCGCAAACTTCCTGTTGATATCGGTTTGCCCGGTATTGCGCACGAGCTTGGTAGAAAACATCCGCTTACGCAAGTAATCGAGGAGATAACCTCTATTTTTGTGCGCATGGGCTTTTCCGTGGTCGATGGCCCGGAGATCGAAACGGAATTCAATAATTTTACCGGCCTTAATATTCCCCTGGAACATCCTTCGCGCGACGCCTTCGACACTTTTTATCTTGGCACCGACGCACAAGAGAAGTTATTATTGCGCAGCCAGACATCTCCGGTGCAGATACGCGTTATGAAAAAATATAAACCGCCGCTTGCGGTGATCGCCCCGGGAAGGGTATACCGGCCCGATGCGGTTGATGCCAGCCACTCCTTCATGTTCCAGCAGATAGAAGGAGTTGTTGTCGATAAAGGAATTACGTTTTCCGATCTTAAGGGCACGCTTGAAACTTTTGCCAAGGCTGTTTATGGCGACGATATTAAAATGCGCTTACGCCCCCACTATTTTCCGTTTACGGAACCATCGGCGGAGGTTGATATCTCTTGTTATATCTGCCATGGGAAGGGGTGTTCGGTATGCGGACGCAAAGGATGGCTTGAGATTTTAGGGGCAGGCATGATCCATCCCAATGTTTTTAAGAATGTTGGATATGGCGCTAACGAATACACGGGGTTTGCTTTTGGTATGGGGGTGGAACGCATCGCGATGCTCAAGTATGGTATCGATGATATCCGCTTATTTTATGAGAATGACCTGCGGTTTTTGAGGCAATTTTAGAAGATTATGAAAGTCACCTACAATTGGTTACAAGATTTTGTGGATATAACGCTTACTCCCGAAGCGCTGGCGGATAAACTGACGATGTCCGGGCTTGAGGTGAAAGGTATCGAATCTGTCGGCGGTGATTTTGTTTTCGAGATCGAAATTACCTCGAACCGGCCCGATTGGTTAAGCGTCCTTGGCCTTGCCAGGGAAGTCGCGGCGATTACCGGAAAGAAACTAAAGCTTCCGGCGTTGCCGAAAGAAAAACCCGTTAAAGGAAAAGCCCGCGTTTCGATTTCCATTGAAGACGCGCGTGATTGTCCGCTGTATACCGCAAAAATTCTTACGGATATTGTTGTGGGCCCTTCGCCTGAGTGGATGCGCCGCAGGCTTGAGATGGTTGGTTGCCGCAGTATCAACAACGTGGTTGATGTCACCAACTATGTAATGTTTGTTTTGGGTGAGCCGTTACATGCATTTGATTTTGATGCATTACATACCGACTCTATCGTTATTCGCCGCGCCGCCGAGGGCGAATCAATGACCACTATTGACGGTCAGGTAAAATCGCTATCGAGCGATATTTTGGTTATTGCCGATACAAAAAAGCCCGTTGCCATAGCCGGTGTCATGGGAGGCAAAGATACGGAGGTTATCGGTTCGACGAAAAACGTGCTTTTAGAAGCCGCGGTTTTTAATCAGGTACTTATCCGTCACGGCAGGCAGAAGCTTGGTATGCAGACGGAGTCTTCGTATCGTTTTGAGCGCGGTGTGGATATTGAACGGGCGGTTATGGCTTCGGAATACGCCGTTTCTCTTATCCGGGAATTAGCTTCGGGTAAATTGGCCGGTTCGGTAAGCGAAGGAAAAAAAACGGCGGCCTTGCCTGCGGTCAACGTATGTGTTCCATGGGTACAGCAGATGCTCGGCGTTACCGTGAGCGCGTCGCGTATGAAGAGTATCCTTGCCCCGCTCGGGTTTATGGTTACCGCAAAAACGAAAGATATTCTGCGCGTTGTTCCCCCTTCTTTTCGCCAAGATGTTAAAGCACCGGTTGATATCCTCGAAGACATCGCGCGTATTTACGGTTATGATAAAACTCCGGTAACGCTGCCGTCGATTAAGCCACGCCTTTTATCGAACTCGCTTCGGGAATGGACGACATGCGTACGCGAAACCATGGTTGGATTAGGCGGCCAGGAGGTCCTTACCTATAGCCTTATTGACCGGGAATTGTTCAATGCGGCGGGATTTTCCGGGGAGGCGTTTGTTGCCGTGGCCAATCCATTGAGTAAAGAACAGGAAATCATGCGGCCAACGCTGATTCCGAGTCTTTTACAATGCGTTGCCAGAAATTTGAACCAGCAGCAGGAATACGTGAATCTTTTTGAGATCGCCTCGGTTTATATCCCCGTAGCCGGCGGAGTGCCGCACGAACGTTTGATGCTTGGAATTGCATTATCCGGGTCACGTTCATTGCTTCTTCCTCACGGGTTGGTGCGGGAAGAAATCGGGTTGTTGCATATCAAGGGGATTTTTCAGGCTTTGGCTGCCCGCCTCGGGATTAGCGCGGTTTCGTTTGTAGCAAGCAGAAAGTCCGATGAAATTTCCCTTCTCCTTGGTGAAGAAGTTGTCGGTTCCGCACGCATGGTCGCTCAAAAATCGCTCGACGCGTTTGATATTAAAAATAAATCTGTTTGTGTTGCCGAGATAAATTGTGCGATGCTCATTGGGAAGGCAACTGCCGCGAAACGGTTCGTGCAACTGCCGAAATTCCCCTCGGTTAGCCGCGACGTGAATTTTGTGGTGAAAGAAGAAATTTCCGCGGGGGATGTTATTGAGGCGGTAAAAAATCAGGCGCCTGCGATTTTGCGTAATGTGCGGATAACGGATTATTACAAAGGTAAGCAGATTGCCGATGGGTATAAGGCTTTGACTGTTTCGTGCGTGTATCGCGCGGATGACAGGACATTGACTGAGGCGGAAGTAAATCCTGCCCATGAGCTTGTTTGTGATGCGGTAAAAAAAACACTGGGCGCTACGCTTCGCTAGATTGACGTTTTAAAGCTGCCGTGTTATACTTAGGGTGTAACAGACAGGAGTATATACATTATCCCTGCCGTGTTCGTTAGGCGCTCGATGATTGGTGAGCCAACACCTATTACTCGGGAGCATATACTCTGGCGGCGCGAAAGCCCGCGGGTCGCTCCCACGTGAAACCGAAAGGTTCACAGCACATCAGCCGACGGCACAGTGCGGGGATTTTTATTTGAAGCAAGAGAGTCGTGTTCCAAGTGATAAGTCACAAGGTTACAAGATTGAGTTTCGCCAGAGGCGGACGCTCATTTTTAGATTGCCGCGCCCACTATGCGTAAGCTAGCGGGGAAAGCGGGCTCGCAATGACGGCATACTATTCGTCATTGCGAGGAGCCCGATAGAATTCTCCAGGGCGACGTGGC
>DAONEO010000005.1:10172-93748 GCA_035403145.1 Candidatus Omnitrophota bacterium | reverse complement strand
GGCAATCAAGTTTTTACTTGCAACTTGTGACCTTGAAACTTATAACCCGCGTAGAGTACGTATATACATATGGCAACTCTTCCCACAGATCTTCCACTCGCCGCGCGCATGCGGCCTTCAACGCTTGCAGGTTTTATCGGTCAGGAACATTTATTAGCGTGCGGAAAACTTCTTCGCCGCGCCATTGAAGCAGATCGCATTACGTCGCTTATCTTATTTGGCCCTCCCGGCACCGGCAAAACGTCACTTGCCTGGTGTATTGCCAATCAAACGAAATCGCATTATGCGGCAGTCAATGCCACAACCTCAAACGTCAGGGAACTCCGCACGATTATTGCCCAGGCAAAAGCGCGCAAAAAAGAAAGCGGGCAGCGTTCGATCCTTTTTATCGACGAGATCCACCGGTTCAATAAGGCCCAGCAGGATGTTTTGTTACCGGACGTTGAGCAGGGGAATCCCGTTTTGATCGGAGCCACTGTCCATAATCCGTATTTCGCGCTTACCTCTGCGGTTTTATCGCGTTCACTTGTCTGCGAACTTAAATCGCTTTCTGAAGAGAGTATCCTGTCGATTTTGCATGCCGCGTTAGAGGATAAAGATAAGGGGCTTGGTAATTATACGATCCATGCGGATGAGAAAGCTCTGAAATTTTTAGCAACGAGAAGCGAGGGAGATGCCCGCCGGGCATTAAGCGCTCTTGAAATAGCCGTTTTAACAACAAAGCCCGGTACGGATGGGGTAATTACAATAACCCTTGAGGTTGCCGCGGAATCCATTCAGAAAAAACCGATTATTTACGATCACGATGAGGACGGTCATTATGATACTGCCTCCGCGTTTATCAAATCAATGCGCGGTTCTGACCCTGATGCCGCCATCTACTGGATGGCAAAGATGTTGTCTGCCGGGGAGGATCCTCGTTTTATTGCCCGGCGCGTTTGTATTCAAGCCGCCGAAGATGTGGGGAATGCCGATCCGTTGGCGCTTGTCTTGGCAAACGCGGCGTTACATGTTGCCGAATTTGTCGGTATGCCTGAAGCGCGTATACCGTTAGCCCAGGCAGTTATTTATGTTGCCTGTGCGCCGAAGTCCAATGCTTCGTATTTGGCAATTGATAAGGCGATGAAAGATATTGAAGAGAACCGGGTGCAGGAGGTTCCGGATCACCTTAAGGGTACCGGTTATAAAGGAGCTGAAAAACTCGGCCATGGAAAGGGATATAAGTATGCGCACGATTTTGAAGATCACTATGTAGAACAGGAATATACGCGTAAAAAGGTAACGTATTACGAGCCGACTGCCATGGGGCATGAGGCAAAGATTAAAGAACGTCTGGAAAAACTTCGGAAACGCGTCGAGTAATAAGATTTTGGTGTAAAGTGGTTATTGCAGAAGCATAAACTGATGAGCATTGGCTAATTTCACCTTGAGCCTTTGAGTCCCTTATGATAAAATAAAATAATGATTATAACAGAGAAGAAACCCTTTGCAGAAGTTATAGATAGCTTGGTTGGAGTGGAAAAGATTTTTCTTGTTGGCTGCGGGGAATGTGCCACGACCTGTAAGACAGGAGATAGTGAAGAAATTGCTGCAGTTAAAGCAGCGCTGGAGAAACATGGTAAGGTTGTTGCAGGCAGTTGTATCCCGAACGCCCCGTGTGTTGCAGCACAAGTAAAGGCCGCATTAGCCAAAAATATGGCGGTTCTGCGTCAGGCCGATGCAATCCTGGTTTTAGCCTGCGGTTTGGGGGTACAATCCGTCCGTGAAAATAACCGGTTGGGGCAGGCAGTTGTACCTGCATTGGATAGCGTATGCGCCGCGGTTGTTGACGCACACGGCGTGTTTCAAGAAAAATGTTCTCTTTGCGGCGCGTGTGTTTTAGGCGTTACCGCGGGAATTTGTCCGATAACACTCTGTCCGAAAGGGCTCTTAAACGGCCCCTGCGGCGGGGTTAGCAACGGTACATGCGAAGTTTCACCGGAGCTTGAGTGCGCCTGGGTCTTGATTTACAACGAATTGAAAAAAAGAGGGAAAACGGGCATGTTCCAAGAGATTCGCGCCCCGCGGGATTATAGCAAATCATATAAACCACATACCAGCATGATGGAGAAATAATGGGAGACCTTAATTATAGCGAAAAAGTAATGGATCATTTTACGCATCCGCGCAATGTCGGGGAGATCCCCGATGCAAGCGGCGTGGGTACGGTAGGAAACCCCGTGTGCGGGGATGTCATGAAGATGTATATCAAGGTAGAAGGAAACACAATTGTTGACGCCAAGTTCAAGACGTTTGGATGTGGCGCGGCGATCAGCACAAGTTCCATGGTTACGGAGATGGTTAAGGGGAAATCAATCGATGACGCTTTAACGATAACCAATAAGGCGGTTGCCGAAGCATTGGGCGGTCTGCCGGCAATAAAATTACATTGTTCGGTGCTTGCAGAACAGGCGCTTCGCAGCGCGCTGGCTGATTATTACCGCAAGATCGGCAAGGATCCTTCGGCATTTGAACCGAAACACGACGCGCATGACCATGAGTTGCATAACCACTCGTAAAAATAACGTTTTTTCGACGAATGCGCGCTTCGCTGTCGGTTTGACAAAGCAGCTGATACGTAGTAAAATACTAGCATTGCTCAAACATAATAAGGAGGAAGACCGCGTTACCAAGAGCAATACAATAAAGAAAAAACTGTTTAAAACATTGGAATTTAAGAAGGCAAAGAGTGTAATGTTTTACATCGCTTTTGGTGGAGAAGTCGAGACACGGGAAATGATTGAGGAGGCACATACCCTGGGTAAAATTGTCGCAGTTCCCTATAGCAAGACCCATCGGATCATGAGGCCCTGTATTTACCATCATAAATTGGTATTAAAAAAGGGGATCCACGGGACATGCGAACCAGTGGCTAAACGTTTTATGCGCTTGCAAGATATAGACGTAGTAATTGTTCCGGGTGTTGCTTTTGACAAAAAAGGCAATCGCTTGGGCAGAGGAAAAGGCTGCTATGACTATTTCTTGAAAAAGCTTCCGGCTAAGACCTGCAGTATTGGCTTGGCATACGATTTTCAGATCATCCCTTCCGTTCCTTCCACTCCGACCGATGTAAAAATGGATAAAATTCTCTTTGCCTGATTTTGGTGCACCGTTGGTTTAACGCACCGCAAAAGGAGGGCAATTAACGCCATGATTACGATTATCATCTCTGCGCTGGGCGCTTTGGTTTTGGCGTTTGGAGGATATTTTTTCAGGAAACATGTTGCCGAGAAAAAAGTCCAAGATGCTGAGACAAAAGCTCGTCTTATCGTAGACCAATCTAAAAAAGAAGCGCAGGATAAGTTGCGCGAAGCAGAACTTGAAAGTAAAGAATTGCTGTTGAAAATGCGCCAGGATTTTGAGCGCACGACACAGGATAGAAGACAGGAAATTGCCAATCTGGAAAAACGTCTTTCGCAAAAAGAAGAGAATATCGACCGCCGGCTTGATCTGCTGGAAAAAAAAGAGAAAGAAATCGAAAATAAGCAGGAAGAGGTCAAAAAGCAGGAAGAGGTCCTGAAAACAAAAGACGCGCAATTGCATGCGCTGATTGCCGAAGAAAAAGAGCGTTTACAAAAGATAGCATCTCTTTCTGCCGAAGAAGCAAAGCAGATCCTTTTGTCGCGATTAAGCGAAGAGTTGAATAACGAAAAAGCGGTACTGATTAAAAGACAGGAAGAGGAGACGCGTTCAACTGCGGATAAAAAGGCGCGGGAAATCATCAGTCTTGCTATTCAACGATGTGCTGCGGAACATGCCGTTGAGTCAACCGTGAGCGTTGTTAACTTACCGAGCGATGAAATGAAAGGCCGTGTTATCGGTCGCGAAGGACGTAATATCCGCGCTTTTGAAATGGCGACCGGCGTCGATGTTATTATTGACGACACCCCTGAGGCGGTGACACTTTCCGCGTTTGACACGGTGCGCCGAGAAGTTGCTCGTCTTGCGCTTGAGAAACTTATCAGTGATGGGCGCATTCATCCGGGTCGTATTGAAGAGGTTGTTGAAAAGGCAAAAAAAGACATGGATGAGAAAATTAAAGAAGAGGGGGAACGCGCGGCGTTTGAAGCGCAGGTTAATAATCTGCATCCTGAGCTGATCAAGCTTTTGGGACGCTTAAAATATCGTTCTAGCTTTGGGCAGAACGCACTGCAGCATTCCAAGGAAGTCTCGTTTCTTTTGGGATTGATGGCGTCTGAACTGGGGCTTGATCCAAAACTTGCCCGTCGCATAGGGTTATTGCATGATATCGGCAAAGCCGTTGATCATCAGGTTGACGGAACGCACGCGAAACTCGGCGCTGACCTTGCGCGCAAGTACGGCGAGACGGTAGAGGTTGTTTCGGCGATTGAAGCGCACCATGAAGAAGCCGAACCAAAGAGTTTTTACGATGTCCTTGCTATTGCCGCCGATGCTATTAGCGCCACCAGGCCGGGTGCTCGTCGTGAAACATTGGAAACATATATCAAACGTTTGGAAAAACTCGAGTCTATCGCCAACCTTTTTAAAGGGGTTGAGAAATCATACGCCATTCAAGCGGGCCGTGAAATCCGCGTTATTGTGCAACCGGAAAAAATTAACGACGGTGAAGCTGTGAATATGGCGCGCGAGATTCGTAAGAAGATCGAAGAAGGCATGGAGTATCCGGGGCAGATTAAGGTTTCTGTTATTCGGGAGACCAGAGCGATTGAATACGCCAAATAGCGTGCGGGGGTAAGAAGGCATTATTACCAATGAGCGGCTTCGGTAGACTTCAAATCCACCTATTTCTTCTGTTATGTACGGTCTTCGTGTTTTTTGTCAACGGACATCCTTGGATTGAGGCCGATAGCCAACGAATGGTTAGCAGTAATTTTGTATGGAATCATTCGTTAGGGGTGGCTCACGAAATGCCGTCGCGCGGATGGATACAGGGTACAAACGGTTGCTTTTATGATCCCCACGGCATAGCCAATGTTCTCATAATGGTCCCTCTGGCCATGCTTGAACCGGTTATCCATGGTGTAGCAAAAAGCAAAAGTGAACAAGTGCTTGTTTTTTTAGGAGCGCTTTCCGGGGCCGCGATCAATTCCTGCGTTTGCAGCGTATTTTTTATGACATTGGTATTGTTGGGACGATCTTTGAAAATCAGTCTCTCTGCTACTGTCTGCCTCGCCTTTGCGACTATACTCTTCCCGTATGCCATGAACAATTTTGAGGGCAATATAAGCATGCTGTGTGTTATCAGCACGGTGTATTGTCTCTGCGCGTATCGAGCAAAAAATAAAAAGCGTTTTGTCGTACTGGCGGGGTTGTGCGCCGGGTTTGCAATTACCGCACGGGATTTTTCTTTGGTTTTATTGGTATGTGCGGGTATTTTTATGGCTGTGACTGCATGGCAACGAAAGAAAATTTCGCTTGTGTGCATGTTTCTTGGTGCCGCATTCCCCGGCATAGCGCTGTGGGGATATTATAATTGGCTTCGTACCGGAATTTTTTATATGCCGGTTGTGGGAGCCAATGTTGGCGGCGGGATTTTTGATTATCATGCTCCGCAGAAAAATTTCTTTACCGGCTTGCAGGGATTATTGCTAAGCCCCGGGGGGAGCCTTTTCGTTTTTTCCCCGATTTTCCTGATTTCTCTCTGGGGGTGGCAACGGTTTTTAAGAGAAAAGAAAGCGGAGGGTATCCTGGTTTTGTCCCTCGTGATCTCCTATATATCGGTAAACGCGGGTATGCAGGGGATTTTTGGCCTCTACTGGTTTGGCTTTTGGGGATGGGGCCCCCGGTACATTCTGGAAATAACCCCTCTTATGGTGCTGCCGTTGGCGTATTGTTTTTCTGCGCCCTGGTTTAGAAAGAAAACCGTTCGTGTCATCTTTTTTGCGGTGGGCATTTATAGCGTATGTATTCAACTTGCCGGTGTCATGACGAATTGGCACGGGCGATTATGGTATTTGATAGAGCGGAAAGGCATCGAGACATTCTTATGGGATGCCCGCTTTTCCCAGTGGTGGGACGGTTTAAAAACAGTCGGCATCAATTGTTGGAATTTAATTTTTGGATCGGCTCACTATTTGTATAATGCAGGGTATGATGCCGGTTTGTCCAAGGAAAGCTTGTATACGTCCCAGACGATATTTACCTGGTGGAATAGGCTTTTATATGTAGGGGTGCATCCTGTGTGGATATGTATATATCTGGCGGTCAGTGTTGTTGTGGTTTTAACGAGCCTGCGGTATGTGATTGGGTATATCTGGATATCGCCGGATAAAAGGGCGGCCTGATGGATATTTCAATTATTATCCCTGCTTCACATGAGGCGGAGAATCTCAAGGTCCTTTTGCCTCTTGTGACCGATTGTGCTGATCGTCTTGGCTTAACCAAGGAAATTATTGTTGTTGATGAGATCTCGGGTGATGGCACCGAACTTGTTTGCCAGCAATGTGGGGCGCGTTTTATAGCACAGCAGTCCCGCGGATTTGGCAACGCCTTGCGTGAGGGGTTTTGCTGTGCGTCAGGCGATTATATTATGACCATGGATGCGGATTTGTCCCATGAACCATGGTATATCGAACGGATGTGGGAAAAGCGTTTTGATGCGGAATGCATCATTGCTTCCCGGTATGTCACAGGCGGGTCAGCACGAATGCCTGCGTATCGGTATGTTTTAAGCAAGGCGTTCAACCGCGTTCTTGCCTGGTTGCTTTCCTTTGAAATAAAAGATATGTCCAGTAATTTCAGGATGTATTCCCGGCGGGCTCTGTTGGAAATTCAAACCAGCGGCAAGAAATTCGATGTCTTAGAAGAGATTCTCATCAAGATTTATTGTAAAGGCTGGAGGATTACGGAAGTCCCGTTTAGTTATTGTCCACGGTATTGCGGGCAATCGCATATGCGGGTGCTTAAATTATGGCGGGATTATCTGGAAACATTTTTTCAGATGTGGCGGTTGCGGAATTCTATTGCCTGCGCCGACTATGATTTTCGCGGGTTTTACAGCAGGATTTTTGTGCAACAGTTTTGGCAGCGGCAACGGTACTCAAAAATTTTGAGATTTGTCGGCGATCGAAGGCGTTTTCTCGACGTCGGATGCGGCTCAAGTAAGATTATTATTGATCGGCCTGATGCAGTCGCCCTTGATATAAATTTGGGTAAGCTTCGATTCCTGCGGGCAACAAATCGAAAGTTGGTCAATGCGGATGCTGGCAGGCTCCCGTTTGCTGACGCATCGTTTGATTGCGTTGTTTGTTCGCAAATGATAGAGCATTCGACCAATATGGCTATTCTTGATGAATTAAGCCGGGTCCTCAAAAAAGGGGGAATCCTCGTTTTGGGAACGCCGGATTATGATAAATTCTCCTGGAGATTGATTGAACGGTTATACGCTTTCTTCCTGAGCGGCGGGTACGCGGAAGAGCATGTTATGAAATATTCGTATCATTCGTTGCAGGGCTTTTTGAAGGCACGAGGATTAATCGTCGTCGATCATGCATATATATGTGATGCGGAATTAATTATCCAGGCACAAAAAGTATAACAGAAAGTGATGCTTGTATGAAAATTTTGTTTATCGGGGATATTGTTGGTAATCCGGGGAGAGAAGCGGTAAAAAAGCTTGTCCCGGTGCTTATCAGGGAGGAACGGCTTGATTTTGTTATCGCCAATGCCGAAAATGCCGCGGGCGGTTCCGGTATTACGCCGGCGATTGCCTATGAATTATTTGATGCCGGAGTTGGCGCCATTACGTCGGGTGATCATATCTGGAAGAAACGCGAGATTTTTGAGATTATCGACAGGGATCCGCGCGTTATCCGCCCTGTTAATTTTCCCGAGCGGACTCCCGGTAAAGGATGGGGGGTATTTGCGACTTCATCGGGCGCAAAAATCGGCGTTGTTAATGTGCAGGGAAGAGTTTTTATGGATCCGATGGAATGCCCTTTTCGTACTTCGCGGGCGGCGATCGATACTATCCGCAAAGAAACGAATGTAGTTATCGTTGATATCCATGCCGAGGCGACTTCTGAAAAAGTAGCGCTTGGCTGGTATCTTGACGGGATCGCTTCGGCAGTGCTTGGTACGCATACGCATATTCAGACTGCCGATGAAAAGATCCTGCCGCAAGGGACCGCGTTTTTAACTGATGCCGGCATGACCGGGCCGTGTTACTCGGTTATCGGCCGTAAGATCGAAGATGTTTTGGAGCGTTTTATAACGTTGGTACCCCGCCGGTTTGAAGTCGCTGATAAGGATGTCCAGTTACAAGGCGCCATTGTTGACATTGATGAGAGTAACGGGAGTGCCCGTTCCATTACACGCGTACAAAAGAAATTAGGCGTTTGATTATGAATATGCAAAAAAAGGCACTGTGTTCGAAATGGTCCATGTATGTTTTTAGCGGCGCATTGTGCGCAGGTATTATTACCGGTTGTTTTAGTGCGTTCTTTTTTCACGCCTATGCGCAATCAGATACAATTGAAATAGCATTTGATAATAATGCGAATACGGTTCCCCTCCCCAAGATTTTTTCGCCTAATATAGACCTCAGCGGCCGCGGTTTTCATCAAAATGTTTCCTGGCCGCAAGGCATGGCTGCCCCGGAAGTCCTTGATTTCTGGCAGAAAGATGTCGGGTTCTCCGGAATGTTCAGAGTTCAGTTTAATATGTGGGAGATCCATGAGCTTGCCCGCCAGAGCAAGACGCAGGAAGCGTTAATGGCGCATTATGAAGAAGAGATCAAGCGCATTAATGATAACGGAGGCATTGCGCTGGTTTCTATTTTTGGCACTCCCGCAGGTCTTGGTAAGGTTCTTGACCGCCGCAGCCCGCCTTTTGATGAAAAAGCGTTTAAAGAATTGCTTAAGGTTTATATCAGGCGTTTGAGCTGCGAAAAGCGTTTTACAGTTTGGTATGAGCTTTGGAGCGCTCCGGACCTTGATAACTTTTTTGTGGGAAGGACGCAGGAATATCTTGTGATGTATCGGGCGTTTGCCAAAGCGGTTCAAGAGCTGGAAGATGATTATAAGATCCATATCCCGATTGGCGGACCAAGTACCAGCTGGTGGTTTCAGAAGATTGACGGCAATACCGTTATTACGCCGGAACGCAGCCTTATTTATGAGTTGATCAGGACAAGCTATCATTACCGTCTGCCGCTTGATTTTATCACCTGGCATGCCTATTCTACTGATCCCAAGGTTGAGCTTGACACTACGCTGTATCATAAGTCGTCGGTTGCGCTTATCCGCGACTGGCTTACCTATTTTCATTTTGACCGTGCCACACCGGTTATTATCGATGAGTGGAATTTTGACAGCGGGCTCAACGTGCTTGCTGAGCGCGCCGAACGTTCCTATGTTACGGCTAGCTACATCCCGTCCCGTCTTAAACGGATGTCCGAGGCAGGCGTTGATTACGCGGTGTATTACGCTCTTGAAGATTTTCAGGCTAATGCCGACGGGGTTGTACAGAACGTCGGGGTTTTTTCTTTTGACCCGGCGCTTTCGGCATATAAAGGGGCTCCCAAAGCGACCTATAATGTTTTTCGCATGCTCGGTATGCTTTTGGGCGGCAAGGTTGTTTTCCCGGCAAGAAACCAGGAAGAGTTTTTACAGTATCTGGTGACAAAAAAAGGAGAAGAATCCGCCGTCTTGATTGCTAATTATATCGATCCGGATATCGTTAATAATTATCTTTCGCGTTCTATCGCAACGCTTTCCGAAGGAAGCCGCCGGATTTTAGTGAATCTTATCCGTTCCCGGACAATGACGCAAATTATGAAGCGAGAACTTACCATCCAGCAGGTGCGGCCGTTAAGCCGTTCGGTGCGAAATCTTTTGATACGGGCTCTTGCCTTGCATGACCAGGCTCAGCGATATATGCAGGAAGACCGGGCTGTAACCATAACAATACGCAATATTCATGATACGTTGAGTATGAAGCGTTACGTGGTTGATAGTTCGTGTGCCGCCGGGTGTAATTTTGTTCCGCTTGAAGAGGAGGATGTTGCTCCGCAAGCGATTTATAAGAAAGAATTCTTGGTGAAACCGTATTCGGTGCAGCTTCTTGTTTTCCAAAAGAAATCCGTTGCAGAGTAAGAGCGATATGGTTAAAAAAGGCGTTGATCAGTCTGATTTATTCGGCACGGCCTCGGCAGAAGACGGCCGGTATATTTATACTGTCAGCGACATTACCCGGGACATACAAGGGATTCTTGAGAATACCTTTGCCGCTGTTTGGGTGGAAGGGGAAATCTCCAATTATCGTCCCTCGGCAAGCGGGCATTATTATTTTTCCCTGAAAGATGAAAGCGCGCTCCTTGCGGCGGTTATTTTTAAGGGTGCATCAAGAAATATTAAATTTAATTTTGAAGATGGGTTGAAGGTTATTTGTTTCGGTAACGTTGAGGTATACCCGCCTCATGGCAAATATCAGTTGATCGTTGAGAAAATTGAGCCCAAAGGGATCGGCAGTTTGCAGCTGGCACTTGAGCAACTCAAAACAAAACTTGATAAAGAAGGCTTATTCGCTCAAGAACATAAACGTCTCATTCCACACTTGCCGTCCCGCGTGGGTATTGTCACCTCCCTTCAGGGGGCGGCAATCAAAGATATTTTGAAAGTACTTGACCGGCGCTTTAAGGATCTGCACATTATTATTAATTCGGTTAAGGTGCAGGGGGAAGGAGCGCGGGAAGAGATCGCGCAGGCGATTGAAGATTTTAATTTTTGGAATGAATCGGCGGCCCCCGATGAACGCGTTGATGTGTTGATTGTCGGCCGTGGCGGCGGCAGTGTCGAGGATTTGTGGGCGTTTAACGAAGAGATCGTCTGCAGGGCGATTTATAATTCAAAGATCCCCGTTATATCGGCTGTCGGCCATGAACGCGATGTAACGCTTTCCGATTTAGTCGCTGATTTGCGCGCGGCAACACCGTCGGTAGCGGCAGAGATCGTGATTCCGAAAAAAGAAGATTTGCGTGTGCGTGTCGAAGAATTGACCGATGATTTGCGGCGCTCGCTTTTTGAAATCGCCGCGGGATATTCCGAGACGGTGGAAGATCTATCGCACCGTTTGCGCGTGGGGCTTGATCATGCGGTCGCCCTTGAATCCGGGAAGCTTGCAATGGTTGCAAAGAAGCTGCTTCTTTTAAGCCCTTTAGCGCTTGTTCAGCGGTATGAAGATAAAATTTCACAGGCGGCGCGTGCAATCATCGTGCGCATGGAGCATGTGTATACATTGCGGTGCGCTCAATTCGCAAAACAAATAGAAAAGTTGACAGGCTTAAGCCCGTTGAATATTTTAGCGCGCGGATATAGTATTACATTTTTGCGGCAAACAAATGGTATAATGAAAGACGCCGGTTTATTGAAGCCGGGGGATGTGATAGAGTCCCGGTTGCATAAAGGAACGGTAGTCAGTACTGTAACGGAGGTGTCTTGCGATGGCAGAGATAAAGTTTGAAGAAGCGTTGAAAAAACTGGAAAAAATAGTCGATGATTTGGAACGCGGAGATTTGTCCCTTGATGAAGCGTTGAAAAAATATCAGGAAGGCATTGAATTATCCGGCCAGTGCTCAGCGCGGCTCGCAGGAGCTAAAAAGAAGATCGAGATTTTGGTAAAAAACAATAAAGGCGACTTGGAAGTGAAACCGGTTGATGAAAAAGTCTCGGAAGAATAATGTCTATGCTTGAATCGATCCGCGGGCCTCGGGCTTTACGCAGATTGTCTCTTGAAGAGCTCCCCGGCCTGGCTGCTGAAATCAGGGAAAAGATCATTGCCGTTGTCTCTAAGACCGGAGGCCATTTGGCTTCAAGCCTGGGGACTGTTGAACTTACTATCGCATTGCATTATTGCCTCGATACTCCGCGGGACAAAATTGTTTGGGATGTCGGTCATCAGGCGTATACGCATAAGATTCTGACCGGGAGGAATGAGAATTTTGAATGTTTACGGCAGTTCGGCGGTATTACGGGTTTTCCCTGCAAAGACGAGTCCGAGTTCGATTCGTTTACGACCGGGCACAGTTCGACAGCGGTGTCATTGGCACTCGGCCTTGCGTGCGCGCGCGATATTCTGCCGGAAAAGGATTATTTCAAGGCGGTTGCGGTCATCGGTGACGGGTCGTTAAGCGGCGGGCTTTGTTTTGAGGGGCTTAATAATGCCGGACATTTGAAAAAAGATCTTTTGGTGGTTTTGAACACCAATGAAATGTCTATAGCTCCTAATGTGGGGGCTATGAGCACGTATCTTAATAAACTCATTTCAATGCCTATTTATAACCGTTTTAAAACATCGTTCGATAATTTCCTTTCTTCCCGCGTTCCCCGGGGCGGCAGAATTTTAAAACTTGCCAATAAATTTGAAGAAGGGTTAAAGAATCTTTTTGTCCCCGGCATGCTTTTTGAAGAATTTGGATTCCGTTATTTTGGCCCTTTCGACGGGCACAACCTGAATATTCTTATTCCTACGCTGCGCAAACTTATGCAAATCAAGGGGCCGGTACTTTTGCATGTGATTACAAAAAAGGGAAAAGGGTATGCACCTGCCGAAAACGAACCGGTCCGTTTTCATAGTGCTGCTCCGTTTGATGTTGCGACAGGAAAGGCGTTGCCTTCCAGCGGAATAAAACAAAAAACCTATACGCAGGTATTCAGTGAAAAAATAGCATCTCTTGCTGCGACAAATAAAAAGATAATTGCCATTACCGCAGCAATGCCGGAAGGGACGGGACTTGACACGTTCAGGGATTTGTATCCCGGCCGCTTTTTTGACGTTGGTATTGCCGAGGGGCATGCTGTTTCGTTTGCCGGGGGGTTGGCTCGAGAAGGGCTGACGCCCGTGGTGGCGGTCTACTCGACATTTTTGCAGCGTGCCTATGATCAGGTCGTTGAATGTGTGTCACTGCAAAACACCGGAGTTGTTTTTTGCCTTGATCGTGCAGGCATTATCAGTGATGATGGCGCCACGCACCAGGGAATTTTTGATATTGCGTATTTGCGCAATATCCCGAATATGATTATAATGGCACCGCGGGATGCTGTTGAATTGGAGGAGATGCTGGCATTCGCTGTTGAACAGGGGAAACCGGTTATGCTTCGGTATCCAAAAGATGTCGCTCCAATTCTGGATTTGCCGCGGAGCCCTCTTGCGCTTGGCAAGGCCGAGGTTCTCAGCACGGGGCATGATTTTGCGCTTATAGCTTTTGGCAGCATGGTGATTCCCGCCCTGGAGGCAGCTGAAGCGTTGCGCGCAGAAGGCATTAAGGGTATGATTGTCAATGCCCGTTTTGCCAAGCCATTGGACGTAGCATTGCTTAAGGAAATTGCTCGGCAAACAAAATATGTTTTCACCGTTGAAGACGGCGTTCTAGACGGTGGATTTGGAAGTGCGGTTAGAGAAGTTATTGATGGCCAGGTTACACGAATTGGCCTCCCCGATGAATTTGTGCCGTGCGGTAAACGGAAGTTTTTGCTTGAAAAATACGGTTTGTCCGGTAAGGGTATTGCGCATACCATAAAAACAACAATGCGGTGAGCGGTTTTCGGTTAACAGTTAGCGTTTGAATTGGTTCGCTAGCCGAACACCGATAACCGTTAACCTATGAGTATGAATGTATGATAAAAGTATTTATTGATCGCCAGCGTTGCAAGGGGTGTCTTTTATGTGTAAGCGTCTGTCCCCGGAAAAGCATTGCGGTTGATGAAAAATTGAACGCGAAAGGGATTCGGCCTGTTGTTATGAAGCAGGATTACGACTGTATTGGCTGTAAGTCTTGCGTGCTTGTTTGTCCCGAATGCGCGATTACGATTATACGAGAATGATGAAAACGTTACCGCGTGTATTGATGAGTGGAAATGATGCCATTGCTCTCGGCGCACTTGAAGCCGGGTGCCGTTTTTATGCAGGGTACCCGATTACTCCTCAAAATGAGCTCATTGCGTATATGAGTGAGCACATGGAAGAAAAGGGCGGCGTATTTGTGCAGGCGGAATCGGAGCTTGCCGCGATCAATATGGTTTATGGAGCGGCGGCGGCGGGTGTTCGGGCAATGACTTCATCGTCAAGCCCCGGTATCAGTCTTATGCAGGAAGGGATTTCCTATATTGCAGGCGCGCAATTACCGTGTGTTATCGTCAATATCATGCGCGGTGGCCCGGGGTTGGGGAATATTGCGCCGGCACAATCCGATTATTTTCAGGCAACCCGTGGCGGCGGTCACGGTGATTATCACTGTATAGTTTTGGCGCCCGCAACGGCGCAGGAAGCGTATGATTTGATGAATCAGGCCTTTGACCTTTCCGATCGATATCGCACCCCGAGTATTATTCTCGGGGATGGATTTCTTGGCCAGATGATGGAGCCGGTGGTAGTCGGGAGTCGGGTGTCACGGGTTGCGGGTAAGAAACAAATCGCAAAACCGTGGGCTTTGACAGGATGTGCGGGGAGAAACCCGAATGTTGTTCATTCTTTTCGTATGCAGGAGGGCGATCTCGAGAAGCTTAACCTGCTCCTGCAGAAGAATTACGCCTGTATTGCGGCCAGAGAACAACGCGCCGAAACGTTTTTTGTCGATGACGCCCGGGTGATTGTTGTTGCCTATGGGACTATGGGCAGGATCGCTCAGGGTGTTGTAAAACAATTACGGCAGCGGGGCGTTAAAGTGGGGCTTGTAAGGCCGATTACACTCTGGCCATTTCCGAAAAAAATCATTGAGGGGTGTTGCGCGCGCCGCTCGGTTTCATTTGTGGTAACCGAGATGTCGTATGGCCAGATGGTTGAAGATGTGCGTTTATGCGTTAACGGCCGTCATGCAGTAACATTTATTGGCAGGGCTGCAGGCGGAGTTCCCGAAGAAGCAGCATTAATTAGAATGATACGGAAGGCACTCCGATAATGGAAACCCTTTATAGTCATCCTGAATCATTACGCAGAAAACTGACGCATTATTGCGCCGGTTGCGGCCACGGTATTGCCCATCGGCTGGTTAGCGAAGTCGTTGATGAGCTTAAGATCAGAGACAAGGTTATCGCGATAGCCCCCGTTGGGTGCGCTGTTATTGCCTATGACTATTGGGACTTTGATTGCTCGGAGGCGGCGCATGGCAGGGCGATGGCGGTTGCAACCGCCATTAAACGGGTACATCCGGATGCCGTTATTTTTACGTATCAAGGCGACGGGGATTTAGCGGCAATCGGGACCAATGAAACGATCCATGCCGCCAATCGAGGCGAAAATATTACTGCAATCTTTATTAATAATGCTATTTATGGGATGACCGGCGGACAAATGGCGCCGACGACATTGCCGCATCAGAAAACGGCAACGACGGTGCATGGGCGCGATGTCGCGGTGCATGGACATCCGTTGCATATTTCTGAAATGCTGGCATTGTTGCCGTCAGTGTATTCGGTTGAGCGGGTTTCCCTGCATAATCCGGCAGAAATTATGAAAGCTAAGAAAGCGGTACGGCAGGCATTTGTTAACCAGTTGGAGGGGAAAGGGTTTTCCTTGGTTGAGATAGTATCGCCGTGCCCGACATATATAGGTAAATCACCCCAGGAAACGCTCCGTTGGATTTCCGATGTTATGGTGAAAGAATTTCCTTTAGGGAAGATAAAATGACCGAGAAAGTTTTAATTGCAGGCGCGGGAGGTCAGGGGGTTATGCTGTTAGGCAAGATCCTTACCGAAGCTGCGATGCAAGAGGGGAAGTTTACGACATGGCTTCCTGCGTATGGTGCGGAGGTCCGCGGCGGCACATCGTATTGTATGGTTATTATCTCGGATGAGGAAATCGGGTCTCCGTATATTGAACAGGCCGATACGCTGATCGTTTTAAACGAACCTTCCATGGAAAAATTCCGGAATCGATTAAAACGAAAAGGAGTTTTGATCGTCAATAGTACCCTGGTTCCCGCCGAGACGACCGGGAAGGCGGCTGCGGCGCAGTATCCGTTTACCGATATTGCCATGAAACTCGGGAATGTGCGTATTGCCAACATGGTTGCTTTGGGTTCGTATGTTGCTATGACAAACGTGGTTTCGGTTAAAATTATTCTGGGCGTTATTGACACGATTGCTCCCGCAGATAAGAAAGGGTTAGTTGCGGTCAATCAAAAAGCGGTCTTGGAAGGGGAGAAGCTTGTGCGATAGCTTCTCATCGGGAAAAATCAAATGATACACGTTTGTTCCGCCCCCGGATTTTACCCGGGGCTTGGCTTAGGAGGTATAGCATGATACGCGTTCGTTTTGCTCCCAGTCCGACGGGATATTTACATATAGGCGGAGGAAGGACTGCGCTTTTTAACTGGTTGTATGCGCGGTCAAAAGGCGGGAAATTTGTTCTGCGCATTGAAGATACCGATAAACTCCGTTCAAAACAGGAATTTGTCGATGAGATCCTCGATAGCCTGACCTGGCTTGGATTTGGCTGGGATGAGATTTATTATCAAAGCCAGCGTTTTGATATTTATCGCCAACATGCAAAGCGTCTTTTGCAGGAAGGCAAAGCCTATGTTGAAAAGACGGAAGGCAAAGGGGAAGCTATTTTTTATAAAGTTACTCCGCAAAAGATTGTCTTGCACGATCTCATCCGCGGGAAAATAGAATTTGACGCCTCCGTCCTGAAAGATCAGGTATTGATCAAATCAGACGGTTCGGCAACCTATAATTTTGCCTGCGTTGTTGACGACGCGCTCATGAATATTACCGATGTTGTCCGGGGTGACGATCATATTTCGAATACGCCGAAACAAATTCTTTTATACCAAGCGCTTGGTTTTCCTGTGCCGCGCTTTGCGCATTTGCCGCTTATTATGGGCATGGAGGGAGGCAGGCTTTCGAAGCGAACGGGCGCTACGGCGATTTCCGATTATCGGAACATGGGGTACCTGGCTCCTGCGCTGGTGAATTATTTACTTCTCTTGAGTTGGTCGCCGGGAGGAGACCGGGAAATTATTGATACGAAAGAAGCGGTGAAGATCTTTGATATCAAAGATGTCAATAAAACCGCTGCGACATTCGATCTTAAGAAGCTTGATTGGGTGAATAATCAGTATCTCAAGGCCTTCGATACCGATGCACTCGTTGATTTGATTATTCCGTTGTTGCTTGACAAGGGGCTTGTTACTGAGGGTACTCTCGATCGAAAATACATTTTTTCTTTGGTACAACTATTTCAGCCTCGCATGACGGTCATCGGCGATTTTGTTGCGCGGGCGGATTTCTTTTTTACCGATGAACCGGTTATGGATCCGGAAGCACAAGCCAAACATTTGTCCGTTGATCTTTCTCGCGAATTCGGTGAGTTTGTTGTACGGCTTGATGCGTTGCCTGATTTCACGGTTGTATCGATAGAAGAAGCATTCCGCGCGCTGGTTGCGGATTTGCATACGGAAGCAAAAAAGCTGATTCATCCTATTCGAGTTGCGCTTACCGGCAAGACTGTCGGCCCCGGCTTATTTGAGGTTATTTATTCTTTAGGCAGAGAGCGTTCGAAAAAGAGGTTATTGAAGTGGGTGAAAGGAGCTTCGTAATGGTTGATAAATACATTGCGGCAGTGGCGGGCATAAGTCTCTTGTTGGTGGCAGGGTGTCAGACTGTTGCCGGGACAACCAGTGGTGTTGCACAGGGAGTTGTTTCGACAACGGAGGGCGCTGTTACGGGAGCGACTAAGGATGTAACCGCGACTGCAGGTATGGTTGAATATCTTGACGATTGGATTCAAAAAACATTATGGTAATGGAGAGGGGCTTATAATGAAAAAGGTTAGTTTGGTAATTACCGGCTTTATTTTTCTTTTCGCTGTTTCAGGGTGTCAGAGCAATAAGACGAGAGTTGCCGAAGGTGCTGTCATTGGTACGGTATTGGGTGCTGCTGCCGGAGGCATAATCGGTCATCAGGGGCATCATGGCGGTGAAGGTGCTGCAATAGGTGCAGCTGCAGGCGCTTTAACCGGAGCGCTTATTGGCGCGCAGGTGAACAAGCCCGGGCAAACGAACGTTTCTGCGGCGCAGCAAACAGCGTCGGCTTCGAATCCAAATCAGATGAGTATGCAGCAAATCATCGATCTTTCCAAGCAAGGTATTAATGAGAACGTTATTATTGATAAGATTCGTCTTACGAATTCGAAGTTTACTTTGACGGCGGATGATCTGGCGAATTTAAAAAATCAAGGGGTTAGTCAAAACGTCATCGCGGTTATGCAGGGAGCTGCCTAGTTTATACGGGGCGCCTGGTGCGCGGGGGACGGGTCGTATCGGAGAAAGTGCGGAATGCTTGAGCAAGCGCAAAAAGATTGCCTGACCGGATTTTTTACCCGAGACGGATTGCGGCAATATTTGGAGGATCTTGCGGTTGAATCGAACGCGCATAATAAACCGTTTTCCGTTGTTCTGATCGATCTCGATAAATTCAAGAAGTTCAACGATAAATTCGGGCATATTTTCGGCGACGAAGTTTTAAAATATACGACGAGTACTTTACGTTTAACGTTCTTTGAAGACCAGTGCGTATTTTTCCGTTATGGGGGCGATGAATTTATTGCGGTTTTACCCGGGAAAACCGCGCGTGAAGCAGGACAGCTCTTTAAACAATGTATCACGAATCTGGCCCGCCGGCCGTTTTTGTACAAAAATAAATTTTTCAAAATTTGCATAAGTTGCGGGATTGCCGGTTCCCCGCTCGATGGTAAGACCATGGATGAGCTTATCCATAAAGCCGATTCCGCGATGTATTATTCAAAGCGCCACGGGCATAATTTGATTACCCAGGCCAGTTCGATAGCGTTCTTAAAGGCGCGTCGAATTATTCTTGTCCTTTTGTTATTGGCGGCGATGGCTGCTGCCGGTTTTGTCTTGTACCGAGCCAGCCTTAATAAATTTATCAGGCCAACGTATAAGCAGATCAGGAATATCCATATTATTTCGAAACCGGCGAATCTCGACAGGATCATTTTGAAGAGCGGGGATATTATTGAGGGGAAAATTATTGCAGAAACCGCGGAACGTATAACGGTTAACCTGTACCTGGAAAAAGGAGAGGGTTCCACAACAGTCAATAAGGCAGAAATAGATCATCTGGAGCGTGCGGGAGTGCAGTAATTTCTGCTTGATTTCGGCTTTTCTAGTGGGTATACTAAACACCTGTTGGTTTACACAGCAGACATCTACGTTAGAATTATTGCCCTGTAGTGCAATGGTAGCACGACTGACTCTGGCTCAGTTAATCATGGTTCGAATCCATGCGGGGCAACCAGTTATGTCTCTCACATGCCAGATATGAGAGATGTCGCATACCCTGATACGCATTGCTTGTCAGGGTATTTTTTTTGATTTTTAAACCGCTCTTGAAACTCTTTGAAGTGGTCGGGGTATGAGAGTATAATAATTAACAAAGGTATTTTTGTTGGCCGATACCTTCGAGCATATACCTATAGTATGGGGTTGTAGACCTTTGATTTTACCGGAGCAACACCTATAATAATGCCAGAGATTTTTCTCTCCTTGGTTATTCCTGCGCATAATGAAGCACATCGTTTAGGCCCGACGCTTGCGCGAATACACCGTGATTTCGAGTCTCGTAATTTTCAATATGAGATTATTGTTGTCGATGATGCCAGCACCGATGGTACTGCCGGTGTTGCGCGGTCATTTGCCGCGGTAGTCCCGGAATGCCGGGTAGTATCGAATGGTCCTCAACACGGAAAAGGATGCGCGGTAAGGGAAGGCATGCTTGCAGCGCAGGGGGAGTATGTTTTTTTCTCCGATGCCGATCTGTCAACCCCTCTGAAGGAGCTCGATATGTTGCTGTGTGCGTTGCAGTCAGGGTGTGATATTGCTTTTGCTTCCCGGCTGTTCCCCGGCTCATCCCGGCTTGTCAGAGGGCCATGGATTCGCAGCCTGTTGAGGCGGATCTTCGCATTTTTTGTACGGTTCTTTTTACCGGGTATTTACGATTCACAATGCGGGTTTAAGGGGTTTACACGCGAGGCGGCCCGGCGAGTCGCCTCGCGTCAGGTAACAAAAGGGTTTGCTTTTGATGTGGAACTTTTAACGATTGCCAGGCTGCAAGGATTACGTTTACGCGAGATTCCTGTCACCTGGACGTATATTCCCGGCAGCAGGATTAATCTATTTACGGCTCCTTGTGCGATGATGATTGAAATCGCGGTTATTTTCTGGAATAGATCCTGCGGCAGGTATTCACGATAGCCTATGGATATTTGTTTTATATATCCTCCGGTATCCGTTCGTGAGCGATACGGATTGAGAAAACTCGGTAAGGTCGGGGGGCATCTGCCTCCTCTCGGTCTTGCTTATCTAGCCGCTGTCTGCCGCACCAAAGGGTATCACGTTTCGATTATCGATGCTCCTGCCATTGATGCCAGTCACCAGGATATACTCGCTTTTTTGCGGGAGGAACAACCGGCAGTAGTCGGGCTTTCCGCAGTTACCGTTGTTTTTCATAGAGCCGTCATTTTAGCCGAAGCCATCCGGCGCCTCTTTCCGGATATGCTGATTGTTATTGGTGGGCATCATGCCTCCATCATGCCTCGGCAGGTTATAGGGGAAACCCCCCATTTTGATATCGCTGTCTATGGTGAAGGAGAAGCGACTATGGTTGAAATCCTTGCCCGGTACCGGGATGCAGGATTTTGCCGCGATGCTTTTCTCGCCGATAAATCGCTTTGCGGTATCACGGGCATTGCTTTTCGGAGAGGCACTGATATTGTTGTGACGCAACCGCGTCAACCGATTCCATCGCTTGATGAACTTCCGTATCCTGCCTGGGACCTGCTATCCATGGACCGGTATATTCCTTTACCCAACCAGTATGTGCGTAAACCCGTGGTGCATATGGTTGCTACGCGCGGGTGCCCGTATTCGTGCGGTTTTTGTTCCAACAATGCGGTATTCGGTAAGCAGCAGCGGTACCTGAGTCCGCGCCGGCTTATTGAACAGATGGATTACGTGGAAGAACGTTTTGGCGCTCGTGAGATTTCATTTTGGGATGATTCTATGACAACCAATCGCGCATGGTTGGAGGAATTTTGCCGGGAACGTATCCGCACGAAACGCGTATTAGGCTGGTCATGTTATTCTCGGGTTGATACCGTTGATCCGGCGGCGCTTGGTTTGATGAAACAGGCCGGGTGCTGGAATATTTTTTACGGGTTTGAGTCGGGGAGCCAGGAGCTTCTCGACGGCATTGACAAACGCATAACAATTGAGCAAATACGTCAGGTTACTGCCTGGACAAAAAAGGCGGGGATTCAAATCCGTGCTTCATTTATGATTGCCCTTCCGAAAGAGACTCCTGAACTTGCCAGGAAGACGATTGATTTTGCCGTGTCGCTGGATCCTGATTACGCGCAATTTTCCGTAACTACGCTTTTCCCTCAGACAAAACTTTGGGATGAAGCTTCGCGGTATGGCACTGTGCAGCGTGATTTTTCCCGATATACGCTCTGGGATCCGGTATTTATTCCATGGGGATATCGCGATAAAGCCCAGATAGAAGAGATTGAACGGTTAGCGATGCGCAGGTTTTACCTGAGGCCCCGGTATATCTGGGGAAGGATACGTTCGATACGTTCTTACGAGGATATTGTGCGATACCTCAAAGGTTTTTTGCTCCTTTTGGGTTTCCTCGGTTTCACGCGCCCGGTTAAAAAAACAGCATTGGTATCTTCGGGAGGAAGGCGATGTTCCGGCAATGGTATTTGAAAAATAAAGTCTTTTCTGTCTGTTTGATGGCGACCATGCTTTTTGTCGGGATTCTTTGTATATTCTATTTGCGCTTTGCGCATGCGTTTATTGCCGATATCTATCATGGTTCCGCACGTCACTATAACGGGCTTATCCAATTGCAGATCGTGCATCCGCTTTCCTATTATACGGTTTTAGTTGACCGGTTTTTCTTTGTGAGCGTACTCTGCATTCTTATTTTACCGTTTGCTTTTCGCAGATATGGGAACGATATTGTTTGGCTTTTGCTTATCATAGCCGGGGTTTCGCTGCGTGTTTTTCCGGATATTGTCGTTCCTCCCCAGAATCCCAGCAATGAGATGATTTATTTATATTGTGCTCAGGATATTGCGGAGGGAGGAACGCCGTATCAAGGCGCGTTCGATCATAAAGGGCCTTTGTGGTATTATTTCCTGGCTGCCATTGTCCGGATCTTTGGCATGAATATCGTCGCATTGCGCATTGTTGTGAGTTTGATAAGTTTTATTGCCGTGTTTTTCGTTTATCTTCTTTCCCGAAGGGTTTTTCAAGGAAAGGCGCGGCTTGTTATGCCTTTGGCGTATGGTGTTTTTTTGGCTTTACCGTATTATTGGGATCATGAGGTGGAAATTGGACCGGTGATGATGATTTTCTTGGTCCCGGCGCTTCTTTGCTGTGTTGATGTTTGTCAGGAGAGGCGTTATCCGAAGATACGGATTTTTGCGTGTGCGGTGTTATCTGCCGCGGCGTTTTTTATGAAACAAACGGCAGTCTTGCTGGCTGGACCGTTATGTGCGGTCCTTTTTATTGTGTTATGGCAGAAACGTGTTTCATACCGGCAGTTATGGGAAAATATTTTTTGCTACGTTTCCGGTATTGCAGTTGTTTGCGGGATAGTCGTGCTTGATTGCATGGTAAAGGGGAATCTCGGTGCTTTTTACCGGTCATTCGTGTTGTATAACATCGGGTACCTTCGGCTTTTCCCTGCCGGAGTAGGGCCCCGGACTTCCGATTTTATTGTTATGCAATTGCAGGGCACGGTATTCATGAAACTTGTTTTGGCGGGGAGTATCCTTGTTCTCTTTAATCGATTCTGGCGTAAACCGGGCGCTTTTTTCGTGTGGCTTGCCCTGGGGCTTATGATGGTTCCCCTGGCTAGTTTTTTCGTAAAACAAGTGGCATTCCCGTACTACTATTTCATAATCGGGTTAGGCTGCAGTATGATAATTGCAGCGGCATATTTTTTATTGCCTTTGAGCCGTCGATTGCGATCAGGCATTGTTTTGGTTCTTATCGTTGTGTATGCGTTAACCGGGTTTAATGCGCAACGGTTTGTCGCCGCATCCAAAGCGTATACGTCGATTAAAAAAAGCGATATCTACCATATGGCAGAATATATTTTGGCCAATACGAGTAACAAAGATACGCTTTTTGTTACCGGCGGAACGTTGACCGTGAATATTTTCCTCAGGAGAAGGGCCCCAACCAGGTATTTTTTCTGGGGATGGTATATTTATGGACGCGATACGCTTCTGGAGGGGCTTGATAAGAAAGAATTTTTACGTTTTTTTGCTGAAAGCAAGCCCGACTATATCCTTTCCCTGGCGCGTTACGACATGCCGCGTACCATTGAAAAACTCATACATGATTGTTATCTTTTTCAGGTGCGTTTCGGGGTGTGGAAACTGTATTCATTGCGTCCGGAATATGCCGGAAAAACAGGTTCCCGGTGATCCTGCCGGGTATGTTCGTACTGTGGCGTATAAAAAAACGGTCTAAAGATAGTATCGTTGAACGGTATCGTGCGGGGGCAAATCCCTTGAAATCCAGGGTGTATCTTGTATAATACCTCTACGCGCACTATGCGATATGGCAGTATCTATAGCATACGTGCGCTATGAATAACCCCGTTGAGACAGCCAGGAGTTTGTATATGAGGTATCTAGGGTATTGATTGCGGGTTTTTAACCATGGAAATTCATAAAACACCGACTAACTTTATTCGTGAAATCATTGACGCTGACTTGGCAACCGGTAAGAATGCCGGCCAGGTGCATACGCGTTTCCCGCCCGAACCTAATGGGTATCTTCATATAGGCCATGCAAAAAGTATTTGTTTGAATTTCGGTATTGCACGTGATTACAAGGGGTTGTGCAACCTCCGGTTCGATGATACGAATCCCGAAACAGAAGAAGTTGAATACGTCAATTCTATACAGGAAGATGTGCGCTGGCTCGGGTTTGATTGGCAGGAGCGCATGTTTTACGCCTCCGATTATTTTGAAAAATTATATGCTTTTGCGCTTGAGCTGATTAAAAAAGGCAAGGCGTATGTGTGTGACCAGTCGCTTGAAGAAATGCGTCAATACCGCGGTACCATAACCGAACCGGGCAAAGACAGCCCGTACCGCACCCGTAGCATCGAGGAGAATCTTGATTTGTTCTCCCGGATGCGTGCCGGAGAGTTTTTGGAAGGGACAAAAGTTTTGCGCGGGAAAATCGATATGGCGCATCCCAATCTTCTTATGCGCGATCCGGTATTTTACCGTATTCGTAAAGTTCCGCATCACCGCACGAAAGCTGCCTGGTGTATTTATCCGTTGTATGATTATACGCATGGTATTTGTGACTCTCTTGAGGGGATAACCCACTCGATATGCACGCTTGAATTTGAGGTACATCGGCCTTTGTATGATTGGATTCTGAATGAACTTGGTATCCATCATCCGCAGCAGATAGAATTCGCCCGCCTGAATCTGGGTAATACCGTTTTAAGTAAACGAAAACTCCTGGAACTTGTTGCCAAAAAACTTGTATCCGGTTGGGATGATCCGCGTATGCCGACTCTTTCCGGTTTACGCCGGCGCGGATATACGCCGGAATCTATCAGGAAATTCTGCGAGCAGATCGGTGTTTCCAAGGTCGACAGCATCGTTGATTGTGTCCTTTTGGAGAATAGCCTTCGTGAAGAACTTAATAAAACGGTTTCGCGTTTCATGACGGTTCTACGCCCGATAAAAGTCGTCATTGATAATTACCCCGTCGGCCAGGTTGAGGAGTTTGCATGCGTGAATAATCCCGAAGATCCGTCTATGGGGACCCGCAGCGTCGCTTTTTCGCGGGAGATTTACATTGAAGAAGAGGATTTCCGCGAGAATCCTCCAAAAGAGTTCTTCCGTTTGTCGCCGGGGCGAGAGGTCCGTCTGCGGTATGCATATTTGGTCATCTGCACGAGCCTGGTAAAAGATGCCGCCGGCAAAGTGGTTGAGATCCATTGTACTTATGATCCGCTGACACGGGGGGGGAATGCCCCTGACGGACGCAAGGTCAAAAGTACCATTCATTGGATCTCCTGCGGGCACGCGCAAGACGCCGAAGTAAGACTATACGATATCCTTTTTACGGTACGTAATCCCAACGATGTTCCCGAGGGGAAGGATTTTACCATGCATTTGAATCCCCGTTCGCTGGAAGTGCTTTCTTCGTGTAAGATCGAGCCCGGGCTTATCGCAGCTAAGCCGGGGAGCAGGTATCAATTTGAGCGGCTTGGCTATTTTTGCGTTGATAAAGATTCAACGCCGGCCAAACCTGTTTTCAACCGGACCGTAACACTCCGGGATACGTGGGCTAAAATTGAGCGGAAACTATAAAAAAGCCTTTTTAACAAACGTGCCGGTACGGCCAATGTGCCGATAAGTTTTCAATGCCTCGGGTATTTGCCCGGGGTTTTTTATTTTTTATGTGCGGCTGCTATTATGAGGCCGATACACGAGGGATCAGTTTTATTGCAGGGTGAGAATGCGGCTTATGGCTACGATACTCTTGGTTAATTGCATGAATTTTGAGCGTGATGTCAAAAATAAATTCGCCTGGTTTGTTGCTCCGCTTGGCATCGGCTATGTGGCTTCTTATGCGCGGGCCCGCGGATATGACGTTGCCATGATCGATTTGCGTCTTTTTGACGGGTGGGAGGATGTTATACGGATACTTTTGGAACATAAACCCAAAATAGTCGGCCTTTCCGCGATGACGCCGGAAGCTGATCTGGCTGCCGGCGTAGCAGCGCTTGTTCATGAAACTCTTCCCGGGACCACGATAGTTTTAGGCGGAGCTCACGCGACAGTTTGTCCGGACGAGGCAATAAAAATTCCGCATGTTGATTTTTTGATACGAGCGGAAGGGGAAGAAACCTTTGTCGCGCTTTGCGATGCGTTGCGAAGCGACGGCGATGTTTCAGGTATTGAGGGCATTGTCTGGCGGCGCGGCGATGTAATAGTGACAAATCCGGCGCGTCCTCCTATTGCCAATTTGGACAGCTTACCGTTTCCTGCGCGGGATATTATCGGCGGGGAACGATATTATACCGATGCCTATGAACTTTTTTTCCCCATGCAGTATCCGTACCTTAATATAATGTCAAGTCGCGGCTGCTTTGCGGGCTGCAGCATGTGTCAACCTACACTCGAGATGATATTCGGCAAAGGGGTGCGTCATCGAAGCGTCGCTAACGTTGTTGCAGAGATCGTTGAGCTTAAGACGAAATATGGTATTCGGAGCGTTATTTTTTGGGATGATACCTTTACGATGGATAAGAACTGGGTAACATGTTTTTGCCAAGCGCTTACCGCCACAAAATTGATGGTTTCTTGGTGGTGTTATGCGCGGGTCAATACATTGACGGACGCTTTGCTCGGCCAGATGAAAAAGGCCGGTTGCGCGATGATTTGTTTCGGGATAGAATCCGGGTCACAACGGGTTCTTACCGAAATTTTGCATAAGGGTACGACAGTCGAACAGAACAGACAGGCGATAGCGCTTTGCAAGAAGGCGCGCGTTCTGGTAAACGCCAATGTTATGATCGGTTCTCCTTCGGAAACTCTCCAAGAGGTGTACTTGACCGATCGTTTTCTGGAAGAAACACGGCCGGAGTTAGTATGGGCGGCGATTACGTCGCCCTTACCGGGGACGTTGCTTGGGGATGAAGCCCGCCGCAACGGTTTGATCCTTGCTAGGAATTGGTCTGATTATGCCCGATCCCAGGTAGGCGTTCCTAAACTTAAAACAGGAATTCCTTTTGAAACTATTTCCTGGTATCAGGCTCAGTGGCATACAACCGGGTTTACGCCCCGTTTTCTCTTTGAAGCGCAATATCGAGACGCCTGTATTGCCCGATGCCTTTGTCATATAAGGGTTGGGGAGCCGGGCAGGATCATGGAAGAGTTTGTGCGTGTGTGGTATCGCTCTGCGTGAAGGTTTGTACTCCGCCTGTTTCATCAAACCAAACGCCGAAGGGCCAACGGCATCAAACCGAGAATAACATGACCAGCCTAATACGTGTTTCGTGCGTATACGTCCCCGGCAAAATTCCTCCAACCATGCGCGATTGGTTGTCATAGCAGCATCCCACAATGAAATCCCGCAAGCGCGCCAGTTCGATTTTTGCTTTGCATTATTGTTGCGTACATGGTGCTTGCCTCGCAATGTAACGATTATTTTTATCCCTTTTCTGTCCTGGTGGCGTTGCCCGTTAGTATTTCAGGGTCTTGCTTTATGGATATCCCGGCAGTTGCTACGCTTTTAACACTACTTGTTGTTCCGTGCGTATATAGGTATCTTGTGCAATTGCCGGGAAGCAGCCAATCTAACAGTGTACCCATCCCGGAAATAAAAACTTCAGCCGAGAAAAAATAAATTGTGTTTTTTGAGGGAATCCCCTGCAGGGAGGTTGATACGGCGTTGTCGATTTCTTGCTGCGACAAAGGGGTAACCGCGTAGGTTTTGCACATACCTGTCGATTGGCAGAATAAATAAGATGCCGCTTAGTAGGATTGTTTGCGCGTTAAAAGTTATTGATTTGCATAGGGTTCCATGGTATCATATAGATGTCTGATATATGCTTGTGCATGAAACAATATGTTGTATGCGGCTCTATCGTAATCGAGAACTCGTTACATTTCCGTTGCGTTGTTTTATAGAGAAGTAAAGTATAAAGCGAGGGAATTGTTATTGAGTGGCGAGAAAAAAGAGGGAGGGCTTTTTTCTCGGTGTTATCGTGATCGCAAGCCGTGTTTGAGACTTCAGCAGGAAATTTGTGCCGTAGAAAAGTTTTTCCGCTGCGTAAAACCGCATAGATGTTTGTATGCAACTTTCGCCTTCCGTTTCCTCGCGTAATGAGAAAGGTCCGCTATGAAAAAAATTCTCGTTATTGACGATGAAGAAAACTTTTGTTCGTTAGTAAAACTGAATCTTGAACATTCGACCGGCTGGGCCGTTACAACGGCGACAAATGGCGCTGAAGGGCTTTCATTGGCCCGTTCTTTAAAACCCGATATTATCCTGCTTGATCTTTTAATGCCCGATATGAGCGGATATGACGTGCGAAGAAGTTTGAAAAGCGATCCGGAGACAAAAAATATCCCGATTATTTTGTTAACTGCCTTGAATGTTGAAGAATCAGAGATTATTTCGCAAGACTGCGTGGATGATTATGTTGTAAAGCCGGCGAGCGTTAAGAAACTGAAAGAAACCATTGAGAAGATCCTGGGCGTCGTTGATAAAGACAACTCGGGCAGAAACGGGAGTTCATGAAGCAGTATTTTTGTAATACAGGGCAGGTGAGTCGTTTTTAAGACAGCATACGGTATCTTTGAGAAATAAGAAATTGTCTTCCGCTTCTCCGGTAACCGCCGTTTTTTTATTCGCCTATATTTTTCTATGTGTTTCCTTTTGAATTTCTGCCGAACCGGTGTATAATATTAGCATAACTTTGAAAAGTTACTTTGTGTCAGCTTTAAGCTGATTCTGTTTGCATTCCCGCCGTTTCCGTTACGCATCGAATTAATCTGTATCGTGATAACGGGTTTTGTATTGATTGTGACGTCCGGCAATGGCCGCGGTGTCGTGTGCTGTTGATTTTTTTGTGGAGATTGAAATGCCAGAAACCGAGCTTCATGTCCGCCTCCTTGATGTTACTCACGATGCGGTAGCTCTTATATACGCAGCCTGCCGCCAGTGCTACTCAGCGAAATTCGCCGCCGATCTTTATGACGAAAAGTCGGAGAAGACAGCACAACAGAAAGAATTTATTGCCAAGGTTGTTGCGTCAGGCCATGAAAGCCCTCTGGAGCATGTGAAATTCACCTTTGCGATAGAGGGGGTTTCCCGCGCTTTAACGCATCAACTTGTCCGTCATCGTATTGCCTCCTATTCTCAGCAAAGCCAGCGGTATGTTAAGGAAACTGATTTTGATTTTGTAGTTCCGCCGTCTATCGCGGCAGATAAAGCGTTGCGGGAAGAATTTATGCAGACTATGACGCTGATACAGACCAGTTATAATAAGATATTAGAATCATTTAAGTCGAAAGGCAAGACGGGAGAATTGGCAAACCAGGATGTCCGCTTTGTTTTGCCGCAGGCAGCTGAAACGAAGATTGTGGTGACGATGAATTGTCGCGAATTAACGCATTTTTTCCATGAGCGATGTTGTACGCGTGCGCAATGGGAAATTAAGCGTCTTGCCGAGCGCATGCTTGGCATCGTGAAGGAATCTCTCCCCGAAGTTTTTGAAGCGGTTGGTCCTAAGTGCCAGGCATTAGGGTATTGCCCTGAGGGGGAAAATTTTTGTTGCGGAAAATATCCGATTAAAAATAAGGCTCTTCGAGCCGTAGCATAAAGAGAAACGTGAACCGTATGGAAACAAAACTTCTTACGACCCCGCTTTTTTTAAAACACCAGCAGTTGCATGCCCAGATTGCTCCGTTTTCCGGCTGGTCAATGCCGATCCAGTATGAAGGTATTCTTGCCGAGCATGTTTGGACTCGGACGAACGCGTCGGTATTTGATATTTGTCATATGGGAGAATTCCTGTTGACCGGTACATTCTCCGAGAGCGGCCTGGATAAGGTTGTAACCATGCGGCTGGATGATATGGTTGACGGGGAGTGCCGCTATGGTTTTATGTTGAATAAGAAAGCCGGTATTATCGATGATCTGGTGGTATATCGCATTGCCGTTGATCAATGGATGCTGGTTGTCAATGCCGGAACAACGCCGAACGACGAGGCAAACCTCCGTAAAAATCTTACCGCTCACTGTCGCGTTGAAAACATATCGAATGAAACTGCCAAATTAGATGTGCAGGGGCCGCTGGCGCGAAAAGTGCTTGAGGAACTTGTCGGCCGAGATGTGCGTCGGCTTGCCTATTACCGGTTTTCGCATTTTCATCTTTTAGGAGAGCATGTTCTTGTCAGCCGCACCGGCTATACGGGCGAGCTGGGATACGAAATTTATATTACGGCGTCAAAAGCAGAGGAACTATGGGATTTAATACTTAAAAATCCCGGGGTTAAGCCTGCAGGGCTTGGCTGCCGCGATACGCTGCGGCTTGAAATGTGTTATCCGTTATATGGCCATGACATCGATGAAGTTCATAATCCTTTAGAAGCTGGCTTGGGAAGATTTGTTTATTTCGGAAAAGAGTTTATCGGTTCCCAGGAATTAATGAAAATATTCCAGGCAGGCCCGCAGCGGAGAATGGCATTTTTTAAGGCTGATTCCCGCCGAGCCCCGCGTCAGGGGTATGCGATACGCATGCAGGGAAAAGATGTCGGTGTTGTTACCAGCGGAAGTTTTTCTCCAAGTCTTTCCTGCGGTATCGCTATGGGGTATGTGGAGTCTGAATGGTGCCGGGTAGGGTTGGAAGCAACACTTGCCGGCGCTTCGGCGGAAATTTCAAGCACGAGTGTTGAAAAACCTTTTTATAAACGCGGTTCTGCGCGATCGGAGGGGGTTTAATGAGTATTCCTGCGAATTTAGTGTATACAAAGGACCATGAATGGGCACAGTGTGCCAATGGTATGGCCACGATTGGTATTACCGATTATGCCCAGCATTCATTAGGCGATATTACGTTTGTTGAACTGCCGAAAGTCGGCACCAAAGTTAAAAAGTCGGAGCAGTTTGCGGTTGTCGAGTCTGTTAAGGCTGCTTCTGATGTGTACGCGCCGGTTTCCGGCGAGGTTGTTACAATCAATGAAGCGCTTGCCGCTTCTCCCGAACGCATTAATACATCGCCGTACGATGAGGGCTGGTTTGTGGTTGTTCGTATGAGCGACGAGAAAGAGGTTTCGGGGCTTTTAAATTCAGCCGCCTATCAAAAATACATTGAAGGGCTCCATTAATGGGATTTACGCCGCACACTGATGCTGAAATAAAAGAAATGCTTGCCTCGATCGGCGTTACATCGATCGACGGGCTCTTTAAGGATATTGCCCCTGATCTGCGCGCCAAATCGTTTGCTGTCCCCGAAGGTAAATCAGAATTTGAAGTGGTCGAGCATTTCAAAAAGCTTGCCGCAAAAAATGCAACAGGGCTTACTAATTTTGTTGGCGCCGGCTTTTACGATCATTATATCCCGGCTGCGGTTGATGCGTTGGCTGCTCGTTCAGAATTCTATACCGCCTATACTCCGTATCAACCGGAATGCTCGCAGGGCTGGCTGCAGGCAGTTTATGAATATCAAACTGCGATGTGCCAGTTGACCGGGCTTGATGCGGCTAATGCCTCGCTTTACGACGGAGGGACGGCTCTGTATGAGGCTGCTATGATGGCAATACGCATTACCGGACGCCGCAAAATAATCATGGATAGCGGTGTGAACCTCATCTACCGGACAATGCTTTATACGTATACTTCAAATCTTTCGATAGAATTTGTTGAGACACCGGTCGTACACGGGCAAAGTTCCCGCGAGGCTATTTATAAACATCTTGATGAAAATACCGCGGCAATTATTGTGCAAAACCCTAATTTCTTCGGCGCGGTTGATGACTTTTCCGATATTTCTAAAAAAGCGCATGCTCACGGAGCTTTGGTTATCGGGTCGGTTTATCCTGTTTCTCTGGGGATGCTTAAAACTCCCGCGGAAATGGATATTGATATAGCGACCGGGGAAGGCCAGAGTTTAGGTTTGCCGCTTTATTTTGGCGGGCCGTACCTTGGTTTTATGGCGACGAAGATGGCATTTGTGCGTAAGATGCCGGGAAGAATTGTCGGTGCAACCGTCGACAAAGATAATAAGCGGGGGTTTGTTTTAACGCTTCAGGCGCGCGAGCAGCATATTCGTCGAGAGAAGGCCACATCGAATATTTGTTCGAATGAGGCTTTGTGTGCGCTCAGATCGCTACTGTATTTATCGCTGGTTGGGAAAGCCGGTTTCCGGGAACTTGCGGAAATAAACTTTCAGAAGAGCGAATATTTAAAAAATCTTTTGGATAAGGTTCCCGGTGTCAGCGTTAAGCGATCATCGCCAACGTTCAATGAATTCACTGTTTTGCTGCCGAAAAATTCCGATGAAGTGGCGCATGCAATGATTGAAAAAGGATTTGCCTGCGGGTTCCCGTTGGGCAGGTTTTATAAAGGTATGGATAATTATTTGCTTGTCGCAGCAACCGAGAAACGCACGAAAGAAGAGATGATGAAATTTGCCGATAGCCTTGAGGTTGTTTTATGCAGTTAATTTACGAGAAGAGTGTTTCCGGCCGAAAGGGTTTTTCCTGGCCCCAGCCCGATATAAAAAACAGCCCGGCGCTTGATTCCGGCTATTGCCGCGCACAGCAGCCTGATTTACCGGAAGCTTCTGAACTTGATGTGGTGCGTCATTTTTCAAATCTTGCGCGTCTCAATTTTTCCGTCGATACTAATTTCTATCCGCTTGGTTCCTGCACTATGAAATACAACCCGAAATTTACCGAGAAAATCGCTGTTTTGCCCGGGTTTACCGACGTGCATCCGTTATTGCCGCAATTATTAGGCGGCGGCATGCTGACCCAGGGGTCTCTTGAAGTTATTTATAAAACAAAACAGCTTTTATGCGAGATTACCGGTATGGATGCTTTTACTACGCAACCCATGGCTGGGGCGCATGGCGAACTTACCGGCGTTATGCTTATGGCTGCCTATCATAAACATAAGGGGAACCGCCGTAAAACCGTGTTGATCCCTGATTCCGCGCACGGCACAAATCCTGCGTCTGCCGCGATTGCCGGCTATAGTGTGGAAGTGATTCCTACCGATAAAGATGGGCGCATGGATATGCAGGCTTTAAAAAACAAGCTTACGGCTAATGTTGCAGGGATTATGATGACCTGTCCGGACACGTTAGGACTTTTTAACCCCCATATTAAAGAGATTTGCGATCTTGCCCATAGCGTTGACGCATTGGTTTATTACGATGGCGCAAATTTAAACGCAATCTTGGGAAAATGCCGTCCCGGCGATATCGGTTTTGATATCGTACATCTTAATTTGCATAAAACATTCGGTACTCCGCACGGCGGCGGCGGTCCGGGATCCGGGCCGGTTGGTGTTGTAAAACGTTTGGAAGAATTTCTTCCTATTCCGCGCATTGTCAGGCGTACCGACGGAACATTTGCCCTGGAATATCAAAGAAAACTTTCAATAGGGTATATCGCCCCATTTTACGGCAACTTCGCGGTTGTTTTAAAAACGTACGCTTATATTATGCTGCTTGGTCGGTGCGGCCTTATTGAGGCGTCGGAACGCGCAGTTTTGAACGCTAATTATTGCCGGGTTCAATTAAAAGAGTATTTTGATATCGCCTATGATCGTATTTGCATGCATGAATGCGTATTTTCAGCGACACGCCAGAAGCAGTACGATGTCAGCGCGCTTGATATCGCAAAATATCTTATCGACCAGGGGATCCATCCACCTACGATTTATTTTCCGCTTATCGTTAAAGAAGCGATTATGATTGAGCCGACAGAGAGCGAATCAAAACAGACCCTGGACCGGTTTATTGAAATTATGAAAGAGGCTGCCCGTCTTGCCAAGGCCGATCCGGCAAAAATTAAAGAAGCGCCGCTTACCACCCCTGTCAAACGGCTTGATGAAACAAAAGCCGCAAAAGACCTGAACCTTCGTTGGAAAAAAAGAGTAGCAGTTCCGCAAGCCTAGTTCATAGACTGTTTTCCGTTTGAAACGGCTCAATACTTTTAGAAGCCTTGTTTTTAAATACGTGTCCGTCTCTGACGGAATTCAAACCATGAACTATGAACGTACTTAAATCATTGACCAATACTCACGTTAAACCCTGGCGACTTATTTTGTCCGGCCATCACGATGCCTATACCAATATGGCGTTTGACGAGGCTTTATTGGAAGGATATTTGCGTTGCAATGCGCTCCCCACATTCCGCATATACGGCTGGAAGCCGGCGGCGATTTCGCTCGGGTATTTCCAGGATCCGGTTGTTAATCTGCGTTTGGATGAATGCTGCCGCCAGCAAATCCCTCTGGTTCGCCGGTTGACCGGCGGCGGCGTGTTGATCCATGACAATGATCTTTCCTATAGCGTTGTTTGTTCTGCTGCTGATATCGGATGTGATACGTCGGTTACAGAATCTTTTAAAAAGACATGTTCGTTCTTACAGCGTGCGTATGCGGTGTTTAGACTGAACGCGCGGTTTGCGTGCGAAGTTTCGCCGGTAACGGTGCGCCATGTACCTGCTTCGGCGATACGGCCTGATTTTTGTCTGGCCTCCAATGAAAAATACGATCTTCTGATTAATGGGAAGAAATTGGGCGGTAATGCGCAAAAGCGCAGGAAACACGCTTTTTTGCAGCACGGTTCGATTCCGTTGCAGGACGTTACGTTGCAGGCGCAGACATTATTGCGGCAGCGCGATGTTTTGAGTGACACATTTTCTTGGCTGGGTGATCTTGCCGCCAAAAAAGTTACTTTTGATGAGTTACAATATATTCTGATAGACTCTTTTTGCCAGAGTTTTGGCGCCACCGTAGTTCAGGGTAATCTTACGGAAGAAGAGGAAAGGATATTCCAGGACTTACGAGATGCAAAATACGCGACTCAGGAGTGGAATTATGCAAAGTCAGGGCGTAAACCCTCAACCCGCCTGCCGTAAGGCGCGGCCTGCGTGGCTTAATAAAAAAATTAATCTTGGGCAATGCCGGGAAGTAGAAACATTGCTTTCGGGGTTGTCTCTTAATACGGTTTGTCATAAAGCGCTTTGTCCGAATATCGGGGAGTGCTTCAACAAAAAACACGCTACGTTTTTAATATTGGGTGACGCTTGTACGCGCGCGTGCACATTTTGTGCGGTTCATAAAAAGCTCCCGTGCCCTGTCGATAGTGACGAGCCGGCTCATGTGGCAGAAGCAGTTGTTAAACTCGGTCTTAAACATGTTGTGATCACGAGTGTTACGCGGGATGATCTGGCTGACGGCGGCGCAGGGCATTTCGTTCGTACTATCGAGGCAATCCGTGTTAAAGCTCCCGGCGTAGCTATTGAAGTTCTTATCCCCGATTTACAAGGGGACAGTGACGCACTTACGTGTATTGTAAAAGCGAAACCGGAAATTATCGCGCATAATGTTGAGACTGTCCCTTCTTTGTATTCTCTGGTTCGTACGGGGGCTTCCTACGAGCGTTCATTAGGAGTGCTTCGTTCGATTAAAAGAATCGATGCTACTGTATTAACGAAATCAGGTATCATGCTCGGGCTGGGTGAACAAAGAAGAGAGGTCCTATCGGTTTGCAAAGATTTAGTCGATAATGGCTGTGATTTTTTAAGTATCGGCCAATATCTTGCGCCGAGCAAAGAACATTATCCGGTGCAGGAATTTATCAGGCCGGAACAATTCGAATTATTAAAAACGCAAGCCCTTGATTGTGGTTTTCGCCATGTGGAAAGCGGCCCGTATGTACGCAGCTCATACGCCGCTTCACAGTATCTTACCGGTTTGTCTTCCCGGTAAATCTTTATAGCCGGTCATGACCGTGAGCCTTTTTTGTAAAGGCACCCAGACCAGAGCGGGGGGTCATGATTACGCTTATCCAGTTTTACAAAAAGCCTCTTTTATTTGAGCAGCCGCTTTCGATTATTACAACCTGTGATCCGTTGCGGCTGGCGGATTGTTTTGAAAGAATCGAAGAAGCTTTGCGCCGGAGATGTTACTGCGCCGGTTTTGTTTCGTATGAGGCAGGGTATGCTTTTGAAAAGAAACTTTGTCAACAAAAGCACCATGATTTTCCGTTACTTTGCGTTGGCGTTTATAAGTCACCCCGCATTGGCTTGCCTCAATGGAGCAGCACACACTATGCGCATTTGGGAGGGCTGCGGCTTTCTCTGGATAGACGAGTCTATGACGAGCATATTCAAATAATCCGCCGGCATATTAAGGCGGGAGATGTATATCAAATTACCTATTGTATAAAACTGTTCTTTGATTTTTACGGGAGCGCCTATAGCCTGTATCAGCGTCTTGTAAGGGCGCAGCCAGTGCCGTATCCTGCGTATATTGAGACGGATTTCTGTAAGATCCTTTCGCTTTCGCCGGAATTATTTCTGCATTCCCGCGGGAGGGAGATTATTTCAAAACCAATGAAAGGTACCTGGCAGCGCGGCAGAAATCCTCTTTCCGACACCCTGCAACGATTTCGTTTTCGCTGCGATGCAAAAAACCGGGCTGAGAATGTGATGATTACCGATTTATTGCGCAATGATTTTGGAAGAATCAGCGCTCGGGTACGGGTACCGCGACTTTTTGAGATTACTCCCTACAAAACCCTCTTCCAAATGACTTCAACAGTACGAGCTCGGCTTGCGCTTGGTTATTCAGTTTATCGGTTATTCCAGTCGTTATTCCCTTCCGGTTCAGTAACCGGTGCGCCGAAAATCAGAGCGATGGAAATTATCCGGCAGTTGGAAGGCAGGGAGAGGAAAATCTACACGGGAGCAATCGGATATATTACGCCGGATAGAGATGTGTTTTTTAATATACCGATACGCACGCTGCTTCTTGGCAAGGACACCGGGGAAATGGGGATCGGCGGAGGTATTGTTTGGGACTCAACGCCTGATGGGGAGTGGGATGAGGGGCTCTTAAAGGCGCGCTTTGTTACGGATTTGTTTAAGAGTTCGTAGCTCATAGGAAAGTGCAGGGCTACGAATCCGCCTCCGGCGGAACACGACCTGTGACCGATGGGCTGCGAGCTATGAACTAAACTATTGCATGAATCTGCCGCACAGGTTACAATCATACTATATATAATGAAAGGTGATGTATGGTAGAAATATTCTTAATTGGTATTTTTGTCTTTGGGTATACCGCTGTTGCGCTTGAGCATCATATAAAGATCAATAAGGCTGCGACGGTTTTGATCATGGCGGTGCTTTCCTGGATGATTCTTGCCGGACAACACGTGCGTTTGCGTGATATTTCAGAGACCGTTTCCGCTTTTGGCCGCCATCTGCAGGATATCGCTCAAATTATTATTTTTCTCCTGGGGGCTATGACGATCGTGGCTGCTATTGAAGCGCATCACGGGTTTAAGATTGTCATCGATTTGATCCGTACTAAGAATAAAAGGGTTCTTTTGTGGATAGTTTCTTTTATAACATTCTTTCTTTCCGCGGTCCTCGATAATTTAACCACATCAATTGTTATGGTGGCACTCTTGCCGCGCTTACTTGATGATCGCGCCGATCGTTTGATTTTTGCGAGCATGATTATTGTCGCGGCCAATGCCGGCGGTGCGTGGACGCCTATCGGCGATGTTACAACGACTATGCTTTGGATCGGCGAGCGTATAAGTTCCTTTCGGATCATGAAGATGCTTTTTATCCCGTCTCTTGTTTCGGTCTTGGTGCCGCTTATATATTTTACCTTTTCTCTTAATCATGAACCGGCGGCAACACATCTGCGGCACACACAGGGTGTTCGCGGAGGTACGCTGATATTTTTTCTCGGGATTGGTGCGCTTATCGCGGTTCCGATCATCAGGGCTTTGACGTATCTGCCTCCTTTTATCGGAGTTCTTTTAGGCCTTGGCATTTTATGGGTTATTCTTGACCGTATTCATCCGCACGAGGAGGAATTACGTATCCCCCATATTTTGTCAAAGATTGATCTTGCAAGTATTCTTTTTTTCTTGGGGATACTTTTGACCGTTGCTTCCTTGGAAGTTTCCGGGATCCTTCAGCATTGTGCGGCATGGCTTGATACGACTATTGGGAATAAAGATATTATTGGGACGATTTTAGGTCTCCTGTCTGCGATTGTCGATAACGTCCCTTTAACTGCTGCCACCATGGGGATGTATAGTTTGAACGCGTTTCCAACAGATTCGAAGATTTGGGAGCTTCTTGCTTTTGCCGCTGGCACCGGAGGAAGTATCCTTATTATTGGTTCTGCCGCCGGCGTTGTGGTGATGGGGATCGAGAAAATTACTTTTACCTGGTATCTGCGTAAGATCAGTTTACCTGTTTTGATCGGGTATCTGGCGGGTATTCTTTCGTATAGTGCGATATATGCGTTTTTCGGAGGATAAGCTGTGATATCTATTGAACACGTGCTTTTCGTGGGCGCGCTGCTGTTGTTTATCAGCGTTATGGCCAGTAAGGCTTCCGACCGGTTTGGTGTTCCCGCACTTTTACTTTTTCTGGGAATCGGCATGCTTGCCGGCTCAGAGGGGATCGGTAAGATCTATTTCAACGACCCCTGGCTGGCTAAATCTCTGGGCGTTCTGGCACTGATTTTTATTCTGTATTCGGGCGGGCTTGATACGTCCTGGAAGGATATCCGCCATGTCCTGGCTCCGGGAGTTGCCCTTGCTACCGTCGGGGTTTTATTGACCGCGGTTTTCGTGGGCATCTTTGCCGTTTATATGCTTAAATTTTCTCCTCTTGAAGGGGCTCTTCTTGGGGCTATTGTTTCCTCGACAGATGCCGCGGCAATTTTTAGCGTCTTAAAATCCAAGCGCGTCAGTTTGCGCGGGAAATTACGCCCTCTCCTGGAGCTTGAGTCGGGAAGTAATGATCCCATGGCAGTTTTTCTTACCCTTGGCCTTATCCAACTCTTGAGTAATCCAACGCTCCCTGTTTTGCATCTGATCCCAACCTTTATTCTTGAGTTTGCGGTCGGTCTTGTCATGGGTTATCTGTGCGGAAAAGGGATTGTGATAATCACCAATCGCATTAAGCTTGCCTATGAAGGGTTGTATCCTGTTCTGATGATCGCCATGGTGATTTTGGTCTATGCCGTGACGGCCTTTTTTAAAGGAAACGGTTTTTTGAGCGTTTATATTGCCAGCGTTATTGTCGGCAATTCAAATTTTATCCATAAGAAAACACTGATGAAATTTCACGAGGGCCTTGCCTGGCTGATGCAGATAGCGATGTTCTTGGCGCTCGGGCTTTTAGTTTTTCCCTCAAAGATTGTGCCGGTTGTGGGTATCGGCCTTCTTATCGCACTCTTTTTAATGTTTATCGCCCGCCCGGTTAGTGTTTTTCTCTGTTTGGCCTTCAGTAAGTTAACCGTGCGTGAAAAGACCATGGTTTCCTGGGTTGGTTTGCGCGGTGCAGTGCCGATTATTCTTGCCACATTCCCCCTTTCCGCCGGTCTTCCGAAAGCGGATCTTATTTTTAATATTGTTTTTTTCATTTCTCTTACGTCAGTGCTTTTCCAGGGGACCAGCGTTCCTTTTGTTTCCCGGCTTTTGAAAGTCGATGCCCCCGTGAAAGATAAACCGCTGTACCCTCTTGAATTCGAGTATACGGGAAAAATTAACGCGACGCTGGAAGATATTATTGTGCCGTATCATTCCGAGGCGGTCGGGAAGTCGATTGTTAAACTCGGCGTTCCAACGGGCGCGCTGATCGTTCTTGTTTCTCGCGACGATCAATTTTTTATCCCCAATGGTGCGACAATAATCAAAGAGGGGGATGTGCTTTTGGTTCTGGCAAATAAACAAGACTTACAGCGATTATATGGAGTGGTTAACCGCGTGAAGTCAGGGGTTGCTGCATAAAGGAGACGTATGGAAGCATTGGCTGCGTTGTGGACATTTCCGGCGATAGTTTTAGCGGCTATGCTTATTGCCTGGGCTGCGGAATGCGGGCAGTTTTTTATTTCTCAGGGGCTTGCCTTAGCGGTACTTGCCTGGATACAGACGCTTCCTGAGTTTGCAGTTGAAGCGGTTATCGCTTTGGAAGCGGCTCACGATCCCTCCAAGGTGCATTTAATAACTGCTAATTATACCGGGTCATTGCGGCTTTTTGTTGGCCTTGGCTGGCCGATGGTTTATTTTGTTTCTATGTTTTTCGGAAGGAAGCGGGGGGTTAAAAAGCTATCCTGGAATATTACGCTTGAAGACGAACATGCCATCGGAGTGCTTTCGCTTTTACCGGCGCTGATTTATTTTATTTTTATTTATATAAAAGGGACGCTTGATTTCTTTGATGGGTTTGTCCTTGCTGCTATCTATTGTGCGTACCTGTTCTTAGTTTCCCGCATTCCTCCGCAGGATGAGGAAGAGATGAGTGATTTGGGGCGTATCCCGAAATTTGTGATGAAACAAAAGCGTCCTCTAACCATTGCCCTGCTTATCGGGTTTTTCGTCGCAGGCGGTTTGATCTTGTATTACGGCGCGCATCCGTTTTTAAACTCCATGCTTGCCATTGCTGTTGCGATGGGGGTTTCGCAGTTTGTTTTTGTGCAATGGGTCGCTCCTTTTTTAAGCGAATTCCCGGAAAAACTTTCTGCTTTTCATTGGGCGCGAAAAGTAACCAAGGCACCGATGGCACTGGCGAATTTCGTTTCTTCATCGATCAATCAATGGACGATATTGGTGGCGATTATCCCCTTTATTTATTCTTTCGGGTTGGGCAAAATCGCACCGGTTGTTTTTGACGAACACCAGAAGCTTGAGATAATCCTTACCATTGTGCAGTCATATTTAGGTTTTCTGTTTTTGGCGAGCATGGACTTCGGGTTCTTTGAAGCAGTCGGGCTTTTTGGCCTCTGGCTTATACAGTTTTTGTTGCCTGAAACGCGTCAATGGATCACGTATGTGTATGCTGCATGGGCGCTTATTGAAACTATTCGTTTGGCAAAAAATTTCCGTTCACGCAATGCCTTCACGGTTTTTGCCGCTATGTGTAAAAGTCATCTCTTGAAAAATTCCCGTTGCCATTGAGTTCCTGATGTCCGGTAGTTGGTTTGCGTTGATCGTTCATGCCTGTGCGATATGGTTTTACGCACATTGTTATCGTTGCGCGTTCCGGTTTACGTTTGGCTCCCGGGATACCTTCCGTCTCAACGTTGGTATTTTCGCTCATCGTAATCCCGTGCGTGCTTTTGCCGAAAAGCTCTCCGGTGCGTAAAAACGCTATCACTGCGGCTTGCGAGTATACGTATCGTAACATTTCCTATTAAATTTTAACCATTGACCATCGGTTACGTGTGATGTTGTGAAGGGCAAGCGTGCAACCCGTTTGTTCCTTTGTGTATAGTTCTCTGCTTGCTATTCCTGAAAGGCGTGGTATAATCGTTTCCCTGAAACATTTTGACGGCGCGCGTATCGCTTTGTAAAAAGCGAGCCCACATGCTACTCGACGCTATGTTTTGAGCAGGCCCGCTACGAGGACCCGTCAAATATAATCCGTTTACGAATGAGGCAGGTATATCAACCTAAGGTCTACAGCGATCTTGCGGGTTGGGAGTTTGTTTTTCTTTTGTGGCCGGTGTGCATATGAAGGTTAATTTTTATAAGGATTATTATCTATGATAGGGCTTTGGGAGAATATTAGTTTTTGTTTTGATCCGTTGGCGGTATTTTTCCTTCTTGTTATCACCGTCGTATCTATTCCTTCGCTTATCTATTCGTACGGATATCTTACGGGGCATTATTCGCGCGCGCGCATTTTTGTTATAACCAGCGGTACCGTTCTTTTTATTTTGTCTATGGCGGCAGTGGTATGTTCCGCCAACCTTCTGGCATTTCTTTTTGCCTGGGAATTGATGTCGCTTGTTTCATATTTTCTGGTGGTTTTTGATCATGAGAATCACCAGTCTGTTGACGCCGGCCTTATTTATTTAATTATGACTCATGTTGGTACCGCGTTTTTACTTGCTGCGGTGCTTATCATGTATCATTATGCAGGGTCTTTTGATTTTTCCGTTGTCAGGAATACGATTCCTCTGATTCCCGCCGCGACAAGGCACATGCTGTTTTTGTTTTTGTTGATCGGTTTCGGCACAAAAGCGGGAGTTGTTCCGTTACATGTATGGTTGCCGTATGCGCATCCCCAGGCGCCGTCACACATCTCCAGTATTATGTCCGGCGCGATGATCAAGGTTGCCCTCTACGGTTTTTTAAGGATCGCCATCGGCATAATCGGTATTCCGTCCGCGTGGTGGGGGATTGGCGTGTTATCAGTGGCAGTAGGGACGTGTTTTGTGGGGATCATGTACGCTCTTTTGGAGCGTGATATCAAGAGATTATTGGCGTATTCAAGCGTTGAAAATATAGGAGTTATCCTTTTGGGTATTGGCGCTGCGATGGTTCTTATGAGTAAACAGCAGTACGTGCTTGCTGAAATCGCCTGTGCCGCTGGATTATTCCATATATTGAATCATGCGGTTTTTAAAGGGTTATTGTTTCTTGGAGCCGGCAGCGTTTATAAGGCGACCGGAACGCGGGACCTTGAAAGAATGGGGGGGTTGATAAAGCGTATGCCGTGGACAGCCGCGTTTTTCCTGGTAGGGGCCTTGGCAATAGCGGGGTTGCCTCCCTTGAACGGATTTGTCAGCGAATGGCTTATTTTCCAAAGCTTGTTTGGAGCGGCGAGCGCTTTACCCGGTGCCTTGAAAATATTTTTTGTTTTTATGATGGTTTGCCTTGCGGTTACCTGCGGTCTTGCTGCTGCTTGTTTTGTCAGAGCCTTTGGTGTCGGATTTTTAGCGCTTCCCCGGAGTTCCCGTGCGGAGCAAGCCAGCGAAGTGCCGCTGAGTATGAAAATGGGGATGGGAATATTGACCGTAGGTATAGGCATACTTGCTTTTTGCGCGACAGGGCTATGGCATGCCATGCGTTTTGTGGCCCATGGTATTACGGGAGGAGAGATCGTTCCGGCCGGGACAGGGGAACTGCTGCTTTCCGGAACAATCTTGAATATGCCGGTTATTGCCGGGATATTCGGTGTCATACTGGTGTTAGGATATTGTATGGTTAGGCTTATCGCCGGTCCTGAAAAAGTGCGGCGTGGCGCGACCTGGGATTGCGGGTATTATGGCCTGACCAGCCGCAATGAATATACCGCGACAGCTTTTTCGAAACCTTTTCGCATTGCGTTCAGTTTCTTTTTTCTCCCGCAGCGTCGAGTAGAAAAGCTGCGCGAATCATATTATCATGTGAGCAGCTTTAAATACGAAGTTCGCACAATCCCCGTATTTAAACAGTATTTTTACGCGCCCATTGTTAAAGGTTTTTTTGTGGTGGCCCAACGCATGAAAATATTCCAGATGGGGAGTGTCCACTGGTACCTGGGATACATTTTATTTATGTTTATCGGTGTCATAATCTTTGTTCTCGTGCATTAGGATATGAAAACACTACTTTTTATCATACAAATACTGGTTTGTATCTGCCTTGCGCCGCTGGTAAGCGGTCTTATGCGTAAAATAAAAAATTCGCTGCGTATGCGCAAAGGCGCACCTGTTTTGCAGCCGTATTACAATTTAGGTAAATATATAAAGAAGGAAGAAGTCGTTTCCGAGCATTCCTCGTTTATATTACGGTGCGCTCCGTATGTGGTATTGGCTTCCACGGTTACGGCGTTTTTGTTTGTGCCGGTATTCCATTATTCCTGCTTGCTTTCCGAAATAGGGGGGGTCGTAGCGTTATTTTTCTTTCTGTCGCTGGGAAGGTTCTTTCTTGTTTTAGCAGGGCTTGATGCGGGAAGCTCTTTTGGGGGGATGGGTTCTTCCCGGGAAATGTTTATAGCGAGTCTGGCCGAGCCAGTGGCGATATGCGCGATGGCAGTGGTGGGATTAAAATCCGGCGCCTTGCATTTGCCGGCCGCTTTAAATTTGGTACAGACTCCTGTTTCGGTGATCGTTGCTGCAACAGCGTTATTATTTGTTGTGATTGCGGAAACCTCACGTATTCCCGTCGATAACCAGGAAACGCATCTTGAGCTGACGATGATTCATGAAGCGATGGTGTTGGAATATTCGGGACGATCGCTTGCGATTCTCGAATTAAGTGCGCATATCAAGCAGATATTACTTTTGAGCGTGCTTGCCGGCATGCTTTGGCCTTTTCCGGTATATGTCCCGGATAGCGGCGCGTATCTATGGTCAGCCGCTTTTTTTGCGGGGAAGGTTGCTTGTATTGCGGTCATCGTAAGCGTTATGGAAGTTATGGTAGCTAAAATGCGGCTTTTCAGAGTCGTTGATTTCTTAGGGTTCGGATTTTTGCTTTCGATTCTGGCGTTGGTAATGGCAGGGCTGGGAGTATAAGATGATATACGCGTTTTTATTGGGGATGATGATGTTTGCCTATTCGATGGTGATTACCCGCAGAGTGACTGCGCTTATCCGCAGCTTTCGCCTGCAATCGCTTTTTCTTGCGTTGGTAACTTTTGCCTTTGCCTATAGAGAAAAGAGTATCGAGGTTTGCATTGTCGCCGGGTTATTGGTCGTGATAAAAGTCGTCGGTATCCCGTATTATTTAACCAGGCTTTTGAAGGGGATCAAGATTGATGAGCCGCTTGGGTTGTTTATGAACCCGCTTCTTTCCCTGGTTATGGCAATTATTTTCACCTTTGTTTCTTCGCTTTTTGGCGCGATGCTCCTGCGTCACCAGGACCCGCTTATCCTTGTGTCTCTTATCGCCGCTATGACTACGCTGTTTATCGGTTTTTTTATCATGGTATTCCGTATTAAAGCGGTTACGCAGATCGTCGGGCTGCTCACTATGGAAAACGGTATATTTTTACTTGCCGCGGCGATTACCGACGGAATGCCTTTTTTTGTGGAAATCGCGATATTCTTCGACGTTTTTGTGTGTGTCATTATTACGGGGATATTTTTATACCGGATCAACCGGCTTTTTACGCATATTGAAGTCAACCGTTTGACCGAGTTGCGAGGTTAATGCCATGCTTCTTTTTTGTCTTATAGCGCTTCCTTTTTTAGCTGCTTGTCTGTCGCTTGTGTGCCGCAACCAGCGCCTGCTTACCGGCATCGGGGTTTTTTTCTATTCGGGGATTTTGGCTTTCAGCGTACGGCTTGCCTATGTTATTTGCATGAAGCATCCCGTTGTGGTATGTGGCAAATTCCTGCGGGCTGATGCCTTGAGCGCGTTTTTTGTTATTCTGATCGCGCTGGTAAGTTTCTGCTCTTTGGTTTATTCGAAAGGATACCTTGTTGAGCCGGAAGAAGGGGAACTTACCCCGCGTAAAAAATCACTCTACTATTTTTTCTTTCATATCTTTGTGTGCGCCATGCTGGTTGCAACGTTGGTTGATAACCTCGGGCAATTGTGGGTGGCGATTGAGATGACGACGCTGGCGTCGACATTCCTGGTCGGCTTTTATAATAATAAAACATCGGTTGAGGCGGCCTGGAAATATCTAATTATATGTTCCGTGGGCATCACCATTGCTTTATTGGGGACCGTGTTATTGTATTATAACGTCGCGTTACACGGTTCGCTTAAGACGTTGGACTGGTCGGTTATTGCGCGTGTTGCTCCGCATCTTGACCATCGGCTGATGGTCGTTGCATTTCTTTTTGTGCTGGTTGGATACGGCACCAAGGCAGGTTTGGTGCCGATGCACACCTGGTTGCCTGACGCGCATAGCCAGGCTATGACGCCGATCAGCGCTTTGTTAAGCGGTGTCTTGCTCAAAACGTCTATCTACGCGCTTATCCGGTTTGCGATTATTGCCAATCTAACTTTGGGAACGCATTTTGCCTTTACCGTGATGATGTATGCAGGGTTGATTTCGATCGGCGTTGCCAGTTTTTTCTTACTGGTGCAAAAAGATTTAAAACGGCTTTTGGCATACAGTAGTATTGAAAACGTGGGGATTATTGTTTTTGGCATCGGAGTAGGCACTCCGCTTGCCTTATTTGGCGCTTTATTCCATGCGCTTAACCATGCCTGCGCAAAATCACTTTTGTTTTTTTCGGCCGGCACTATTGTCAAACGTTATAAGACGCATAATATGAATTTGATCCAGGGCGTTATTCAGGCAATGCCTTTTACCGGCGTTGCCATGCTGGTTGGACTGTTTGCTATCGTTGGCATGCCGCCGTTTGCCATTTTCATGAGCAAACTGACGATTATTACCGCGGCGCTGGGGCAGAAATATTTTATTCTTGTAGCGTTGGTGCTTTTATTCCTGGCAGTTGTTTTTGCCGCTTTACTGCTTCATTTGAGCAAAGTTGTTTTTGGGAATAAACCGAAAAATATTCCGCGCACGCAAGAGACCTTGAGTGTAAAACTTGTGTTTATCGGACTTATAGCGTATCTGATTGTCTTCGGGCTTGGTGTTCCGTTTCCGCTGCGGGTGCTTCTTGAACGGGCAGTGGGCGTGATGCAGGGAGTCTAATATGCATGGAAATGATATTATTGCCGGGTTGCAGGTTAAAGGTATTACTTTGATTGAGACGGTTGATTGTAACCCGTACGAGCTGGAAATTCGAGTGCCCCGGGAAAATTTTAAGGCAGCCTGTTTATTCGTGCATACCTATTTGCGTTCTCCGGTGATGGCGTTGTTTGCTCTTGACCTGCGCAGGGATAACGGTACGTTTGAAATTCGCTGTGTGTTTTTAGCCAAAGAGATTTCCCGTTGGTGTACGGTTGTTGTTTCTGTCGCGGGAAATAATCCTGCGATTGATTCTATAGCCAAAGAAATTTATTCTGCCACGCTCTTTGAGCGTGAAATGAAGGAGATGTTTGGTATTCTGCCTCAAGGAGATCCTGATCTACGGACGCTTCGTTTGCATGAAGAAGTTTGCCCGGAAGGCGCGTTTCCTTTACGTAAAGATTTTGCGGGGATTGCCGCTCAGAAAGTTCCCGTATGCGGATATCACTTTAACCGTGTTGAGGGAGAAGGAGTATTTGAGGTTCCCGTCGGTCCGGTTCACGCGGGTATTATCGGCCCCGGGCATTTTCGTTTCAGCGTTGCCGGGGAGCCTATTGTTAATTTGGAATTGCGGCTGGGATTTACGCATCGAGGCATCGAAAAACTTTTTGAAGGGAAATCCGCACAGGAATGTCTGCACTTGAGCGAATGTGTGGCAGGGGATTCTGTGATTGCCCATGGGTGGGCTTTTTGTCGTGCGGTTGAAACGATCCAGGGGGTGCAGATTGGCGCGGATGCTTTTCGTGTCAGAGCGATATGCCTGGAGCTGGAAAGGATCTACAACCATCTTTCGGGTGTCAGTGGTATTGCGCTTGATGTGGGATTTAGTTTTTGCGCGCAGTATGCTGCGCTTTTAAAAGAGCGTGTATTGCAGGTGAATAAAAAACTCAGCGGGCATAGGTATTTGAAGGGTGTCTTACGTATCGGGGGAGTGCAGCGTGATTTTGATCAGGTTGTTTTACGGTGCGTGATGGATGAAATATCCCTGATAAAAGAAGATTTGGACAAATTGCAGACAATGTTGTATGGCAGTGTTTCTTTTATGGACCGCATTGATGAAACCGGAGTTTTGAGGAAGAAAACCGCCGAAGATTTTGGCGTGATCGGTTTGGCAGGAAGGGCGTCTGGTGTCTCCCTTGATTTAAGACGCGTATTCTCCGATGGGTATGCTGCCGCTGGATTCCGCCGGGTTAAGTATGAAAAAGGGGATGTATTGGCACGAGTACGTATGCGTATTGACGAGGTGTACGAATCGATGCGTTTAATCGAAGTTTTTGCAAAACAACTCGCGCCATTTCCGCAGAATAAGGGCAGTGCCGTGCGAAAAGATTATGCCATTGGCGCGGTCGAGGGATGGCGAGGTCCGACATTCTATTGGGTTAAGCTTGTTGATGGAACAGTTGACCGGTGTAAAATCGTCGATGCCTCGTTTCATAACTGGCAGGGACTTTCGGTTGCGGTATTGGGGAACATTGTCCCCGATTTTCCGGTCAGTAATAAGAGTTTTGATTTATCATACGCGGGGAATGACTTATAGCCATGTTTGATATTATTAAAAATAGTTTTAAAAAAGGGTTGGTAACGCAAAAGATTGTGCTGCCTGAAGAAATCCGCTCTCAGGAGTTTGAATCGTGCGGGTTAGAATTGCGTAAGACTATTGATGCTTTGTATGGCAGGTCTTTGCATCTGCGGGAAGTAGATACCGGCTCGTGTGGCGCCTGCGAATCAGAGCTTGGTGCGTTAAGCAATCCTCTGTATGATATTCAGCGCTTTGGCATTGATTTTGTCGCTTCTCCGCGCCATGCCGATGCGCTTATTGTGACAGGACCGGTATCAAAGAACATGGTGCTTGCTTTAAAAAAGACGTTTGATGCGATGCCCGGACCAAAATTTGTCATCACGGTCGGTAGCTGTACTTGTAAGGGCGGCGTATTCGCGCAATCGTATTATACCGTCAATGATATCTCCTCAATTATCGGGCCTGTTGCGCTTCACATCCCCGGGTGTCCTCCGGAACCTCTCGTCATCATGCAGTACCTCCTTGCTTTTTTGAAACAGCGCCCATAAATTACAGACATTTTCAGCGCCAATCGGGAAAGTGTCTGTGCTGTAAGCTGGGAACTGTCCCTCATACCGCTAAATTCGATACTGATCAAGCATTTGATATTCTTTGTTCTTACCAATAATGCGTTCTTGATGGCTGCTCCAGCGATACTCTGTCGCTGCTTTAACAATACAAGCCCTCACCGGATTTAGTTCTATGTAGTGCAGACAGTCAATGAAGTAGTTGTCCTTAACGATTGCTTTGCTTGTGAATCTACTTTGCCAAAGATGTCCGACTTTTTTGTAGCGTTTATTGAAATAGGCGGTGTAAGAGAGGGAGAGACCATGCATAAATTTTGCCATATTTTTTGGCTCTGTTGGTTCTCCAGCGATATGTATGTGGTTTGGCATTAGGCAGAAACCGTAGAGCAGGAAAGCATATTTCTGCTTATATTTCTTTAGAGACGATATATATTTGCGGTAATCTTGGTCGTCAAAAAATACCTGTTGTCGTTGATTTCCTCGCGTTATAATGTGGTAACAAGCGTTACGTAGTAATAATCTTGGGCCTGTTGGCATATGGTTACCTCCTATTCTATTAGACGAAGGGGGAGGGGGTTTCTAACGGAATTTTTTAAGAAAGGTATACTTTCCAGCGTGAAGAGGGGACAGTTTCCCGATTGAGTTGGAAAGCGTCTGTGGAGGAGAGTATGAAACGAAAAACAAGCACGCTTCATGATGAGTTAAAGAAAATCGACGCCTATTGGCGGGCATCGAATTATCTTTCTGTTGGACAGATTTATCTCCTTGATAATCCTTTCCTGAAAGAGCCGTTATCATTGAAACATATCAAGCCGCGTCTTCTTGGCCATTGGGGAACAACTCCCGGTCTTAATTTTATTTATGTTCACCTCAACCGTTTGATAAAAAAATTAGATTTGAATATGATTTATATCATTGGCCCCGGACATGGCGGTCCGGCTTTGGTTGCGCAGGCGTATCTTGAGGGGACTTATAGCGAATATTATCCTGAAATCGGACAAGATACGGAAGGAGTTAAAAAACTCTTCCGGCAATTTTCTTTTCCGGGTGGAATCCCCAGTCATGTCGCGCCGGAAACCCCCGGTTCGATCCATGAAGGCGGAGAGTTGGGATATTCGCTATCACATGCATTTGGCGCGGCATTTGATAATCCCGATTTGATTGTTACCTGCATTGTGGGTGACGGGGAGGCAGAGACCGGGCCATTGGCTACGGCGTGGCACTCAAATAAATTCCTGAATCCCGCCAGAGACGGTGCGGTTTTGCCGATACTGCATTTGAACGGTTATAAAATCTCTAATCCGACGATAATGGCCCGAATCAGTAAACGTGAGCTCACACAATTTTTTAGCGGCTGTGGATATAAACCGTATTTTGTTGAAGGGTCAGACCCCGGGAAGATGCACGTCTTGATGGCGCATACCCTTGAAGTTGTTATGAAGGAAATTAAAGCAATCCAGAAAAAAGCGCGACAGAGCAAAAAATCGGTACTCCGGCCGATATGGCCGGTGATTGTGTTACGTACGCCAAAAGGATGGACCGGGCCAAAAAGTATCGATGGGTTAAAGACGGAAAATTACTGGCGTTCGCATCAGGTTCCGTTTTCTGAGATGGCCGAAAAGCCTTCGCATGTCAAAGCGCTTGATATCTGGATGAAAAGTTATAGGGCCGAAGAATTGTTTGATCGCAACGGCCGTTTGCTTCCGGAGTTAGCGGCACTTGCGCCAAAAGGAAAGCGTAGGATGAGCGATAATCCGCATGCAAACGGCGGGCTACTTTTACGCGATTTGATCCTTCCCGATTTTCGTTCTTACGCGATGAAATTTGAGAAGCCCGGAACAATAAATTCTGAGCCGACGCGCGTCATGGGATATTTTTTGCGCGATTGCATGAAACTGAATCAGAAGACAAAAAACTTTCGCGTTGTTAGCCCTGATGAGCTTACGTCTAACCGTTGGGGAGCAGTTTTGGAAACGACGAATCGTGTTTGGATGGCTAAAATTTTGTCGTATGATGATCATCTAGCTTGCGACGGCAGAGCTATGGAGATATTAAGTGAACATACCTGTCAAGGCTGGCTTGAAGGATACCTTTTAACCGGGAGACACGGTTTTTTTTCCTGTTACGAGGCATTTATCCACCTGGTTGATTCTATGTTTAATCAACACGCCAAGTGGTTAAAAACATCGAAAAAAATTCCTTGGCGCCGTCCGATCGCTTCACTTAATTATCTTTTAACTTCGCATGTCTGGCGTCAGGATCATAACGGATTATCGCATCAGGATCCCGGGTTTATCGATCATGTGATGAATAAAAAAGCCGAGATTATCCGCGTGTATCTTCCTCCTGATACGAATACGCTTCTTTCGGTGACGGATCATTGTTTGCGCAGCCGGCATTACGTGAATGTTATTGTTGCCGGAAAACATCCGGGGTTGCAGTATTTAAGCATGGATGAGGCGATCAAACATTGTACGAAAGGTATCGGCACCTGGGATTGGGCAAGTAACGATCATGGCCAGGAACCTGATGTGGTGATGGCATGTGCCGGAGATGTCCCGACTTTGGAGACCTTGGCGGCAGTGGATATTTTACGGCAAAAGTTCCCCGGTTTAAAAGTGCGTGTGGTTAATGTCGTTGATTTGATGACCTTGCAGCCGCAGAGTGAGCATCCGCACGGTATTCCCGATAAAGATTTCGACAGTATTTTTACGACGAATAAGCCGGTGATTTTTGCTTTTCACGGTTATCCGTGGCTTATTCATCGCCTGGTTTACCGCAGGACCAACCATGATAATTTCCATGTGCGCGGTTATAAAGAAGAAGGGACAACGACCACGCCTTTTGATATGACGGTGATGAATGAACTTGACCGGTTTAATCTGGTTGATGATGCGATTGATCGCTTGCCGCAATTGCAGAATAAGGCGGCGCATGTTAAAGATTGGCTGCATAATAAATTGATCGAGCATAAGCAGTATATTAATGAACACGGCGAGGATATGCCTGAAATCCGTGATTGGAAATGGCCCTATTAATGAGGATTGAGACGCTTTCCGGCGCAATCGGGGTGGTGTCTTAATCGCAAGCTCGATACTGTCCCATGGAAGGATTAAAATTGCAAAAAGGGGGAATTTCTAATGGTATTTAAAAAAGGGACATTTTCTAGCGTGAAGTTGGGACAGTTTCCCGATTAGCTTGGAAAGCGTCTATGAAGTGAAGATGCCTTTACGACAAGATTCTTCGTGGTGTTTGTACGTGCTTCAGTGTAAAAATAAGGCGCTCTATACCGGCATCAGCAATAATCTTCCCCGGCGGTTTCTTCAGCATACAAAAGGGAAAGGTGCCCGGTATACCAGGAATTTTGGAGTTAAACGTCTTGTGTATGCGTTGTATGGTTTTTCTCTTCCCGATGCCATGAGAGCCGAAAAGTTCATGAAATCATTGCCCCCGCAGAAAAAGGCCGCTTTTATTAAAATTTCATTCAAGAAAAATTCCCGAAAGAAACATTAGGCGTGTGTTGCGGCGCGGTGTTTTTGATGCAGGATGCTGTTATGCATTCCATAGGTAAAATATACGATAAGCCCGATGATCAACCAGACAACGAATCGTATCCAGGTAATGTGCGGAAGTGCAGTCATCAGGAAAATGCAGGAAGCAACTCCTAAGAGCGGGATTATAGGATTAAGCGGTACTTTGAATGCGCGCGGCCGGTGCGGTTCTTTGACGCGTAAAACGATAACGCCGAAACAGACCAAGACAAATGCAAAAAGTGTACCGATATTGGTCAGATCAATCATTTCTTCGATATTCGTAAAAGCTGCGACTGAAGCGATGATGATACCGGTGACTATGGTTGCAACGTGCGGAGTTTTGAAACGGTGGTGCACACGGGAAAATATCTGCGGTAACAATCCGTCGCGGGACATGGAAAAGAAAATGCGCGATTGTCCGAGTTGTAAGACCAGGAGTACCGCGATCTGCGCGGCAATGGAGCCGAATGCGACGATGATTGCCGCCCAGGGGAGATTGATATGCTGCATTGCTAACGCCAGCGGTTCCGCCTTTTCATGCGACAGGGAAGTTTTTAACAGATCAAACGGGATAATCCCGGTAAAAACAGCGGCAACGAGCATGTAAATGATCGTGCAGATAATGAGTGAACCGATAATTCCGATCGGCATGTCGCGCTTAGGGTTTCGTGTTTCTTCGGCAACGGTAGAAACGCAGTCAAAACCGATATAGGCAAAAAACGCGATAGCCGCAGCGGCTTTTATTCCGGCAAATCCGTTTGGCGCAAACGGTACCCAGTTTTCCGGCTTGACATAGAAAGAGCCGAGCACGACGAAAAATCCCAGCACCAAAAGTTTGATCGTGACAATGGCGATATTAAAGCGGGAGCTTTCTTTGATGCCGCGTACGAGTATGACGGTAAGAAGCAGAACGATTGCGCTTGCCGGCGCGTTACAAATGAATGGGACACCAAAGATATGCGGGGCGGTGTGTATTGCCGCGTAGGCTTTTTGCAGTCCGGGTGTTAATTGATCAATCGGCGTTCCGTTTGCTATCAGCGCGGCTGCTTTTTGAAAGCCGGCGAATGCTGATCGGTAATCGATTGTTAACCATGCCGGTAAATCAAATCCAAACCCGTGAAGAAAGGCGTTGAAATATCCAGCCCAGCTGATTGAAACTGCAATACTGCCGACGCAATACTCAAGCATGAGGTCCCAGCCGATAATCCAGGCTACTAATTCTCCGAATGTCGCGTATGAATACGTGTAGGCGCTTCCGGAGATAGGAACAAGGGATGCGAATTCAGCATAACAGAGCGCCGCGAATCCGCAGGCAAGGGCGGTAATCGCAAAAGAAAGGATAAGCGCCGGCCCGGCACCGGGCCGCAGGGCATCTCCGGCTGCAGCGGTGCCGACGGTAGCAAAAATCCCCGCTCCTACAATAACGCCAACGCCGAAAAGAATGAGTTCGAACGGGCCGAGAACTTTCTTGAGTTTTTTATCAGGGTCATGGCTCTCCGCGATGATTGAGGAGAGGTCTTTGAGCCTAAAAAGTCGTTCGGAGAGTCTCTTCATACGGATATATTATACAAAAAATTTTGCATTTGTAAAAATAATCTTGTTGTAGCTCATCGCTGATAATTCGTAGGGGTTCTAGGATACGCCGTTACTGTACATGCTTTTATTCACTTGTTTGACTTTGTGACGGCATGACGTTGCCACACGGAAATTTTTACTATGAGCCATGAGCAACAAGCAATGAGTTAACGTACAACTTTCTTCTTGACAATGGGTTATGATGTTTGTATCATAAGTATGAATAGTAATACAAGTTATACAAGAGATACAATAGTATGGAGGGAATGTGGATAAGACAAAAAAATCAAGAGGAGCTCCCCGGTTTTTTGGTAAGGTTCCCGTGGGATCAAAAGGGCAGATTGTAATTCCGCGCGAGGCGCGTCAGGCCATGGGTATCGGCCCCGGTGATCAGGTCGTTATTATTTCCGGTCCTCCCCATGAAAAGCGGATGATCAGCTTGATCCCTGAAGAGGAGTTTAATAAATTTCTCGCGTTTATGGAAGAACATGTTACGATGATACGAAAAGAATCCTTGAAATAGGAAGCGCAGCTTTTTATACGCTTGTCATTAGAAATACGGGAATAAAATCTGCTTATACGCGTCTAATGGGTAGACTATATATACGGTATGGGATATTGCGATACTATAACGATGTCGAAGTCTAGAGGAGTCAGGCTTGTCTCTATGAAGCGGTTTATACTGAGTAGTATCATTATTTCTTATTTCATTTGTTTATCTGGTGTTTCTTTCGCGGAAGAGACTTTGACCTGGAGCGGTTGCCTTGCCGAAGCAAAAAAGAATAATCCCGATTTGATTTCCAAAGTTGAAACGGTCAATCAACAAAAAGCCGCTCGGGCTGTATCCGCAAGCGGTTTGTATCCGCAGGTTGATGCCAGTTTAAATGCTTCGACTTTAACAGCTACTTCCCGAAATGCCTCTACCGGTGTTAAAACGAGCGCTACGACAGATGACTATTCGTATGGCGTCAGCGGTTCACAGTTGTTATTCGATGGTCTTAAAACGGTCAATAATGTAAAATCAGCGTCGGAGAACATCAAAGCGGCTCAGGAGGGGTACCGGTTTACCTCATCAGAAGTACGTTATAATCTGCGGACTGCTTTTGTTAATTTGTTAAAATCACAGCAGATGATTCAGGTTGCTGAGGAAATCGCTAAAATTAGAAGGGACAATTTGATTTTGATATCCTTACGGTATCAGTCAGGGCTGGAGCATCGAGGTGCTTTACTGACTGCGGAGGCGGATGTTGCTCAGGCGAAATTCGGAGTTTCCCAGGCAAAAAGGGATGTTGTGGTAGCGCAGCGGCAATTAACCAAAGAGATGGGCCGTCTTGCGTTCACGCCAATGGTTGTTAACGGCGAGTTATCTGTTTCAGATGCCGCCCTGGAGAAGCCCGATTTTGAAGCATTGATTAAAAATAATCCAGCGTTATTACAGGCTGCTGCCAAGAAAAATGCGGCATCGTTTAGCGTTCGTTCCGCGTATGCAGAATTTTTCCCGCAGCTGACCGGCCAACTCGGCGCCGATCGGTTGAGTTCTCGATGGCCGCCGCGCAATAACAGTTGGAGTGCCGGGTTGGGAGTATCAATGCCCTTGTTTGAGGGTGGATTACGATTTGCTCAGGTTGCTCAGGCGAAAGCAGCTTTGCGTCAGGCGGAAGCCGACGAACGGAGTATCCGTGACAATGCCCTCGTCAGCCTGGAAGAAACATGGGCTTCGCTGCAGGATGCCATTGAAACCGTTGCGGTGCAACGTAAATCGCTCGAGGCTACGGTTGAACGCGCGAAGATAGCGGAAGCGCAATATTCGACTGGTTTTATCACATTTGACAGCTGGACGATTATTCAAGATAACCTGGTTTCGGCGAAACAGGCATATTTAAATGCCCAGGCAAATGCGTTATTTTCCGAGGCAAGCTGGATTCAGGCGAAAGGAGAGACTTTAGAATATGCGCAGTAAAAGATTAAAAATAGGTATTGGCGCTTTGATTATTTTCGTGGCAGCCGGTTTTCTGGTCATGAAAGCGATGCATCAAAAAAAAGCCGGCGCGGTGGTTAAAGAGATAACGCCGACAGTCGGTGACATTCAGATTACCATTTCTGTGACCGGTACGGTCCTTCCCAAGAACAGGCTTGAAGTCAAACCTCCGGTCAACGGACGGGTTAAAGAAGTGCTGGTACAAGAAGGAGAGAAAGTCACGGTTGGACAAACGTTAGCGCTCATGAGTTCCACGGAACGGGCTGCTTTGCTGGATGCGGCGCGGGGGCAGGGCCAAGAAACCTTACAATACTGGGAGGAAGTTTATAAACCTATTTTATTGATCTCCCCGATCAATGGAGAAGTTATTGTTTCTACGGCGCAGCCGGGACAAACAGTGACAACGGCTGATGCCGTTCTTGTCCTTTCCGATCAGCTTATTATCCGCGCACAGGTTGATGAGACCGATATAGGGAAAGTTAAACTTAATCAGAAAGCGATTGTGAGTCTTGACGCATATCCCGATAACAAGATCCAAGCGACGGTGCAACATATTTATTACGAATCGGAAACGGTTAATAATGTTACGGTTTATAAAGTCGATCTTGTTTTGGATGAGGCCCCTGCGTTTTTCCGTTCAGGGATGAATGCGACGATTGAATTTATTGAAAAAAGTTGTGAGCATGCCTTGTTGCTGCCGGTTGACGCGGTGCATGTTTCAAAAGATAAAAAAGATGCGTATGTTTTGAAAAAACAGCCCGGGGATGCCCAACCCGTCAGGCAGACGGTCGAACTGGGGATTACTGATGACAAGAATTATGAAATTGTTTCCGGGCTAAACAAGGACGATACGGTGATTGTTTCTGAAGAGACATATGTGCTTCCTGATGCAGGCAGTACGGCAAAGAATCCTTTTATGCCGTCGTTTAAAAAACAGAAAAAAAGCTCCGGCGGTCCACCAGGGTAACCTGTCATGATTAAAGTTGAGAATTTGAATAAGACGTATTGTATGGGCACGGTAACCGTGGCAGCCCTGCGAGGGGTCTCATTGACTATCCGGGAGGGCGAGTTTGTTGCCATTATGGGAGCTTCGGGTTCCGGTAAATCAACCCTTATGCATGTCCTGGGGCTTTTGGACAGACCTGATTCGGGAACGTATTTTTTAGACGGAGAAAACGTTACCGCTTTGACCGATAAAGAACTTGCTGTGGTGCGTAATCGCCTTGTCGGGTTTATTTTTCAACAGTTCCATTTGTTGCCGAGAATGTCTGCATTGGAAAATGTGGAGCTCCCGTTAATTTATGCGGGTAAGCGGCATCTGAAAGAACGGGCGCGCAAAGAACTTGAACAAGTTGGTTTGCACGATCGCATGTTGCATCAGCCTAATGAGATGTCGGGCGGCCAGCAACAGCGCGTTGCCATTGCCCGCAGCATGGTCAATGACCCGCCGGTTATATTCGCCGATGAGCCGACGGGAAATCTTGATTCCAAGAGCAAGGCTGAAATCATTGCTATTTTGAAAAAACTGAATGATTCGGGCAAGACCATTATTATGGTTACCCATGAACTTGAGATTGCCTCGCATGCCAAAAGGGTTATTATGATGCGCGACGGCCAGATTATTTCGGATACCGCAGGGGTCGCGCCCGGTGGTGCACCTGGTGTGTCTGCGGCGCCTGTTGTTCGAACCGGTGAGTCGGCGGTCAGGAAGATATTAACGGAATCACATCTGATGTCCAGCGGTATGGAATTTTTTGATTATCTGCGTCAGGCAGTTTCGGCCATGCTTTCGCATAAGATGCGCGCGTTCCTTTCGATCTTAGGTATCCTTATCGGCGTTGCTGCGGTTATCGCCATGATCGCTATCGGCCAGGGCGCTAAGGAGTCAGTTGAAAAACAACTGGCGTCGCTTGGGTCGAATCTTCTCATGATCCGTCCGGGAGCTCCCAAGTCAAGCGGTATTGCTATGGAGTCCGGCACGTCGACCAGGTTTACTTTTCAGGACGTAACCGCTATACAAAAGATCACCGAGTATGTTCATCTTGTAAGTCCTTCGGTAACCTCCCGGGCGCAGTTGGTTTCGGGGAATAAAAATTGGAACACGCAGGTGGAAGGCGCGGGCGTTGATTATCAGCAGGTTCGTTCGGCTACTCCGACCGTGGGGAGGTTTTTTACCGAGGAAGAAGTTAAGGGCCGGGATAAAGTTGCCTTGTTGGGGACAACGGTGGTCAAGGAACTTTTCGGTACTAAAAATCCGATCGGCGAAACGGTCAAAATAAACCTGCTTAATTTTCGGGTCATCGGTATCCTTCCTGCGAAAGGATCAACCGGTCCCCGTGACCAGGATGACACGGTTTTGATCCCCATAACGACGGCGATGTATCGCGTGCTCGGTAAACAATATATCGATTCCATCTATGTCGAAGCTCTTTCCGCCGATAAAGTTGATGCCGCGGAAGATGAGATACAAAAGGTTTTGGTTAAGCTGCATAGGATTATTGCCAAGGATCAGGACGATGCCTTTCAGATCCGTAACATGTCCGATATTAAAAGCACGCTGACAAGTACTACCAAGACCATGTCCATGCTCTTGGGCGCGATTGCCGCAATCTCGCTTTTGGTTGGTGGTATTGGTATCATGAATATTATGCTTGTTTCGGTTACCGAACGTACCCGCGAAATTGGCCTTCGTAAGGCTATCGGCGCCAACAACAAGGATATCATGACACAGTTTCTTATCGAGGCGATCCTTATGTCGTTTATCGGCGGTGTGGCAGGGATTGCTCTCGGCGCAGGTGCGTCGGTGTTAATAACGGTTTTTGCCGGGTGGGCGGCCAGTATTTCCCTTGCTTCAATCGTACTTGCGACTGGTTTCTCACTGCTGGTTGGTGTTGTATTTGGGCTTTGGCCTGCTCGACAAGCCTCAGAACTTAATCCTATCGAAGCATTACGGTACGAATAATTAGAATGAAAAGAATTGATCCGGTGCTTGCCGGGCTGCAAAAGATACGGGCTCCTTTTATCCGCGCACAGAAGGAATACGGTTTTGTGCACGATGGCGACCGTATTCTGGCTGCTATTTCCGGCGGGAAAGACAGTTTGACCATGCTTGCTCTTTTGCATGAGTTGAGGGAAAGTAAGGCAATCCGGTTTGAGCTTTTTGCTGCGCATATCAAAACCGATTTTCATTGCGCTGCCTGCAGCCACCAGGATGTATTAACCGGCATATTCAAACACTATGGCGTTGAGGCGGTATTTAAAGATATTAAGGTGCTTGATGAGAAACGTAAAACCAGCTGTTTTTGGTGTTCATGGAATAGGCGCAAGGCGCTTTTTGAAATTGCCGCGTCCACGGGGTGTAACAAGGTAGCGTTCGGGCACCATAAAAATGATATCGTTGAGACAGCGCTTCTCAACATGTTTTTTAACGGCGAAATTTCTACGATGAGTCCGCGACAAGTAATGTTTAACGGTACAATTACGATTATCCGTCCGCTTTGTTTTGCCGAAGAGAGGGTTATTAAGGAAGTGGCCAAAGAATTGCAATTCCCGGAACAGTTCTGCCGCTGTCCCAACGGAGCTCAATCAAAGAGAAGGCTGGTAAAAAACATGCTGGCCGAGTTATCTGCGGCACATCCTGAAGCAGACATTAAAGAGAGTGTCTTCCAAGGACTTACGGAACTTCGCGGCAACCCGGGCGCGGGAAAAAAACATTGACTTAAGGATGTATTGATTTAAAATAGTGCACAGGAAGATCAGGAATTCATTCCGGGCCAATTGAGATTGGCAGTGGCGTTTGCTACGGGACTCCCCATGGTTCTTAAAAACCCGGCTCAGATGAGACAATGAATTTCTTTTTATTCCACTCCTTCCATCGAGCCTGCCGGAATTTCTCCAGAGTTGACCGTCAATAGTTGTGTTGCATTGTAGAGGGATATATGAACGGAAACAAAAAATCTCAAATTTGGGATTTCGATTATATAGGGTCTTCGGCCGAGTTTGTCCTTGAGAAGCTTACTACATCGCTGAAAGGGTTGAGCGACCTTGAAGCCAGCGACCGGCTTCAGGATTACGGTTACAACGAGCCTGCCCGTAAAAAGAAACGCACTATTTTCTTAGAGATCCTTTTAAAATTTATCAATCCCCTCGTTATCGTTCTTGTTGTTATCGCCGCGTTTTCCCTCTTTTTCGGTGAGAAAATCGAAGCATTGCTTGTTATGCTCATGGCGATCATGAGCGTTTTACTGTCATTTATACAGGAACATCGCGCCGGTCAGGAAGCCGAGAAACTCAGTGAAATGGTCCGCGCGACCGCAACGGTATTCCGTAACGGCAAACAGCGTGAAGTTAAAATCCGGGATATCGTTCCCGGCGACATCATCGATTTATTCGCCGGCGATATGATCCCTGCCGACCTGCGGATTATTTTCTGCAAGGATCTATTTATTAACCAGGCTTCTTTGACCGGAGAATCTTTTCCGGTTGAAAAGACCACTGTTTGCCTGTCAGCGAAATCAAAGGCTCCCGCCGATTCGTCCAATATTGCGTTTATGGGGTCGAGTGTCGTCAGCGGAACAGGCCTGGGTGTCGTGGTAAAAACAGGTCTTGCAACCGAATTTGGCGAATTGTCCCGCCGGCTGGCCCGAATTGTGATCGAAACCAGTTTTGATAAGGGTATTCGCACGTTTACCTGGCTGATGATCAGGTTGATGCTTATTTTAGTGGTTGTTATTTTTCTTATTAACGCATTTTCAAAACATAACCTTATCCAGGCGTTTCTTTTTTCGTTGGCGGTTGCGGTTGGCTTGACTCCCGAGATGCTCCCGATGCTTGTTGCTATCAACCTTTCCAAGGGCGCAATTGCCATGTCCAAAAAACAGGTTATTGTTAAACGGCTTAATTCCATCCAAAATTTCGGCGCTATGGATGTTTTGTGCACCGACAAAACAGGCACGCTTACCTTAGATAGAATCGTCTTGGAGAAATATTGCGATGTTGTCCGTAATGATGACAGGGATGTTCTGCGCTACGCCTATCTTAATAGTTTCTTCCAAACCGGGCTGAAAAATATCTTGGACAGGGCGGTTTTGAGGAACGAGAAATTGCCGGTTGCTGATTTTAAAAAGGTCGACGAGGTGCCCTTTGATTTTTCCCGCAAGATTATGTCGGTTGTGGTTGAGTCCGGCGGTCTCCATACGATTATTTCCAAAGGTGCTCCGGAAGAAATATTCACCCGATGTACGAAATATGCATTGGAAGGTGAAATCCTGGACATGGAGCAGCTGATCCTGACGGATTTAAAGACGGAATTTGATTATTTAAGTTCCGAGGGTTTTCGTGTTTTGGCGGTTGCCTACAAGGATTTTGAGACAAAAAAAGAGACGTACTCCCGCGAAGATGAGTCGGCATTGATATTGAAAGGCTACATCGCGTTTTTAGACCCGCCGAAACCGACAACCAGGAAAACTATTGAGACGTTGCGGAATCTGGGAATCGAATTTAAAGTCTTAACCGGGGATAATGAACTTGTGACCAGAAAGATTTGCAGTGATGTCGGCCTCGATGTTAAAGGCCTGGTCACGGGGAGTTCTTTGGACGCGATGAGCGATGAGGAGCTTCGGGAAGTTGTCAAGACCGCGTCAGTTTTTGCCCGGCTTTCTCCGATGCAAAAGGAGAGGATTATTCAGGCATTACGCAGGAATAATCATACCGTCGGTTATCTGGGAGACGGTATTAATGATGCTCCCGCATTAAAAGCCGCAGATGTCGGGATATCCGTCGACAACGCGGTTGATATTGCCAAAGAATCCGCGGACATTATCCTTTTAAAAAAGAGTCTTATGGTGCTGGAAGACGGTGTTATTGAGGGGAGAAAAACCTTCGGTAATATTTTAAAGTATATAAAAATGGGGGCAAGTTCTAATTTTGGCAATATGTTCAGTATGACCGGCGCCAGTTTGTTCCTGCCTTTCTTACCGATGCTGCCGATACAGATTCTTTTAAACAATTTTCTCTATGATGTTTCGCAGGTGGCGATACCTTCCGATGAGGTTGATAAAGAGTATGTCTTGAAAGAACGGCCATGGAATATCGAGTATATTAAAAAATTCATTATCGTCATCGGGCCGATCAGTTCGATTTTTGATTTCATTACCTTTGGAGTGCTGATATGGATTTTTCATGCGCCGCAGGGATTATTTAACACAGGCTGGTTTTTGGAATCTTTGTGTACGCAGACCCTGGTTATCCATATTATCCGTACAGGTAAAATTCCATTTATTGAGAGTAAACCCAGCCAGTTTTTGATCTTTATGTCTGTTTATATCGTCACCATTGGTATTGTGCTGCCATTCACTCCTTTAGGCAGATATTTCGGGTTTGTACAACCCCCGCCGATGTACTTTCTGGCGTTGCTTTTGATTGTCACGGCGTATCTTTTTATGGTGCAAGCGGTGAAGGGGTGGTTCATCAAGAAATACGGGTATGAGTAGTATCGGTAAGCGGTTTGCGGGGTCCGGTGGGCGTCATGGAGCCGTTCACCGAAAACCAAGCACCGATAACCGAAATTTTATTTGCATTTATACGGCTTTTAGCCTATAATCTATACAATTTTCTTGCTCGGCTAGGTTTAGCTGCAGCCGGGCTTTTTGCTTTTTACTGCATATTTGTATTTAACAATAGAACCACGAGGGGGAAGAAATGAAAAACATGTTGGAATCGGTACGGGCAAAAGCGGCATTGGCTTGTTCAGCAATGGTGCTTGGTTTTGCGCAATTGGCGCATGCGAGCGAAGCGGACTTAATTGTTCCGCAATTATCAAACGTGAATTTTCTCGGCGTTAACGGGCATTCCTTGTTAACCTGGGGCCTTTTAATCTGCGTCTTCGGGTTTGTATTCGGGATCGTGCAGTTCCTGCAGGTTAAAAAACTTAAAGTTCATAAATCAATGCACGAAGTTGCAGAATTAATTTTTGCAACGTGCAAGACGTACCTTTTCGAACAGGGGAAATTCATTCTGCTTCTGGAAGGTATCATCGGGCTTATCATTATCGCCTATTTCGGCTGGTTGCGCCATTTTTCAGCTGATAAGGTTGCCATTATTGTCGGCGCAAGTTTATTAGGTATTGCCGGAAGTTATTTTGTCGCCTGGTTTGGCATGAGAATCAATACCATGGCAAACTCTTCTTCGGCATTTTCCAGCCTTACCGGGAAACCGTATTCTGTTTATGCCATTCCCCTTAAAGCGGGCATGAGTATCGGTATGCTTTTGGTGAGCATTGAGCTTTTTATTATGCTTTGTATCCTGCTTTTCATCGATGTTAAATACGCCGGCCCGTGTTTTATCGGGTTTGCGATCGGCGAATCTCTTGCCGCGTCTGTTTTGAGGATCGCAGGAGGTATTTTTACCAAGATCGCCGATATCGGGAGCGACCTTATGAAAATCGTCTTTAATATTAAGGAAGACGATGCGCGTAACCCGGGTGTTATTGCTGATTGCGTTGGTGACAATGCAGGTGATTCAGTTGGTCCTACCGCCGATGGTTTTGAAACCTACGGCGTCACGGGTGTGGCTCTTATTACCTTTATATTAGTAGCTATCAAGGATCCGGTTTTTCAAGTTCAGCTTTTAGTCTGGATTTTCGTGATGCGTCTTATTATGATAATCGCAAGTTCTCTGGCGTATTGGGTAAACGGAGTTTTTGCCAAAATGCGTTATGAAAATGCATCCGAGATGAATTTTGAAACGCCGTTGACCTCGCTGGTTTGGATTACTTCGACTATCTCTATCAGTATGACGTATCTTTTTTCCTATTTGCTTATTCCAAGCTTAGGCGGCGGTGCGTTATGGTGGAAACTCGCTTCAATTATCAGCTGCGGTACCATCGCGGGAGCCATTATTCCCGAATTCGTCAAGATATTTACTTCAACGGAATCAACGTTTGTACGTAATATCTTCAACTTTTCCAAAAAAGGCGGTGCTTCGTTGAACATTCTTGCCGGTCTTACTGCGGGTAATTACAGCGCCTATTGGATGGGTATGGTTATTATGGTTTTAATGGGAGTTGCTTATTTTGTCAGTACGCTTGGATTAGGGGCGTTAATGCTTGGTCCTGCGATCTTTGCCTTTGGCCTTGTCGCATTTGGTTTCTTGGGTATGGGGCCGGTTACCATCGCAGTTGATTCCTATGGCCCGGTTGCTGATAACGCGCAGTCGATTTATGAGTTGTCGCTTATTGAAACACTGCCGAATATCAAAAAAGAGATTAAGGATGAGTATGGGTTTACTCCTGATTTTGAGAAGGCAAAGCATAATCTTGAGTGTAATGACGGCGCTGGCAATACCTTTAAGGCAACGGCAAAGCCGGTGCTTATCGGTACGGCGGTTGTCGGTGCAACAACCATGATTTTTTCCATTATCGCAATTTTGACGCATGGTTTGACCGTGAATATCGATAAGATTTCAATTCTTTATCCGCCGTTCTTCCTCGGCTTAATCGCCGGCGGAGCGGTTATTTATTGGTTTACGGGCGCTTCAATGCACGCGGTTACCGCGGGGGCATATCATGCGGTTGCCTATATTAAGGAAAACATCAAGCTTGAGGGCGCAACAAAAGCATCGACGAAAGACAGCCAGAAGGTTGTTGAGATTTGTACGAAATTTGTGCAGAAGGGGATGGTTAATATTTTCCTGGTTATACTTTTCAGCACCCTGGCCTTCGCGTGTTTGAATCCGTTCTTCTTTATCGGGTATCTTATCTCTATCGCAATCTTCGGGCTTTTTCAGGCGATCTTTATGGCCAATGCCGGTGGTGCCTGGGATAACGCAAAGAAGCTTGTTGAAACAAAATATCGCGATCAAAAAGGGACAGCGCTTCATGCGGCGACGGTTGTCGGTGACACGGTTGGCGATCCGTTCAAGGATACCTCCAGCGTTGCCATCAATCCGTTGATTAAGTTTACGACTCTCTTTGGCCTTTTGGCTATTGAGATAGCGATTGAGTTGTCGAAAAAGATGAATTTAACGCTGGCGGTGATATTTTTTGCCATCTCGTTGTTCTTCGTGGCGCGCTCATTTAGCTCGTTACGTATTCAGGACAGCGAATAAGCGTTTTTCTTGACAAGGAAAGTAATTCTTTTACAATAAAAGAAGGAAGATCAGGTTCTCTTACCGGGCCATGCATAGTCGGCAGTAGCATATTTTGCTATGGGACTTCCGCAAGGATATGAGAACAGGGTCTTCCTTCTTTTTTCTTACCAGGAGAGCCCCAAGGAGGCGGTATTGGCGAATGGTATCTCTAATCATCAGGTTCTTGTAGGCCTTTCCGAGCAGGAAGCTGCTTGGCGCCTCAAAGAAGAAGGCTACAACGAACTTCCCTTCCAGAAGAAAAAAAATTTTATTTTTATTCTCTTTGAAGTTTTACGCGAGCCGATGCTGCTTTTATTGGTCAGTTGCGGGCTTATTTATCTATTCCTCGGCGAAGCGCAGGACGCCTTAATGCTTCTGACGTTTGTTATTGTGGTGGTGGGGATAACATTTTATCAGGAGCGAAAGACCGAGCGCGCCCTGGAAGCGCTTCGCGACCTTTCAAGCCCGCGTGCCTTGGTAATCCGTGACGGCCAGCAGCGAAGAGTTGCCGGCAGGGAAGTGGTACGTGATGACCTTATTATGCTCCAAGAAGGCGATCGTGTGCCTGCTGATGCAATCGTTGTATCGTGCTCCAACCTCTTGGTTGATGAATCCCTTTTGACCGGCGAATCTATGCCGGTGCGCAAAGCTGAGGGGAATGGAAGTGAATCAGCCCGGAGGCCGGGAGGAGATGATCTGCCGTTTGTTTATTCCGGGACACTGGTGGTACAGGGTCGCGGGTATGCCAAAATAAATTTTGTTGGCGTTCATACCGAAATGGGAAAAATCGGCAAGGCTTTGCAGGAGATTAAGGAAGAACGGACTTTCTTGCAAAAAGAAATAGGCAAAATTGTCCGGAATTTCTCTATCGCCGGGATCATTCTCTGTTTCTTTGTTGTTATTATCTACGGGATAACACGCGGCAATTGGATCCATGGGATCCTATCGGGATTAACCCTTGGCATGGCGATGCTCCCTGAGGAGTTTCCGGTTGTTTTGATGGTGTTCTTAACACTCGGCGCCTGGCGGATCTCAAAAAACCAGGTTTTGACCAGACGGGCCCATGCGATTGAAACATTGGGAGCTGCAACTGTTTTGTGCAGTGATAAAACAGGGACGATTACCCTTAACTCAATGCGTTTGGCAACCCTGTGTGTGCGGGGTAAGTGTTTTGACGTTGATACGAAGAAGAATGCCAAACTGCCGGAAACAGTGCACGGGCTTTTGGAATATGGAGTCTTAGCAAGCCAGAAGGATCCGTTTGATCCGATTGAAAAGGAATTAAAGCAGACGAGTGAATTTTATCTTGCCAAGACCGAACATATCCATCAGGATTGGCAACTGGTTAAGGAATATCCGCTTTCAAAGCAACTGTTAGCGTTATCTCATGTATGGGAGTCGCCGGATAGGCAGCATTTTATTATCGCTGCCAAGGGGTCGCCGGAAGCGATCGCTGATTTATGCCACGCTACGCCGGTTCAGCATGAGAGGATCTCTGCGTCGATAGAAGAGATGGCGCAGCAGGGTTTACGTGTCTTAGGCGTTGCCAGGGCTTCGTTTCACAAGACCGAGCTTCCCAAAGGACAACACGATTTCGGGTTTGAATTTATCGGGCTGCTTGGTTTTATTGATCCGGTGCGCACGAGCGTTTTTGATTCCGTTAAGGAAGCGCATGAGGCAGGTATGCGTGTTGTCATGATTACCGGGGATTATCCGGCAACCGCGGTCCATATCGCCCGTCAAATCGGGCTTACTAATCCTTCGGAGTATATTACGGGCCCGGAACTTGAGAAAATGGATCATTTGCAATTGCGTGAGCGGATTAAAAATATCAGTATTTTTGCGCGCGTCGTTCCGGAACAAAAACTTCGTATTGTTAATGCGCTTAAAGCAAATGGTGAGATTGTTGCGATGACCGGGGACGGCGTTAATGATGCGCCCGCTTTGAAATCAGCCAATATCGGGATTGCTATGGGGGAACGCGGCACTGATGTGGCCCGTGAATCGGCAAGTCTGGTCCTTTTGAACGATGATTTTTCCTCGATTGTTATCGCGGTGCGGCTGGGGCGAAGGATATTCGATAACCTGAAAAAAGCGATTTCGTATATTTTTGCGGTACATATTCCCATCGCAGGTATGTCATTCTTGCCGGTCCTTTTTCAAATGCCGATCGTGCTTTTGCCGGCGCACATCGCGTTTTTGGAGTTGATTATTGATCCTGCTTGTTCGACCGTGTTTGAATCGGTCGGTGAAGAGAAGGGAATCATGAAACGGCCGCCGCGCAATTTACGGGAGTCTCTTTTTAACAAAAAATCTTTTTTTGTCAGTTTATTGCAGGGCTTGAGTATCCTTGCGGTAGTTTTTTTTGTGTATGTGCTCGCACTTCATTTACAGAAGGGGGAACTTGAATCGCGCACCCTGAGTTTTACCACGCTGGTCTTTGCCAATATGATGCTTATTGTAACGAATCTATCGTGGTCAAAGAATATTTTTGAGATTATGCGGATGCGCAATCAAGCGTTGCTGTGGGTTGTTTCGGGAACGTTTGTGGCGCTTATGGCGGTGTTGTATGTCCCATTCTTGCGCAATCTTTTTCATTTTGCGATCCTGACCATTGATGATGTGGGTGTTACGTTTACCGCCGGCGTCTTAAGCCTTCTTTGGTTTGAAGGCTTGAAAGCGGTGATGCGTAAGAGAGCCGCTTTAACTCATAGCTGTAGGTGATAGCTTCCGCCACAAAGCATAGCGGACAGACATAGACTGTATTTCGCCGGAGGCGAAAGTGTCATCTCGTTTTTCTATGACCTGTGAGCTACGGGCTGAAACGTTTTTCTTGCATTTTTCTGAAATATATGTATACTAAATTTATCTGCGCTCGCGCATATCTTATCAATAGGCCGAATAGCGCAGCTTTTTTGTTGCGTGATTTGCAATTTTGTTTAATTTGTTGAAAGGAGCCGGGGCATTGTCCCCTGCATCTGGATGAAAGAACCTGTAGTACAAGACAAATCGGGCAAGAAGGTGCTGGAGATGGATGAGAATAGTTTTCTTTCTCTCCATGTAACGGCCGATTTCCACTCGCCGAAATTTACCGAAGATCCTCAAGAACTTGAGAGGATTCTTTATGCGGCAGCTAAAGCGGCTAATAATACCCCCCTGCAGGTCACTGTTTATAAATTCCCCGTGCAGGGCATTACCGGGGTTATCCTTTTAGCAGAATCTCATATTGCCATTCATACCTGGCCGGAACATGAATATATGGCCGTTGATATTTTTACCTGCGGGAAAGAAACAAGACCAATCAGAGCGTTGGAATATCTCAAGGAAGTTTTTCAACCGAAACAAGTCAAAATACGACACATACGAAGAGGAAAAAAATGAGCAGAATCGTTTCTTTCGATCAAAAAGAATGGTTTGTTGAGATGTCTTTTCCCGGGGTTCGCCGTTGCAAGACGGATATTTTCCGTATCCACAAAGATATTTTCAGGGGTAAAAGTAAGTTCCAGGATATTCACGTATTTGAAAGCAATGGTTTTGGAAGGATGCTTTCTTTAGACGGTATCATCCAGTTTTCCCAAAGTGACGAGTTTATTTATCACGAAGTGATTGCGCATATCCCGTTGTTGGTCCATCCCAATCCAAAGCGATTTTTAGTTGTTGGCGGCGGCGATGGCGGAGTATTGCGTGAAGCAGAAAAGCATCCGCTTAAGGAACTCTATCAAGTTGAGATTGACCGTGAGATTGTGGATATTTCAAAAAAATATCTTCCGTTTGTATCCAAGGGCGCTTTTAACGATAAACGCTTAACCATCGCTTTTGAAGACGGCAATGCCTTTATGAACCGCTTCAAAGGTTTCTTTGACGTTATGGTTGTTGATTCAACGGATCCGGTTGGCCCCGGAAAGGTTTTATTTGAAAAACCATTTTATTCCAAAGTCTACGATGCACTCGGTAAAGAGGGTGTCGCGATTTTTCAGCTTGGGCCAATGCTTGATTTTGATCTTATTATCCGGGATACCGCCAAAAAATTAAAAACGCTTTTTAAACATGTTGTTCCCGTTAGACTTGCCATGCCGTCGTATAGCTGCGGCTGCGAGTATTGCTTTTTATTAGCGACTAAAAAACAGGATCCTACAAAGATTGCTCCGGCAGTTTTTAAAAAGAGGATGCAATCCCGTCTGGGCAGTAAAATGGCCGGCTTGAAGTATCTTACTCCGGAAATGGTTTCGGCCAGTATGGTTGCTCCGAAACTCTGGCAATTTTAATACATCCATGCCTGGTGTACGAAAAATAGGTATTTTTGGCGACGGCCGCATCGCGCGAGCCGTCGCGTTTTTTTTTAACAGGCGCGCTGGTTGTAAAGCAGAGTTATTGAACCAGGATACGCAGGCACGAGGTTGTGACTTGCTTGTAGGCGCTTTGGCAGGTGATTTGGGAGAGAAATGCTTAACCCTTGCCTTACGCTATAAGAAAAACCTGGTTGATATTTCCGATGTCGACCCCCCGTATTATTTACAATACAAAAAACAGATTGCGCAAAGCGGTATAACGGTAATTCCCGGCTGCGGGTTTTCTCCCGGCCTGACTAATTTTATTCTAGGGATGGAATTTCCCGCTCTTCAAAAAGGTCCTTCGCTCACGGTTAAGGCAGGTTCGTTATCAAAGAAGAAAGCGTATTATCCTTTTTTGTGGTGTTTTGAGGATCTGATACTCGAGCACCACCTTCCTTCCTGGCAGATTGTTGCAGGAAAAAAGAAGAAATTCCCTCCGTTTGCCGGATATCAAAAAGAATCTTTCTTCGGTATTGATGCCGAGAGTTATTATTGCGCAAGCGGTTTCGAGAATATTTTAGATAAGGTGTGCGTGAAAGATTTTTCCTGTCGGGTGGTTCGCCCAACCGGTTTTATGCCGTTTTTTTGTTTCTTAAAAAATTACGGGTTCTTTGAAAAAAAGAATATGCTTTTTGCAAAAAGTGCTCTTGAGGCAAAAAAAGAAGATAATATTACGCTCGGCGAAATTTCCATTACAACCAGGTCCCAGACAATTGTTTGGCTTATCAAGGCATCCGCCAAGAAGAATGAGCAGTTCAATTCAATGCAAAAAATTACCGCTTCGGTTCCTGTAGTGGTCGGGTCTTTGCTTTTGGACGGGGAGCTTGGCGGCCGGGGACTTATGTTCATGGAAGATGTGGGGCGCCAGCAGTGTTGGAAAAGAGTGCTTTTTTCGGGGATCAAGCGGTTTGGCGTGACTGTAACACGTTTTGGCGCAAGAGGATAAATCTATGCTTAAGCATTCGTATGTCAGTGAAAAAGTAAAAGTTGCTTCTTCGGGCATCAATCATCGGGGAATTTTTGCGATAAAACCGCTTCGTAAAGATGAGGTAATCGCAGTGTGGGGCGGGCATATTATTACGGAAAAAGAATTTAAGAGTTTGGCGAAAAAAGAGTTTAAGAATATTGATGATTACGCGACAAAGATTGCCGATGGGTTTTATTTAGTTTCCTGCAAAAAAGGCGGTCTTGAAGATGACGATTTCTTTAATCATAGCTGTAGCCCGAACGCAGGCATTAAAGGACACGTTATGATGGTTGCGATGCGTGATATTGGCGCCGGTGAGGAAATTACCTATGACTATGTTATGACCGACGCAGATTACGACTATTCATTCTCATGCTTTTGCGGCAGTCGGTGCTGCCGTAAAAAGATCACTACTAACGATTGGCAAATCCCCCGTTTACAAAGAAAATACCGCGGGTATTTCTCCTGGTATGTGCAGGAAAAAATCAAGTCGCTGCGAAAGAAGAAATAGCCTTTCTGCGAATTTGGCTCATAGCTCGTAGCTTATGGCTCATAGATTGTATTCCGTCGGAGGCGGATTCGTAACCGTGTACTTTTTTATGAGCTATCAGCAATGAGCCACGACCTATTCTGTTTGACAATCTCACCTATACTAAGCTATAATACCTTGGGTTTAAACAACTTGAATACGTGTATCGAGAATGTTATTTTACCGACGGAAAAGAGCCGGAATGGATTATTTCGGTGCCGTCGTTAACCCATTGTGATGCAGTGTTTAAGATTTAAACTATACTGTTGTGGTTGTCAATGATGTATAGGTAACAGGAGTACATGTGTGAGCTATCGCACTCTTTCAGTGGGTACCCGGATCGCTATTGTTTTTGGTGTTGCGGTAACGTTGGGCTTTTCGTTTTCCTATCTTGCTGACCGCCTGGAGAAGCGTTCTGCCACAAAATCAATTTCTCAGCTGCGTAAGAAAGTCCGTAAGGTTGATGAAACCCGCCGCGTGCAGATGCAGGCTTTATCGCAGGATAAAATCGCGCAACTCTCGCGTGAACTTGAGCTTGCCCGGCGTGATAGACAGAATGCTCTTGAAGAGACTCGCCTGGAGCGGGAACGTGTCATCCTTTTAGAACGTACGCACATTCCCAGCCTGCAGGCGCGGATCGATGAACAAGAAGCGGTCCTTCGTCAAAAAGATAAAACAATCCTGCAATCGCAGGATGAGGCAGTTAAGGCAAAGGCGGATGTGGTTGTGCAAAAAAACGCCGTTCGTATGCTTGAGGTGCGGGCGCGCGATTTTGAATCTGAAAAAACGTCTTTGATTGCGACAATCAACAGTCTGCGTACGAATATCAGCCAGCAAGATACGATTATCAAGACGTTGCAGGATAATTTGAGCCGCCAACAATCCATTTCGAACGGTTATGAGGCGCAATTGAAATCGTTGCAGGCGGAATTGATAAAGGCTCGTGCGGAGACGCAGACACAGTCAGAGTGTGTCATACGCAACGAGTCTCGTATTCAGGATTTATCATCTACAATCGACAGCCTTAACCGGCAGATAACACAAGCATCCGATGAGCTTAGAATGAAAAAGGCTGAAATAGAAGAAACTCGTCAGCAGGTTGTTAAGGCCCAACAGGATAATCAGCAGCTGCAAAACGATTATGATCTTTTGTTGCAGCAGGTAGCGCAACGCGATCAGGAACGTAAACTTCTTGAGTCAAAGATTGCCCGTATGGAATCGGTGAAGACATCTGCGCAGGCGCTGAGTGATGCGCAGCGGCTTGAAATGGCAGCTCAACAGCAAAAAGTTCTGCAGCTTGAGTCAGAGGTTGGCGTGTATAAACAAAAATTAATGCAACAGGATAGTGAACTTGACGCAAGGCGTAAAGGGATTGAGTCTTTGCGTCAGGAAAACGGGAGTTTATGTATTCGTTTAGAAGCGGCACAGAAAGAATTGGGGTTGTCACCTGCCGCTGTGAAAGAATCCGCTGGTCAGATGAAACAAAAAGAAGAATCGGTGCCCGGCCAAGGAAAACAATAGCCTCACGGCAGATACTGTGTTTTGTAATGCGCGGCAGTTGCCTGCTTTACCACGTATTCGTGTTTGGATAATCATTGAGAATGAATGCGTTTTATCCGCCAGGATGTATGAGATATGTTTGATCGGAAAAGCAATCGGCTTTCGTTTTGCGTATGGTAGAAAAAGGAGCGTTTATGACAGCGTCGGATGGAAGACCTGATTTTTTTGAGATTACCGATCAGCATATGTGGCCGTCTATCCGGCCGCAGGACAAGATTATTGTTGTTCCCGCTACGCCGAAGGAATTACATCGAGGCGATCTTGTGATCTATCGTGAAAAAGATGCGCTTATCTGTCATCGTTTGCTTCGTAAAGTGCGCGCTACCGCAGGGTTTTTGTTTTGGGTGCGGGGAGATGCCATGAATTGGGGATACGAAACGATTGATCATCAGAACCTGGTTGGTAGAGTTACGCGGATTATACGGGATGGAAAGGTTATTTCTCAGGATACTATTCGTGCGCGGTTTTTTAATTGGGGAGCGTTAATTTTCGCGCCGCTGTTCATGCTCTTTTTTTCAATCGTTCGAAAACGCAAATAAGGAGAGGAAAGGCGGTTTCTTCGGTTATACGAGGCCTGCCCCTGGATAGGCACGTGTTCCGTTATTGAAAATCAAGTCGGGAACAAAAATGAGATATGGCGTGTTGTTGGCAATTGTTTTTGTTGCGGGTTTGACAACCATGGCATCTGCGATGTGCGATTCCATGGATGGACCGGTTGCGACCGATGCGATTCGAGCGCTGGATAATAAAAATGTTACCATTGCTCTTAAGTGGATTAATCCTGAATACGAGAATGAGGCGCGTATTGCTTTTAACCGCGCGATGACTGTACGCCGCAATGGTGACGATTCAAAAGAATTGGCGGAGTTGTATTTTATCGAAACCCTTATTCGCCTGCATCTTCAAAGCCGGGGGGAGTCGTATACCGGGATCAAGCCGCCGGGAGTCTGGTCGAGCCAGGTTGCCCAAGCTGCTACGAAAGCGCTGGAAGAGGGTACTCCCGAGGAATTAATCACTGCATTGCGAAAAAAAGTTTCTATCAGTTTGCGCGATAGTTTTTCCGATGCCTATTCCAAACGTTCGCATCAGGATGATGGTTTGGAGGAAGGCAGAGAATATGTTGCAGCGTTTTTGCGTTTTGTCGGCTATGCGGAATATCTGAATGAGGGGGTATCGTTTACCCGGCATTCCCAATAGAGGGAGGGACCTATGCCATTTGTTAATTTGAAAGTCGTCGGTAAACTATCAAAGGATCAGAAGCAAAAAATCGCGGAGGAATTTTCGGATACACTTTTACGCGTTGCAGGGAAACCCAAGAGTGCCACCTATTTGGTGATTGATGAAGTGTCGCCAGAAAATTGGGCGCAGGGAGACAAATTTTTTGGTTAATATACAGGCTGAACCTTTTTTGTTGTGTGAACGGGTGCGCCTTCAGAAGCCGGTTGTTCATCATCTGACGAATTGGGTAACGATTTACGATTGCGCACAAGTCGTTAAAACATTGGGCGCTTCGCCGGTTATGGCGCATGCGCCAGAAGAAGTTGAGGAGATGGCGCGTCTTGCATCGGCGCTTGTCTTAAATATAGGGACATTAACCGTTGATTTTGTTGCTTCGATGAAGAAGGCCGCATATCAGGCCAATAAAAAGGGTATTCCCGTTGTTTTAGATGTATGTGGGGCTGGCGCAACAAGTTTGCGCGATAAAAAATGTAACGAGTTGCTCACAAACGTCCGCATTGACATTATTAAGGGAAATGTTTCGGAGATTGCCCGTATTGCGGGTTTCAAGGTGCATACCAAAGGTGTTGATGCCGCTGAAGTCCTGGCAGACGTTGATGAGCTTGCTGTGAAACTTGCCAAGCGTCAAAAAGCCGTTGTTGTGGTTACGGGTAAGATTGATAGTATTACTGATGGACAGATGATCTACCGGGTTGCTAACGGGAATGCCATGATGACGCGCGTGGTAGGGACCGGTTGTATGGCCACATCGGTTATCGGAACATTTGCCGCGGTGGAAAAGAATTTAATTTTAGCGGCGGCAAGCGCTCTTGCTGTTTTTGGGATTGCCGCAGAATGCGCCGCACCTCTATCAAAAGGTCCGGCTACGTTTAAAGAAAAGCTTTTTGATTGCCTCTATTCTTTGGATATAAAGACAATTAAGCGGCTTCAGAAAATTTCATGCTGCGCCGTCTGAGAGGGTATTATTTTATTACCGATGCTTGCTTAAGCAGACAGGGTAATTATGCTGATGTGAAAGCTGCGGTACGAGCCGGCACAGGCGTTATTCAATACCGCAACAAAAATGTTTCCTGTCAGCAGTTCTTTCAAGAAGCGCTTATTCTCCGCGAGCTTTGTTTGGAAAGCCTTTTTATTGTCAATGACCGTATTGATGTCGCGTATTGTATTGATGCCGATGGCGTGCATATTGGGCAGAGTGATGCTTCTTTAAGCCAGGCGCGTAACCTTTTGGGGCCCAAGAAAATAATAGGGGTGACGGTACATACTCTAGCGCAGGCATTGAACGCACAAAAAAGAGGGGCCAGTTATGTTGCGCTTGGTCCGATTTTTGCAACAGGGACTAAGCATGATGCCGGTTTGCCCTGCGGCGTTACTCGTATATCTGAAATCAAAAAGCGTCTTTCTATTCCGCTTGTTGTTATTGGCGGAATTACTTTGAGTAATGCCTCTGAAGTAATTGCTGCCGGTGCCGATAGTGTATGCGCTATTTCTGCGGTAGTTGCGTCTGCTAATGTCGGCGTATCTATAAAGCGCTTCCAGTCTTTTTTTACACCTCTGGGGTGGAAAACCGGGTAAAAAGGTTGACAGGGAATGAGGAAGCGTATATAATTTACCTCTATTATTAAATACTTCGCGAGGATGGTGGAATGGCAGACACGACAGTTTGAGGGGCTGTTGGCTGAATAGGCTGTGAGGGTTCAACTCCCTCTCCTCGCATAAATGAGGCCACAACTTACGCGACCACAGGAAGCGTAAGTTGTATGGCCGAATTTACTCCGAGCCTATGAGCAAATTCTGTAAGAATTTGTGAGTGTGAGGATCGGGGTAAATAACTCATCCCGCGTTTTCGAAACTGTAATTTTTCTGATTCAACCCGTAACATATTTGTCCTGTCCGGTTATTTATGTGCGGGACACATGAGCGAATAAAAGGTGGTTCTTTGTAAAAAAAGAGCTGCCTTTTTTGGTTTGGTATCGCTTTCTTTCGGGGTAGCTTGACACCTTGACAGGGGAGGTATATCAAGTATACTTTTTATACTGTTATATAGGTATGTATATCCGGCAGGTTCAGGCTTGGGGGAAGCCAAGAGCTTGTCACGGTTGGAAATTTTCGCCGGATTGAGTGCGGAGTTGCGAGAAGCGCTTTCTCCGGTTTTTTATTTTTACGAGCGGTACCCATGTACAATGATGAAAAAAATAAATAAAATTATTTCAATACTCCTTTGTTGCGTATTTTTCTGTCAACAAACATGTGTCGCCCAGAGTGTTGATTTATCGAACGCACTGGCACGGGCTGCCGGAGTTTTTTCTCCTCCGCAGTTTTTCCGGCCGGTAGTTTTGCGTTCAATTGAGATTAATCCAGCTACCCGGCACGTCGATTTTTTGCTTGATAAGGGGGATAGGAAAAATCTTTCAGCGCAGGAACTTGCTGTTTCAAGCAAAGAATTGATCCGCTATTTTGTAACTGCGATGCGTTTACCCGGCAGCGTTTTTTGGGTTAACTTACGGCCGGATTCTCCGGAACGTATTATTGATCAAAAGCTTGAAGGTACTGAAGCCGGCAGAATACTTCTTGAGGCAGATGTCCGCCTGAAGAAAGATCTTGCGCTGGCAACTTCGCCCGATACGCAAGAAGGGAAAGAGTATTGGGATAAGCTTTATCATAAAGCGGAAGAGCTTTTTGGCAGTCAACAGGTTACTATTCCGACACTGACCCGTCCCTGGATTGTCCCGGGTGAGATTATCCTTCGTCAGACAAAGCCGAGTGCTTCCAATCAGTATCCATCAGTCTATATTTATAAGGCAACGCTTAAAGTAATGCTTGAGGAAGATTATCTGAACGGTTCGCAGCAATACGCATTCTCTGATCCGCGCATGAAAGCATTAAATCGCTATGCAAGCCAGCTTTTGAAAGAACGCATTATCCCGCACCTTACCCGTTCAGTAAATTCTTCTCAAGAATATGCCTCCTTGCGGCAACTCTATTATTCGCTTATTCTTGCCAAATGGTGTAAAGCAGCTTTTTCGAATCGCGAAAATCCTTACGCTCGCCTGACTGCAGCGAGCGCTCAGGGGCAGATGTATTCGTCTCAACCGTGGGATAAGCAAACATATTTTTTACAGTATCAAAAATCATTTCGAGACGGTGAATATCAGGTTAAGCGTCCCGCGTATTCAAATGCAGGGCAGGTTATCCGCACCTATACCAGCGGCGGAGCTGATTTTGTTTTACCTTTGGCGTCTGTGGTTGAGACACAAACACCGGTTATCCCTGAGAGTATCCCTTTGACACGTGTCCCGTTGGAATCAGATTCGCAGGCCCCAGCAGCCTCTTCATTACCGATTCGCGTTAAGACGAAGAGCCCAATATCCTACGTTTCTACTTCTGGCGCTGAGACTGCTATGATACGGCTGGCAACGCCATGGATTGCAATAGAGCTTGATTTAAAACAGCAACGGGAATCAGATGCCCGGAATTCCGATATCCTGGGCGCATCTCCGCGTATTTTGCTTATTGGCGGCAGGTTTGAGGAAGTGCGTTTTATCTTGAGTAAATATCCCGGTGCGCATATTACGGTTGTAGAGTTGTATCACGAAATGCTTTCTGCGATAGCAGAAGAAGTGAGAATAGAGAGCCAGGCCAACAGGTTCCCAATTTCCTGGGATGCAGCCTGTTCCCAGATTACTCTTATCCAGGATGATGCTGGTGCTATCAAATCGGCAGATACTGATTATCCGGCTGATTCCTTTGATATGGTTGTTGCCAATGGGGTTGATGAGAGTGCGTTCCTGAATAAAGATGATGCTGCCAGAGTGATGAGCGGGATATTCGCTTTGTCCGATCGCGTTTTGAAACCGCGCGGGTATTTCATTCAGGCCAGTTGGACGCCACAGCGTTATTTACCAGCAGCGCCGTTGTTAATAAATGAGGATCTTTTTCTCAAAAAAAGAGCTGTGCCTTCCATTGCCAACGCAATGCCGTCAGATTACGTAGTTCCGTGGATTAATACTTCTTCGTCCGGCAATGCGACTGGGCGATTACGGCTTCTCTTTGCGGCTTTCAAAGATGCGCAAAGGAATTTTACGAAACCGCGGATATTATTGGTCGGCGCGCGCTCCGAAGAGGTGCGATTTCTTTTGCAGATGTTTCCCGATGCGCAGATTACCGCAGTTGAAATCTACCTGGAATTTTTACAAAAGATTCAGGAGGATCTTGCCGGAGATCCCGATCTTCAGGCACGGGTGCATTTGGTTCAGGCCGATGTCTCCCGCGCTGATTTGACGGGTGACGATTTTCAGGGGGCTTCGTATGACCTGGTTATTTGTAACGGAATAGACGGTACGGCATTTCGGGATGCTAATGTTGAACGAAGGGTGTTACAGGGGCTTATCAGACAAGTGGATTGGCTTCTTAAACCTGATGGTGTTCTTGCGCATCAATTATCGCCGGAAGAGGTCCAGTATTATACAGAAAATACCGGATTAGTCGTATTGAAGAGGGATGGTTTTCCTGTTTTGGCGAGACATTTCCTTGTGAAAGGCAGCGCCACAAAACAGGTGAGGTCGCAAGAAGCTGGTGTTGGAGCAATTGCTTTCGGGGCGTTGCTTGCGCGTATTGAGAGTATAACGTCACGTGAGAATATGCGCATTTTGTTACCGGAGATACCCTTGCCTGCGTTGCAATCCGAGCGTTTTAATAACGCCCAGACAAGGATTTTGCAGGAGATCCTCCGTTTGCGCCAGCACCAGGGGCAATCTTTGAATGGATCCCAGCGTGCGTTGTTGCAACGAGTGGAATATTTTCTAAAGGCCCAAAATCCCCGGGCATTTTATTTTTTTAATGCGTTAGTTGAGTCATCACATGATTATGCGCTTGGTTTCGGCAAAACGTTTGATGGTACCGCGGTTGTCGGGCTTGCTGTTGATTTGATGGAGCAACTAACAGATGAAGAACTTGCCGAATATCTTTTCCATGAAATTGCGGAAAGTCTTACTCCTGCCGGTGTTCATCGGTCATTGTATGTCATCGGTAATGGGGAATATGACGGTATCCAGCGAAAACTTTTTATGAGCCACAATGCACTGGGAGAACGTCTGAGGAGTTTTATCGATGACAGAGCAAGGGCGTATATGCAAGATATGAGGAAACGTGCGCAGGAAGAATATGCCTCGTTTTCTCCTCTGCAACCGCTTCGACATCTGGAACAGGCGTTTCTTCGCAACGGTGAACAGATTGAACTTACCGATAGAGAAATGGATCTTTATTTCGGCCCGGACAAGGCTCGTCAGTTACGGCATAGCGGTGTGCGTTTTATTGTCCGGGGTTTACGGGGCGACCGCGATAAGCGGTTTTTAGATGTATGGAAAGAGGAGGTTGCTTCTGATCGGGTAAAAGTTTCTGAATGGCAGGCAACAATGCAACAGAAATATGGTGTTGGCAGAGAGCTTCCGTATTTCCACTATATCGAAAGCGGCAATGACAGCGTTGCATTTGGTCTTATCTCTGTTACCAATGGGGTTGAACATTTGGAGGGGTTTCTGAGTGTAGCGTTTCTTGACTACACTGACCGCGGCGGATGTGATCTTACTTTTGCGCAAATGGAGGTATCGCACCGCAATATCGGCAGAGATGCCGAACTTCCTGGAGTGGCCGATCTTTTGTTTGATTTTTCTACTAAAGTCCTTGCTGAGCGTATGCCGTTAGATCAGGTACATTTCTTGACAATGCAAACGATGTCACCTGGCAGTAGTCAATTTGCCGCACGCACCGGGTTTTTGCAGCAGAAGAGTAATTCGTGGGCGCTTACTTTTGATACGCTTGAGTCCCGGTACCGGGCTCGGCAGCTGAAGGGGTTTTTCAATGGTAAGCACGATGAAAATGATTCGGGGATTCCCGGTCAGACCGGCGGTATTGATTTGCGGCTTGGTCCTTTGGTCGTTGCGCCGTCTGCTGCAATCTTCCCAACCATTCCGATAACTGCCGATAATGCGAAAAAGAAAAGTGTCGAGGAATGGGGGGATATTGAGCGGCTGCTTGCTGCGGGGATTACGCCGTCATCGGAGCGCCTGATTGAAACTGTGCAGTATTCTCTTGCCGGTAATACTCTTCTGCGGGATCGGGCCAGGATAATTTCCTGCCTTGCAAAGATACTCCGGGATGAAGAAATCAGCGATATGCCTACAGCCGATTCGCTGCGCCAGGTGATTATTCTGGTTGAGCATGAGTAACTTTGGGCATATCGGTGGCCCGGGCAGGGGAAATAAGCCTAAATTACCTTTCGTTTGTCCTTCACATAACTTGAATATCCGAATTGTTTTGCTGCGGTTTTGAGCTCTGCGCCGATCTCCCCGATCTGAGCTACGTGTTCGATCTTGCGGTATTCATTGCTGACAACGCCGATTGAAATGGAAAGGAGGCCGATTTTGACTTCTTTTCCCTGACGGTCATGAGCCATAATGTATCCGTGGTCCCGATCTATTTTTGTATAGAGCGCGGGGGCTGCTTTATCGAAATCAAAAATTATCCGTTTGCAGATTTCATCGACTTTCTTGGGTGTTGTCAGAACCACAAAATCGTCGCCGCCGATATGACCGATGAAATCGTCCGGGTTTCCCAACTCTTGTGCTGCGCGGATAAGGATACGTGCGGTTTCTTTGATAACCTCGTCGCCGTGTTCAAATCCGTATTTATCATTGTATGCCTTGAATTTATTAAGGTCGGCGTAGCAGACGGCGTAGAGCGCTGTTGAATCAATGCGTTTTTGCAGTTCGTTCAGGATTGAAACGTTGCCCGGAAGTCTGGTGAGCGGGTTTGCTTCAAGATCCCGTTCGGTACGGCGGAGTACCATTCGGATACGCGCCAAAAGTTCTTTTGGTTCAAACGGTTTTACAACGTAATCATCGGCGCCCGCGTCAATGCCGCCGACCCGGTCGTTAATATCACCCTTGCCGGTTACCATGATGATCGGCAGGTGCCGTAAAAGAAGATCTTTTTTTACGCGGCGGCAGACTTCGCGTCCGTCGATCTTGGGAATTTTGTAATCCAGGAGCACTAAGTCAGGCGCTTTTGTGTTGATTATCTTCAGCGCGGCTTCTCCGTCTTGGGCTTCTGTGACAGAATAATTTTCTTCTGAAAGCGTTAATTTTAGTACGTCCCTGATATCGGGATCGTCGTCAACAATCAAGATTTTGAATCCCATGGCGCTCCTTTTATGCGGTCGTTGGCAACGTGAAACTGAACGTTGATCCTCTGCCGGTGGAACTTTCAACCCATATCCTGCCGCCGTGCGCTTCAACAATATGCTTGACCAAGGCCAGGCCAAGGCCGGTACCTTTGGCGGTTTCATTGATGGCATTATCGACACGATAGAATTCTTCAAATACTTTTTCTTGCGCTTCCGGCGGGATGCCGCAACCGGTATCATGTATATCGACTCGAACGTACTTATCCGTTTTTGAGCTTTGCACGGATATTTTCCCGCCAAGTTGTGTAAATTTAATAGCATTACCGATAATATTAATGAAAACCCGCTTAATCTGGCCTTCGTCAACCCAGACAGTCGTCGCTTCTTGAGGGATTGCATCACTGAAGGTGATATCTTTTGCTTTGAACTGTACACTTAAAAGATCTGCGACCGATGCAACGAGTTTCGATAAATCAACGGATGCCTGTTTCATGATGATCCTGCCCGATTCGATACGTGAAATATCGAGCAGGTCGTTTACAATGCCGGTTAACTCGTCGCTGTGTTTATTCACTTTTTCAAGACGCAGCCTGACTTCCTCGGGGATCTCTCCGAGTTTTCCGGCTAGCAGTATAGAAGCGTATCCTTTAATAGAGGTGAGCGGTGTGCGTAATTCGTGGGAAACAGCAGAGACAAAATCGGTTTTTCTTTTTGATATCAATTTAACTTCTTCCAATGCTTGCGTGAGTTCATGGGTACGCAATTCGACTTTCTTTTCCAAATCCTGTTGCGCCCGCCAGGTTTTTTCAAAAAGCCTGGCGTTTTCAAGTGTTTGCCCGACTTGATGCGCGAAGATCCCGATGAGTTCCTCATCACCTTCGGTCATTGTAAAATCGGGGTTATTGGTCCCTGCAAAGAACAGCCCTTGCGCGCCTTCTTTCGAAAGAATGGGGCTGACAACAAATGCATGGACGTTGAAAATTCGATTAACTTTGTTGCGGAGCGTCGTGTTTTTTGCAAGCGTTAACGTTGAAAAGCTGCGTTCCTGTGTAATAATGTCTTGCAGGGAGCTTTTTATTGATTCAATAAAAGAGACGATTGTGTCTAATTCCCCTTTGGTATAACCGATTGCCAGGTGAAGCACAAACCGATCCGCCTCTGCGCTCCATAAGAAACAGCAGTTTCTTTCAAAGCCGAGTTCTTCAAGGGTTGTAGCGTCGATGCGTTTAAAAATCTGTGTTTCTTCCAGTGTCGTGGAAATGGCGCGGGAGAGTTTTTGCAGTGCATAGAGACTGGATATTTTTTTATCGAGTTCTTCTTGGGTTTTATTCAGTTCCATATCGGTGCGTATGATTAACTTTGCCTGCTCATCCATTTCATCAAGCGATTTACGTAATTTTTTGCACTCAGTTTCTGTTTGTTTGAGCCGCTCGATTTTGAACGCAAGCAATAACGAGAGACATAAAATAATGATGGACCCAATAAGACCGATAATATTGATGACGCTTTCGCTCATGGTTCTTGTTTTAGCCTCCGATTGCTAAGATAGTTATGGTTTGGTTGTGCAAATATGTCTTTCCCTTATAGTTAATTGATTCAAGGGGGGATTGCTCGCCGTAGGTACAGGCGCCGATAAGGGGGACGTTGGGCCCGAATACGTCGCGGATAATTTTGATTTCTTTTTTTGAGTCTCTGCCTAACAACGCATTGCGCGACATAGAATCAAAAACAAGGATAAGGTTGCATGGTGTTCCCAGAAAACGCTGTTGTGCCGAACCTGCTGCTTTTTTTGTTGCCTCAAGACACGATTCTTTGGTTCCGATCATTAACCTGATAGGGCTTCCTTCCGGGACATTGCCCTGAAAAATAAGCGATCCGTTGTTTTCTATGGAGAGGATATTGCGCAATAAGATCTCTTTTTCGTCCGGCAATGAAATCCCGATTGGGTATAAGATCGATATGCGCCGGGATTCTTTTTTGAGACGTTCCAGGTTGCAGGCAAAATAGTCTTCGTAGACGTTGGTTGCGGATACCCCGTCGATTTCATAGACCACATTGTTGATCGACTTGGTAACGGTGCGTGGTTTACCGATCGGTTTCCACCCATGCTCAATCCCGTAGCCGCTTATCAGCCTGCCACCGAATAGGACACCGCTTGCCGCGTCTTGGAGGATGCGTTCGTTATGGAAAACGGACGTTTTTGCAAACTGTAAATTATCTGATGCCGCAGCGCCTATGAGCGGGAAACTGATACCTAGTTTTTCCTGCAGCCCGGCAATGAAACTCCAGTTCTCGGCCATTAATCCATCGTAAAAGATGAGGCCGAAATCGCGGGGCAGGCCGCTAAATCCGGAAACAAGTTTTTCTCCGAGTTCTTCGCCAGCTTTGAGCGCTGTGCGGGCTTGTACGGCATCAATATCTGCGGTAACAAGATGCGTTTTTTCAGGCAGGCAGATCAATGCAATAGCAATACCAAAGTGCAATACTTCGTTTCCGGCAATAACCCCGCCTGTAGAGCAGCCGATAAGGGCACTGTCTCCGACGATGTCTTTGACTGTCTTTAAGGTGTTGGGGTGAGCGAATTCGCTTGAAGTAAAGACGATTGTTAGATCGATCTTTGCATTATAAATAGTGGCGCGGGCCTGCTGCATTGCCTCTTTGACAGCCAGGATATAGTCACGCTGTGTGCTTGCTCCGACGCCGATTTGAAAAGTCTGTGTCGATATCATTGGTAAGGAAGTTTTTTGAACAGTTGTAGTATATAAGTAAACACTCGTCGGGTCAATAAATTTATTGACGAATGACCGGGCTTCTATTAGAATGAAACATCCGATAAACATGTTCGGCGGGTTCAATCGTTGCAATGTGTGTCGGGGGGTTAACTTTTAAAACTTAACCTGAGAGTAGATTACGGCCCCATCGTACATGAGCGGATGATTTACGGTAGCTCTGGAGGAGCAACGTAAATCATAGGCCGTTAGGCCGTCCGCGAATTTATCCCGAGCCTGCGAAGGCCCTTTAGATTCCGCTTAGGGGTACTAAGTAAGAAGATACTGTGTTCAAGAAAAACCTGAGCGATTAGGCACGGGATGGACCTTTAAAACTTAAACTGAGAGTAGATTACGGCCCCATCGTACATGAGCGCATAACTTATGGAGCCTTGATTGATATGTGCCGACATAAGTTATGTGCGCGAATTTATCCCGAGCCTGCGAAGGCCCTTTAGATTCCGCTTAGGGGTACTAA
>DAONEO010000005.1:0-10072 GCA_035403145.1 Candidatus Omnitrophota bacterium | reverse complement strand
AGGCACGGGATGGACCTTTAAAACTTAAACTGAGAGTAGATTACGGCCCCATCGTCTAGCCTGGTCTAGGACGCGTGGTTCTCAGCCACTAAACACGAGTTCAAATCTCGTTGGGGCTATTGATTATCCAGCGGTTCCCCGCCACAAAACGTGGCGGGTCCGCCAAGAATTTTGGCGGAAAATCCGGTTGGGGCTCTGTATTTCTTCCGTGTTTTACCGAGGCCAGGTTTTTTCGACAGCCGTCGTGTATTTGCTCGCCTTGTTTTCTTGCAGTATGTTTAATAATAGAGAGTGTTCGATGATTGTAATTGATATGGCACTGTTTCTTTGTCGGGGATAGTTTTAGCACATATATTTATGCAGACTCGATATGGCTCTGTGTCTAATGAAGCTGTTTTGCGCGCTATCCCGCATACCGCTATCCGGATACTTGATATCGGATGCGGAGAAGGGATCCTGGGCCAGTATTTAAAGAAAAGGCAGCGTTGCGAATTGGTGGGGCTGGAACAGAACTCACTGGCTGCTTCCGAGGCGCGGAACCATTATGATGTTGTTTGGGAACTTGATATTGAGCATGGTGCGTTTGATCAGATAGGTTGTTTTGATTGTATTATTTGCAGCCATGTTTTGGAACATCTGGTAGACCCGCACCGTGTTTTAGAGGCGCTGGCGCAGCATCTTAGTCCAGGGGGCGTTCTTGTGGTAGCACTGCCGAATATTGCATTTTGGAAAACCCGCTGGGCTTTGATGTGCGGCCGGGCAGTTCCTTCAGACGAAGGCATATTTGACAAAAGCCACCGGTGGTTTTTTAACCTGCGTAAGGCAAAAAAGCTTCTTACAGATGCGGGGATGATGGTTATTCAGACGACGGCAGACGGTCATTTCCCGTTGTCGTATGCACGGAGGCGATTCCCTTATTTGGCGCGCCGTATTGATACCCTTGCTTGTATGCTGTGGCCGAATATGTTTGGTTTCCAGTTTGTTTTTGTAGCTCAAAAACCATAGAGAAGGCGGGTTCTCCGATACATGGTACCGTTTATTGCCAGGACATATCGAGCGTTACGGAATTGGAGTCGATACGGCTCGAGCGATTTCTTCAGTTTTGTTTCAATTGAGACAACAACGTATTGTAACCGGCGTTGTTGGTATTGCCCGAATTCTATATTCGAACGAGGCCTGCTGGAAAACAAAAAACTTCTTCCCGCCACATTATTCTATAAGATCGTCGATGAACTTGCAGAACTTAAGTTTAAAGGGATTTTTGCTCCGAATCTTTATGGCGAACCGTTGTTGGATGAGCGATTGATTGATTTTGTTGCATATGCCCGGCGAAAAAACCCGCTGATCGCGATTTATATATTCACGAATGGCGATTATTTGACGGTTGATTATTATAAAAACCTTGTACAGGCGGGAGTCAGCGTTTTCATTATTACGCGCCATTCCGATGAAGTGTCGGCTACCGTTACGCAGGTTTTGCAGTATAGACAAGAGCATGGCCATGATGGCGTGCAGCTTGCATTTGAAAAATTAAGCATTATTTGTAACAGGGGAGGGCTTATCCGGCAAGGCACTGTTTCGTCTCCCCGGGATTGTCGAGTTGTCATCCCCGAAATAGCAGTTGATTATCAGGGAAATGTTATCCTGTGTTGCCAGGATTATTTCAGTTCTGTTACGTTCGGGAACGTCGGTACAGAAAAACTTATCGACATTTGGAAGAAACCGGCGTATAAACGGTTGCGAAGGAAGTTGCAAAAAGGGGTTTTTGAACCCGAAATTTGTAAAAAATGCATGGGGATTGCGCGCTAAGTTGAATGGTGCATGTACGGGTATCAGTTCTATCGTACCATGCTATAGCCAGTATACTATGCGTATCAATTCAAAAAGTGCTTGCATTCGTCAGTGGTTTGTGATAAAACAAAAAATATAAAAGTCATAAGTTATTTCCTGTGGCGGTGTTGGGAACTATTTTTTTCTTAGGGAGGGCTGATGCGGGAACATCTCGGGTTTTTAAAGATATCCAGTGCAGTGGTAAAGGTTGCTGCCTGGATTTTTTTGTGTCTGGGAGTTATCGGCGGGGTTTCAATATTGGCGGGGGTTGTCCCCGGATATCCTCGCTGGTCCGGCCTTATGGTGCTGGCAATTTACGGGTTTGCATTTTTCTTTTTCTTCTTTATCGCAAAAATCGCAGAACTTCTTATCAGTATTATTAACGAAATTAAAAAGGAATAATCTTAAAGGGGGTTACGGGTATGAGACAAAAATTCGCTATTGCGGTAGTGTTGCTTACGAGTGCCGGTCTGGTTGGTTGCAATCTTCTTGCTGCCAAGCCCAAAGAGCCGGTTAAGAAGGAAAAAGTTGCTGTCGTCAAATCAATGGCTGTGCAAGGGCCGATTGTCGCTACGGTTAACAACATGCCGATAACATTGGAAGATTTAAACGACGAGGTTGAAGCCTACAACCGCTTAATCGATCAGCAGAAGACAGGTAAAAAGATCACCACCCGTGAAGACAAAATTAATTATTTAAAGGAAGAGCTTATCCGTCGGACATATTTATATCAGGAGGCGCTTGCCCGCGGGCTTGATCGCGATGAGAAGATCCAGAGGTCCCTTGAAAAAGTAAAAATGGAGCTTTTGGTCCGCGAGCTTCTGAACCAACTCATGGAATCCGTACAGGTGAGCAATCAGGACGCCAGAACGTTTTATGACAAAAATCAGGATTACTTTATGAAACCGGAAGAACGCCGTATCAGCGAAATTGCTGTTCCGTCCGAGCAGGAGGCAAAGGATATTTATATCCAGGTATTGCAGGGGGCAGATTTTGCCGGTTTGGCCAAAGAAAAATCAAAAGCCTCCAGCGCTTCAGCCGGTGGAGATGTCGGTTTTATTACCCCGGATGACAAAAGGCCGGTTGAATATTATTCCGCGGCATTCGCTCCTACCCTGGACGTCGGAAAAATTACCAATATTTTTAAGGCGGGCAATGACTATTATATTTTGAAACTTGAAGAAAAGCGCGGCGGCCAGTTGCAGGCGTTTAGCGAGCTTCAGGATCGTATTAAGGCGGCCTTGGTCAATGACGCACTCAGCAAAAAAATCAAGGATCTCGTCGGAAAATTATCAGCCGAGGGGAAACTTGATTTGAATGAAGGGGAGATTAAATAAGTGCAAAAAAAGACTATCATTCTGATTGCAGCGGCAGTTGTTCTTGCGCTTCTGGGGATTGTCGGCGTTAACCAGGTTGTCTATCAGGAAAAACAAAAAGTTGTTGCGGGTGCAAAGGCGGCTATACAAACGATGCAGGCAAACCAGGCCGCTGTTCTGGTGGCTAAGAAAAGTATTGCAAAAGGTGCTATGGTTACGCCGGATATGATCGATGTCAGCATCGTACCGAAAGATTATATCCAACCTCAGGCAGTTACGTCAGCTGACCGGATCGCCGGTATGATGGCTGTTATGCCTATTGAACAGGGCGATCAAATCACCCTCTCCAAATTAACATTTCCTAAATCAAGCGGGGCTCTTTCTGACGTGACACCGCGCGGAAAACGCGCGATCTCGGTTCAAGTCGATAATATGGCGTCACTCTCGGGAATGATTAAAGCCGGCGATTATGTTGATGTTATCGCGTTGATAGCAATTCCTTTAACGGATAAATCAGGCAAGACTGTTGGGCAGCCGTCGGTTATTCCGCTTTTTCAGAACGTGCTTGTTCTTGCTGTCGGCCGCGATGTCGGAGGTGCTGCTCAAGCTGCTCGTCGTTACCAGAAAGAAGAGTCATCTTCTGCTGAGGCGAATGCGCCGATCACCCTGGCGTTAACCTCGCAAGAAGCGTCTATTGTAGCGTTTGTTCAAGAACAAGGGAGGATCAGGTTGATATTACGTTCTCCCAGTGATTCGGAAGTTGAACCGATGCAAATTACCAGCTGGGATGTTCTTTTCCGGTATCTCGTTCCTCCGGATAAACAGCAGGAACAGGCTGCTGCAGCACAGGCACAGGCAGAGGCAGAGGCGACTGCAGCGCAGAAAGCCCAGGCTTCAACCGGCTATGTTGAAGTGTACCGCGGAATGAATAAAGATAAGATGCAGCTTTCCCAATAACGCTTTTAATACATCGTAGATGCTATATATAAAAGGAGTATCGATGAGAAAAGTCGGTCTGGTTTTATTGATAGGTATAATCGGATTTGCGATGATGCCTTTGTGTACGCATGCCGCCAATGATTATGCGGAAGTACTCAAGCTGTATATGGGCGAAACCAGAATAATACCGGTTAGCAATCCTACGAGAATTGCTATTGGCAATCCCGCGGTTGCCGATGTGGGTGGCGTTTCGAAAACAGAGATCACGCTTTCTCCCAAGGCTCCCGGTTCGACGACGCTGACATACTGGGATAATTTCGGCGAGCAGACCTTAACGTTGCACGTTGCCAGCGAAAATATGACGGAAATAAAACGCAGGATCGATAACATGCTTGCCAAACTTGAAATTCCCGGAATTTCTACGCAAGCTGAAGATGAAGAAGGCAAAGTTATTCTTACGGGTGTTGTTAAAACACAGCAGGACCGGGAACGTATTGCCATTGCTTTGGGGAAACTTTCCGAGAAAACCCTCGATCTCATTAAAGTCAAAGAAGAGGAATCGGTTATTGAAATTGAAGTCCAGGTCCTGGAATTGACGAAAGATGCCAGCAAAACGCTTGGCTTTACCTGGCCCGGTTCTGTTACTTTGTCTGATCTGTCAGCAGCAACGACAACGGCGCAGACAGGTCTTAAGAACGTTTTTTATGTTTCCCAATTTACGCGCAGTGCCTTTGATGTGACGCTTGATGCGTTGATTGTCGAGGGCAAGGCGCGCGTTTTGTCCCGGCCGAGACTTGCTTGTCAAAGCGGAAAAGAAGCGGAGTTGATGGTCGGCGGAGAAAAACCGGTCTTTACGACCTCGGTGCAGGCTACCGCTGGTTCATCGACGAGTGTCGAATATAAGGAATACGGGATTAAAATGAAAATCAAGCCGACGCTTAACGAAGATCACAGGATAAAAATCGGCTTAAATGTTGAGGTCAGCGAAGTCGGTACTGCCGAAACAATCGGATCTGCGACAACTACAACAGCAAAAGCGTATCCGTTGAGTAAGCGCAATATTGTTACCGAACTTTTCATGAATGACGCGCAAACGCTTGCTATCGGAGGTTTAACCAAGCAGAAAAAGAGCGAAGATATCCGTAAAACGCCCATCCTGGGAGATCTTCCGTTGGTCGGTTTGGCGTTTCGTAAAAAGACATATACAGAAGGCGGCGGTACCGGTGAACGGGGGGATATGGAGCTTTTTGTTACCATAACGCCGACGGTGATCGCTGATAAGAAAACAGCGTTACCTGAAGCGTCAACGCCGAACGTTCCACAAAAACCGGTCAAACTCATTCCTCAGGACGCGCTTACTCCCGATACGGCTCTTCCTGAGCCGTTACGCGGGTATGCTACAATTGTTAAACAGCGCATTCTCGATAACCTTACCTATCCCGATGTGGCAAAAACAGGCGGTTTCCAGGGAACGACGATTTTAAGTTTACATCTGACGTATTTGGGGGAATTAAAGGATGCCGTGGTCAAGACATCGTCCGGTTATCAGGTGCTTGATGCCAGCGCCCTGGCAGTCGCAAAGGCCTTGGGAACATACCCGCCGTTTCCGCCGAGTATCGATAAAAAAGATCTCTGGATTGACGTACCAATCGCTTACCGCTTAGAATAATATGGCAGAAGTTATTGTTATCTTTAGTACAAAAGGCGGCACGGGTAAGACGCTTATCGCTTCAAATCTTGCGGTCAGTCTTGTGAAAGATGAAATGAAGCGGGTGTGTTTAGTTGACCTCGATCTGCATGCCGTCGGGGATATGGCGCGTATGCTTGATATTACTCCTCAGCGCTGCGCCATCGATTTCATCGCTTCGTTGAAACGACCTACCGGCGAATTAAAAAAAGACACCTTTTTAACACGGACATCGCAGGGAGTTGATTATTTAGCCGGAGTTTTGCGCCCGCAACAAGCCCCGCATTTGGAAGTAGACCGTATTAAAGATCTATTTATTGTTTTACACAAAGAATATGACTATCTTGTTGTTGATGCCGGTAGTACTTTTACTGAAGTTTTGATCAATGCCCTCAATCAGGCAAATCTTATTTTATTTGTCGCAACCCCCGATATCCTTTCAATTTATCAAACGAAATGGGCGCTTGATACGCTGCAGTTTTTACATTTTCCTCTTTCAATGGTGCGGTTGGTTTTAAATCGCGCCGAATCGGTTGCAAGCATAAGCTGGCAGGAAGTGCGGGTGACGCTGCCTATTGAAATTATTGAACGTGTGCCTTCTGATGGGCGTACCGTCGGGCAGGCAGTCAACAGGGGGGTTCCGGTTGTTATCGACAGCCCGCGTACGAAAGTCGCCCTTTCGATCAAGAAACTTGCGCATGAGATCGCGACAAACCCGTCACTGTTTACTGAGCGTAAAGAAATCGATGAGCTGCGCCTGAAAGAAGCTGCGCTTGAAAAAACCGGTGATTTCTGGAAACGGCAAGGGCTTTCCGAAATGCCTCCTGAAATGGCAGCAGGGGAAGAGGAAGGCGATGAAATCCTGATTTTAAAACGGCGGATACATAATCGGCTTATTGAACAGTTGAATTTAAAGCGCCTGGATATGAAGGTGTTTAGTGATTCCAAGAAGACGAAAGAGTTAAAAGATAAAGCGGAACTGATGGTTGCCAATCTTCTTACCGAAGAAGCAGGAAGTTTTATTTCGTCATCGGAAGTGCGTAAGAAACTGGTCAAAGAGATCCTCGATGAAGCGCTTGGTTTGGGGGCGCTTGAAGATCTTTTAGCTGATCCCGAAATAACAGATATTATGGTCAATAATAAGGATGAAGTGTATATAGAAAAGCACGGTAAGATAGAGTTGACGAGCAAGAAATTTATTTCAAACGACCAGGTTAAGACGATTATCGAGCGTATCATTGCGCCTATTGGCCGGCGTATCGACGAGTCAGTCCCTATGGTTGATGCCCGTCTTGTGGACGGCTCGCGCGTGAACGCCATTATCCCTCCCCTTTCGTTAACGGGTCCGTCGCTTACAATTCGTAAATTTCGCAAAGAGCAATTTTCCATTGCGGAGTTGATCGGGTTCAATGCGATGAATAAGGATATTTCCGAATTTCTGAAGGCATGCGTTGTGTCCCGAAAAAACATTGTTGTTTCCGGCGGTACCGGTTCCGGCAAGACAACCATGCTTAATGTTCTATCAAGTTTTATACCCGAGAACGAACGTATTTTAACCCTTGAAGACGCCGCAGAATTAAAGCTGAGCCAACAGCATTGGATCCGTCTTGAATCGCGTCCGCCGAATATTGAGGGCAAGGGTGCTATTACGATCCGTGATTTGTTCCGCAATACGCTTCGTATGCGGCCTGATCGTATCATTATCGGGGAGTGCCGCGGTATTGAAACGCTCGACATGCTCCAGGCCATGAATACCGGCCACGACGGTTCAATGACGACGATTCATGCCAATTCAACCAGGGATGTTTTGGCGCGCTTTGATTCAATGATATTAATGTCCGGCGTTGAGCTGCCGATCCGCGCTATCCGGGAAATGATCGCTTCGGCTATTGATCTGGTCGTACACACCGCCCGGCTTTCCGATGGTTCACGTAAAATAATTCAGATTTCTGAAATTTCCGGGATGCTTGATGAAACACATATTGATCTTAAAGATATCTTTGTTTTTAAACAAGGCGGCCTTGATGAACATGGCAAGGTATTAGGAAATTTCCAGGCGACCGGCTATATCCCCACCTTTACCGATGAAATCCGTATCAAAGGTATTCCACTCCCCGATTCGATTTTTAAATCCGCTCAATGAGAGTTTTTAATCAAACCAAGAATCTGGTAGTAAGCGATCAGGCAGTAATGGCTGATTCTTTGTTTGCGCGCATGAAAGGGCTTCTTGGTCGGAGATTTTTACCGCAGGGTGCGGCACTCATTTTAAAACCCTGCAATTCAGTGCACACTCTTTTTATGCGTTTTACAATTGATGTCGTTTTCCTTACCTCTTCGGGGAAGGTAGTTGGTATTGTTCCCTGTCTTCAACCCTGGAGATTTAGTAAAATTTTTATTTCTGCGAATTTTGCTGTCGAGTTCCCCGCTGGTACTGTCCAATCTGCGAATCTCTCCAAAGGCGATATCCTTCAGATTCAATAACGGGTTTTGGTTAAGGATCATCGTTTAATGCTATGCTTAAAACGAATACTGCAAACCGATTACTGAGAAAGCAGATTTCCTCCCTACTAATTGACATAACCGATTAGAAATGCTATACTAAGCTACTTAGAAATGTCCAATCTGGAGAAGGTATGGGAGTTATCCATAAACTAAAGCCCGAAATCGTTAATTTTATCCTCGACCAAAAAAAAAGAAAACCTTCCTTGGGTTGTCGACCACTCACCGAATTAGTCAATAATACTTATAAAATCACTCTCTCAAAATCAAGCGTTAACGCTGTTTTAAAGGAATCAGGTTGCAGTATGCCTGTCGGCAGAAGGCGCAGGCTTGAAGATAACGAAGTGGAATTATCTTCGTTTGGGGTTATCTTTTTGAAAGCAGCTGACTTCTTGATTGGAGGGGTATCTTCTCTAGCGTCTCATGTGCGTGAAACTTTGGGGGTATCAGTTGCAGAAGCCCATGCTCGGATTGAAAGCGTCCTTTATGAAGGATTGTTTGATGTTGCGCGGCTTGATTGCGGGCTTTCTGAATTGGTAGGGTCGGAAGTTTCTGCCCAGGCAGTCTCTGATTTACGCGCTGCCTTTGAGTCAAAGGTACCGGCGGAGGTTATACAAAAGAGCCTGCTCGATTCATGCCAGCGGGTGGGATATATTGTATTTGAATTCTCCGACGGGAATAAGGCGTATTGCGATCCGCAGTTTCATACTATCTGGAGTTCCCCGGAACGTATTCCCGCAGTTTTTGAGGCTCCGTTAGCAGAGGCTACCCGTAGGATCCAGAAGCTTGTGAAAGGGGAGCCTGCCGCATTATTTATGGCCCCGGGTTATGATAAGCCGACCGCGGAATTTGTAAATTTTCTTAGCGCGATGGAAGGCAAGGAGACGGCCCTTGCTAAGATAGCGGCGCACAAATCCAATGGTGATGAATTGTTTATCTGTAAAATACAGCCATCGGAAAAACCCGTTTTCTTGATTGGCTTTTGGCCGTGGCAATTTCTTGATCAACGGGTTCTTGAATTCAATAGAAATGAAATTATGTATACGGATTCGCTTACTGGTGTTAATTTTAAATTGGAGGGAGTCCGGTATGGATTAAATGTATCCGAACGTAATATTTCTTTAAATTTCCCGGGAATTGTTGTTAAAACAGCCAATGGGTCAGAACCACTTATATTTGTTATAAATGGCAATAGAATGGACATTGATAGAATGGACATTGTTTTATCAAATTATTTCTCATTTTGGGGCAGATTTACTGAAGCTTTAAAGGATTTTTCATCGCAAATTGTTTATTATCAGCAAAATGAAAGCTCAAAGATTTCTTTAGCTACTAAATTATCAGGTGAAATTGTAGCTTTAAAAGACAAAAATGGGGAGATTTTAAAAAATTATTTAAATTATCTTAATTTATTTGTTAAATTTTTCTTTTTGCCCAATTCTCTAGAAAACAGTGATTTTTCTTTTCTTCAAAGCCAATTTTATAGTTTAAGAGCTGTGTTGCATAAAAATAATTCATTTATTCGCGTGATTTTCTTGCCTTCTCCAGGATATCTCTATGCTAAGGAACTTAGTTTTGCTTGCCAAAGGTTAAATGAACGGGATATATTTGCATCTGATGGCCGGACATTGAAATTTTCTATTAGTTAGAGTTAAAAAGAGGCTAAATTAAAATAAGTTGTTGAGAATTTTGATCAGTTTCTGTGTAGAGACAGGGGCAAAATGCCAGCAATCGTCAGTGACAGCTTGATTGGCCCCTGTACAGAGACAGGGGCAAAATGCCAGCAATCGTCAGTGACAGC